>DATDGI010000120.1:0-3261 GCA_036522155.1 Streptosporangiaceae bacterium
CAGTCCTGCTACCGCCAGCTCTCGCACGCGCTGAACCGCAGGATCTCCCTGCTCCGCTCACCCGGCCACGGCTAGCCCGGCGGCGGGTGCCGGGCCGGCCGCGGAGTCTGCCGACGCCTGCAGGACGGCGCGATGGGAGGCGCTCGCTGGCTGGTGGAGTGTGCGGTTCACAGCGACCAGAGCGCTTCGGTGGGTGACATGCGGGCCGCGCGGAGGGCGGGGAGCAGGCCGGCGAAGGCACCAATGAGGATGGTGGCGCCGATGCCTCCGGCCCAGGCGAGGGCGGGGATGATGGCCTGCTCATGTTTGGCGTGGGCGTAGATGGCGGTGGCGGCGGCGCCGGCGAGCACGCCGGCCAGGCCGCCGATGACAGTGAGGAGGATGGATTCGGCCAGGAACTGGGTGCGGATGTGGCCTTTGGTGGCGCCCAGGGCGCGGCGCAGGCCGATCTCGGAGCGGCGTTCGAGGACTGAGATGACCATGATGTTGGCCACGCCGACGGCGCCGACCAGCAGGGCCACGGCACCGAGGCCGAAGAACAGGCTGTTGAAGGCGGAGTTGGCGTCGAGCTGGGCGGTGAGGGCCGCGGAGGGCTGGCCGACGATGACCTGGTTGGGGTTTTCGGGGTTGGCGGTGGCGGCGAGGAGGCTGTCGACGCGGGTGACCTGGCTGGTGGCGGAGCGGACGTAGATGGTGGAGGGGTGCCCGTCGAAGTGCAGGTAGCGTTCGGCTGCCGGGAACCCGACGAGCACCGAGGTGTCGATGTCAGAGGCGAGCACCGCCGGGCGCAGTATGCCGGTGAGGTAGAACCACTGCCCGCCGAGCCAGATCCGCTCGCCGCTGATGATGCGGTTGATTCCGAGGTCTTGGGCGGCGGCGGCGCCCAGCACGGCGACGGGTTCGTGGGCGGTGGCCGCGTTGAGGTAGCTGCCGGCGGCGATGCTGATGCCCAGCGCGTGTGGAAGGCCGAGGCTGGCCGCCTGAACGGTCAGCCCGTTGGTCTCTATGACGGGGATGAGCGGGCTGCGGTAGACGTTGACGTTGTTCACGGTGCCGGTGTCCTGGACACCGGTGACCCCGCTGATCCGCCCGATCATGGCGGGCGCGGCCTTGGGGAGTTCGGCGGTGCCGCCGAACAGGGTCTGGCCGTTGGTGACCGTGAGCAGGTTGGTGCCGAGCGCGGCGATCTCGGCGCGCAGCCCGGCCTCGGCCGAGGAGGACAGGCCGAGCACGGCGACGATAGCCGCGACGCCGATGGCGATCCCGAGCGCGGACAGACTCGCGCGGAGCTTGCGGGTGCGCAGCCCCACGCTGGCGACACGGGTGAGGTCGGCGGGGGTCATCCGGCGAGGCGCGGTCAGCGAACTGGCGGTCACTGGGGTGCCGTCCTTTCCGCATCGCCGGCGCGGGGGGCGGTGGCCGGTCCGGTGTCGGCGAGGATCTGCCCATCGAGCATTTCGATGCGGCGGGGCATGCGGGCGGCGATGTGCTGGTCGTGGGTGACGATGACGATCGCGGCGCCGTCGGCGTGCAGTTCTTCGAGCAGAGCCAGAATGGACCCTCCGGTGGCGCTGTCGAGGTTGCCGGTGGGCTCGTCGGCCAGCACGATGGCGGGCCGACCGGCCAGGGCTCGGGCGATCCCGACCCGCTGGCGTTCCCCGCCCGATAGCTGGGTGGGGCGGGCGCTGGCCCGGTGGGCGAGCCCGACCCTGCCCAGCGCCCGGGCGGCCAGCCGACGCCGCTGGGCCAGCCGGACCCCTGCGTACAGTAGCCCGTCGGCCACGTTGTCGAGCACGGTGGCGTGCTCGGCGAGGAATGGGTGCTGGAATACAAACCCGATCCGGGTCGCCCGCAGCCGGGCCAGCTCCTGGTCGGGCATCCGTGCCGCGTCGATGCCGGTGATGCGGACGGTCCCCGTGCTGGGCCGGTCGAGGGTTCCCATCACGTGCAGCAGCGTCGACTTGCCGGAGCCCGACGGGCCGACCACCGCCGCCAGCTCGGCCCGGTTGATGGTCAGGCTCACCGCGCGCAGGGCCGGCACGGGCGGCTCGCCGGGGTAGGTCTTGCTCACCTGCTCCAGCGAGAGGACCGGCCACGCGTGGCTGGCCCCGGCGGCAGGGCTGGCCAGCAGGCCGGCGGGGGTGTGGATGCTCACGACTGTGCCTCCACGACCTTCTGCCCGGCCCGCAGCCCGGGGCCGGTCACCTGGACCAGACCGGTGGCGCCGTCGAACAGCCCCAGGCTGACCGGCACGAACCGGTAGTGCCCGCCCGGGCGGGCGACCTGGATCTGGTAGCCGCTGGTAGTGGCGAGCAGCGCGGTCACCGGGACGGCCAGGACGTTCTTGGCCTCGGCGGTGGTGATCGACACCTGCACCGGTGCCTGGTCCAGGCCACCGGCGGTCTTCGGGTGCGACAAGGCGACATCCACCGTCACCGCCGGCCCCGCGCCGGGGCCCCTCGGCCCTGAGCTGGCGACCTTGCCCACCCCGGTGACGACCCCGGGAGTGCTGTGCTGGTCGGGCAGCGTGACCGTCACCTTGTCACCGGCCTTCACCTCGGACTGCAGCGCCGGGTCGAGGGCGATCGTGACCTGCGGCGTGGTGGAGGTCGCCGTCAGTGCTGGTGAGCCGGGGGCGGCCGGCCCGCCCAGCGTGGCCGCGTCGGCGGTGACGCGCACCGCCGAGGGCAAGAACACCGCCTGGCCCAGGCTCAGGCTACCGGTCTGGGTCACCCCCAGGTGTGCCTGCAGCTGCTCCAGCGCATAAGCGGTTCCCGGGCTGAAATAATCAGATGAGGGGTCAAGCCCGGCCCGGGTGGCATACCCCAGCGTCACCAGGTCACGGTTGAGCTCGCGGACGTCAGCCCCGGTGACCCCCTCCAGCAGCGCCCGGTAGGCGGGGACCTGGCCGTACAGCAGCACCACGGGGGCGCCGTCCACCTGGTACAGCACCTGGCCCCGGCGGATCACCCGGCCCGCCGCCGGCAGCGCCGTGTACGTGCCCTGGGCCTGGTTGATCACGCTGTAGGAGCCCGCATACCCCAAGGTGCCACCCACGGTGGTCCGGGACGTCAGCGTCCCCAGGGTGACGGTGCCCAGCACCGGGGAAGCACCGCCGCCCCCGCTCCCGCGCGGACCACTGCCACCGAAGGGGTACAGCACCCCGGCCAGCACCCCGGCCACCGCCACGACCGCCACGACGCCAGCGGCCACCCACCAGCGGCGGCGGCGTGGCCGGCCACCCGCAGCACCCGCCGCGCC
>DATDGI010000121.1:0-16402 GCA_036522155.1 Streptosporangiaceae bacterium
CGAGGCGTTCGTCGCCGAGGCCGACGAGAGCGACGCCTCGTTCCTGATGCTCGCGCCGGAAGTGGCCGTCGTCACCTGCATCGAGGCCGATCACCTGGACAACTACGCCGGGCTGGCGGAGATCCAGGAGACGTTCGCCGCGTTCGCCCGCCGGATCGTCCCCGGCGGGGTGCTCATCGCCTGTGCCGACGACCCGGGTGCGCGGGCGCTGGCCGCGACCGCCGCCAGCGCCGGGATCAGGGTGCGCAGCTACGGCGAGGCGGGCGACACCGATTACCGGGTCAGCTCGGTCCAGCCGGCCGGGATGAGCGTGTCACTGGAGGTTTCCGCCGGGCCGCCGGCCGGATCGGGCGCGGCCGGGGCGGAGACGGCGCGGCTGACGATCGCCGTCCCTGGCCGCCACAATGCGCTGAACGGCGCTGCCGCCTACGCCGCCGTCCGTGAGCTCGGCGTGGCTGCCGGGCCGGCCACCGACGGCGTGGCAGCCTACCGGGGGACGGGGCGGCGGATGGAACCCAAGGGGGAGGCGGCCGGGGTGCTGGTGCTGGACAGCTACGCGCACCACCCGACCGAGCTGGCCGCCGATCTGCGGGCCGCCCGCGGCATCAGGGACGGCCGGGTCATCGCGGTGTTCCAGCCGCATCTGTTCAGCCGGACCCGGATCTTCGCCGGTGAGTTCGGCGCCGCGCTGGGCCTGGCCGACAAGGTGTTCGTGCTCGACGTGTACGCCGCCCGGGAGGATCCAGAGCCAGGGGTGACCGGGGAGCTGGTGGCCTCGGCCGTGCCCGGCGGCCGGGCGGTCTTCGCCTCCGGCCGCGACGGAGCGCCCGGCCGGGACGGGCTGCCCGCGGTGGTGGCCGAGTTCGCGCGGCCCGGCGACCTGGTTCTCACCATGGGTGCGGGCGACGTGACCGCCCTTGGACCGCTGATCGTGGCGGCGCTGGCGGCGCGGGCCGGAGGGAACTGAGTGAGCGGATCCGTCCCGCGCACCCTCCGGAGGGGGACTGGCCCGGCGGCCGGCCCCGGCCCGGCGGACAGGGGCCGGAGAGGTACAGGCCACGGCGGGCCGGCCCGGGTGAGCTGGCGGGCCGTGTTCTTCGGGCTGGTGGCGACGGCCATCGTGGCCGCGCTCGGCTGGGCCTTGCTCGGGTCACGGCTGCTGGTCGTCCGGTCGGTCCAGGTCACCGGAACCGGCCCGCTGGTGTCACGGGCGGAGGTCCTGCGGGCCGCGCAGATCCCGCGCGGCCTGCCGCTGATCCGGGTCAACGCCGCCGTCGTCGCTCACCGGGTGGAGCAAATCCAGCAGGTCCAGTCGGCAACGGTGGCCCGGGACTGGCCGGGCACGGTGGTGATCACGGTGCGGCCCCGCACCCCGGTCTTCGCGGTGGCCGGGGCGGGCGACTATGCGCTGGTCGACGCGTTCGGAGTCGACGTGCGGCTGTCGGCCCGCCGTCCGCCTTCTCTTCCGCTGCTCACGGTGGGCGGGCCAGGCGCGCCGCTGACGGGGACCCTGCGCGGGAACCAGGCGGTCCGGGCGGCGGCCCAGGTGCTGGCCGAGCTGCCGCGATCGATCGCCCACCGGGTCCGTGCGGTGGCGGCGGTCAACGCGTCGGATGTGTCGGTCCGGCTCACCGGCGGGGTGGTCGTCGTCTGGGGCAGCCCGGGGCGGGCCGCCCAGAAGGCGCGGGAATTGGCCGTGCTGATGCGCACGCATGCCCGTTATTACGACGTCAGCGCGCCCGGCACCGCGGTCACCCGGGGCTGACTCCGAATGCGGGCCGCCGCTTCGGAGCTGACGGCAGGCCGCCACAACGGTGTGCCGGGCAGGACCACAGCACAATACGGCCAGCGACTACCAGCGGGACTTAGCGCGTGGCGAGTTGACCCTGATCCCGGGCAACCCTACTGTCCGTATCAATCGCCAGCATAGCACAACTCTAAATCTCAGGTTGAGAGTGAGGGTTCGGTCCACTGAGAAATCGAGGGAAATGCCACGCCGACGCTATGGGGGCGCACTTCGGCGGACCGCTGACCCGGTTGATCTGCCCGCGTTATCAAAGGCAGGGCGATCGGACAGCGGCGGCAGGAACACGATAGAGGCAAACGAGCGGAAAGGGCCCTCCTCGTGGCAGCTCCGCAGAATTATTTGGCGGTCATCAAGGTCGTCGGTATCGGTGGGGGCGGCGTCAATGCCGTGAACCGGATGATCGAAGAAGGGCTCAGAGGCGTTGAGTTCATCGCGATCAATACCGATGCGCAGGCGCTTCTGATGAGTGATGCCGACGTCAAGCTCGACGTCGGCCGCGAACTCACCCGTGGGCTCGGGGCCGGCGCGAACCCCGAGGTCGGCAACAAGGCGACGGAAGATCATCGCGAGGAGATCGAAGAGGTACTCAAGGGTGCCGACATGGTCTTCGTCACCGCCGGCGAGGGCGGCGGCACGGGCACCGGCGGCGCGCCGGTGGTCGCCAATGTGGCCAGGTCGCTGGGTGCGCTCACGATCGGTGTCGTCACCCGGCCGTTCGGCTTTGAGGGCAAGCGCCGGGCCGCCCAGGCCGAGCTGGGGATTGAGCGGCTCCGCAGCGAGGTCGACACGCTCATCGTGATCCCCAATGACCGGCTGCTGTCCATCTCCGACCGTCACGTCAGCGTCCTCGACGCCTTCAAGGCGGCCGACCAGGTGCTGCTGTCCGGCGTCCAGGGAATCACCGACCTGATCACCACCCCGGGCCTGATCAATCTGGACTTCGCCGACGTCAAGTCGGTCATGTCGGGGGCCGGCTCGGCGCTGATGGGGATAGGTTCCGCCCGCGGCGACGACCGCAGCGTGGCCGCCGCCGAGAGCGCCATTTCCAGCCCGCTGCTTGAGGCGAGCATCGACGGCGCGCATGGTGTGCTGCTGTCCATTCAGGGCGGCTCGGACCTCGGCCTGTTCGAAATCAACGAAGCCGCCCAGCTGGTCGCCAACTCGGCCGCACCGGAGGCCAACATCATCTTCGGCGCGGTCATCGACGACGCCCTGGGTGACGAGGTACGGGTCACCGTCATCGCGGCGGGCTTCGACGAGGCCAGCAACCGGCATGCCCGGCTGGCCCGGATGAGTGCCAGCCAGACCGGGAGCATGAGTGCCGCCGGGACCGGGCCTGGCACCAGCCCCTTTCTGGCCGACCGGCCGCTGGCGGGCGCTGGCCAGACGGCTGGCGGCCTGGCGGCCAGCGGGCGCGCTGAGAACGGGGCCGCCGCCAGCGAGCCCGACCCGCTGACCGCAGCCGGGTCGGGGGTCACCATAGCCGCGGACGGTAACGGCGCCGAATCACAGCGGTCCGGGCTGGACAGTTCCCGGCCGCGGGCGGACACGGCCTCGGCGGCGCGGGTGTTCGACGCGGCGACGACGCGGCGGAGAAGTGTCGTATTCGAGGAAGACGACGAGCTGGATGTGCCGGACTTCCTGAAGTAGGGCCGGTTCAAAGCCGGCCGCCCTGGCTATCTGGGCTTGCTGGCCGGTGTCAGCGGTCCAGCCTGGCTGGCGCAGGGCGCGGACTGACGCAGGGCTGCCTTGCGCTTCGCCCTTCGGGCTCTTATACGCGCCAGGCATCCCTCCGCCAGCCCGCGGTGGGCCGCGGCAACGGGTCTCGTCGGGCTCCCTGCTCATTTACCGCGGGCTCCCCACCCACTCATTCCGGCAAGGCCGCGAGATCATGTGGGGATGGGCGAGGGGTTGTTGGGTGCTGAGAGCCGTTTCCGGGAGTTGGAGCGGCGGCTGGGGGCTCTGCGGGGGAGGGTGGCGGCGGCTTGTGAGGGGGTGGGGCGTGATGCTGCGGAAGTGACGGTTATCGCTATTACTAAGACGTTTCCTGGGTCGGATGTGCGGATGCTGTGGGAGTTGGGGGTGCTGGATGTGGGGGAGAACCGGGATCAGGAGGCGGCGGCCAAGGCGGCCGAATGCGCGGGGCTGGCCGGGCTGAGGTGGCATTTCGTCGGCCGGCTGCAAACCAATAAGGCGGCCAGTGTGGTCCGGTACGCGAGTGTCGTGCACTCGGTCGACCGGGTGCGTCTGGCGCGGGTGCTGGGGGAGCAGGCACGCAAGGCGGAGCGGGTGATTACCTGTCTGGTGCAGGTGAGCCTGGATGGGGATCCGGCCCGCGGCGGGGCCCTGCCCGCCGACGTACCCGAGGTGGCCGCGGCGGTTGCCGCCGAAGATGGGCTGGTCCTGGGCGGGGTGATGGCGGTGGCGCCGCTGGAGGTCCCGCCCCCCGAGGCGTTCGCGCCGCTGCCCGCCATTTCCGCGGCCGTTCGGGAAATCCGGCCCGGGGCCACGGTCATCTCCGCGGGAATGAGCGGTGATCTGGAGGCAGCGATCGCGGCCGGCGCGACACACCTGCGCATTGGTACGGCGTTGCTCGGCGGCCGGCCAGCCTTCGTCAGGTAATGTCCGACGCAGCGACCGCGCACACGACCAACGGAGGACGATGGATGGCCGGCGCGATGCACAAGATGGCGGTCTACCTCGGCCTTGTTGAGGACGACCGGCGCTACGACGACGGCTACGACTCCTCCTACGAGGAGTTCACCGAATACGAGGACGGGCTGGCGGATGGCGCTGGCCCGGGCCCGGCGCAGGGGAGCCTGCTGGCCGGGGAGATGGGCACCAGCGCCCGCCCGGCCGGGACCACGGTCCAGGCGACTGATCTCGCCCGGATCACCACACTGCACCCGCGCACATACAATGAGGCCCGTACGATCGGGGAGCACTTCCGCGAGGGCACCCCGGTGATCATGAACCTGACCGAAATGGTCGACAGTGACGCCAAGCGTCTCGTCGACTTCGCGGCGGGCCTGATCTTCGGCCTCAGGGGCAGCATCGAGCGGGTGACGAACAAGGTGTTCCTGCTCTCACCGGCGAACATCGAAGTCACGGCCGAGGACAAGGCGCGGATGGCGGAACGAGGGTTCTTTAACCAGAGTTAGGCGCTCCGTGACGAACAGTTCACCAACGGACGGGCCGCTAGCCGGTTACGCCAGGGTCTGCCCGGCCATGCCCGATTCCGTGATCAGCACCACATCACTGGCGGCCCGCGGTCGCGGGCCCGCCGCTGGTGGTGAAGGCCGGGCCAGGCCGTGACGACCGTCAAGGTCGTCCTGACCTATGCCCTCTGGCTATATCTGCTTCTCCTGCTGGGGCGGCTCATTTTTAGCTGGATACAGGCCTTTTCGCGCGACTGGCATCCGCATGGGCCGGTGCTGGTGGTTGCGGAGACCGTTTACACCACGACCGATCCGCCTCTGAAGTTCCTAAGCCGGTTCATCCCCGTGCTCCGGATCGGTAGTGTTGCCTTGGACCTCAGCTTCATGCTGCTGTTCTTCGTTGTTCTTCTCCTGATCAACGCCGTGCAGCTGCTCTGATCAGGTACGGTCCCATAGGGAACACACTCCAAGCGCGCCAAGGAGACGAGATGCCGCTGACGCCCGCGGATGTGCGGAACAAGCAGTTCAGTACCACCAGGCTGAGGCCCGGATACGACGAGGAAGAGGTCGACGCCTTCCTCGATGAGGTCGAGGTCGAGCTTGACCGGCTGATCCAGGAGAACGAAGAGCTCCGGGCCAAGCTGGCCGAGTGCCTGCGCGGCGGTAAGTCGGCTGTGTCCGCACTCAGCTCGCCGCTCGCCGAGCCCGAGCCCGAGCTGATGGTTCCCGAGCCGATGATGCCTGAGCAAGAGCGCAGGCCCGAGCCGGCCATGATGAGCATGCCGGCCGAAGACAACATGGACACCGCCGCGCGAGTGCTGGCGCTGGCGCAGCAGACCGCGGATCAGGCGATCGCCGATGCCCGGCGCGAGGCCGACGAGACCCTGGGGCGTGCCCGGCGCGAGGCCGACGAGATCCTGGGCAAGGCCCGCCGGCAGTCCGAGCAGATCACCAGCGACGCCCGGGCCAGGGCCGAGAGCCTGGAGCGCGATGCCCAGGAGCGGCACCGCCAGGCGATGGGCTCGCTGGTCCAGCAGCGCGAAGAACTCGAGCGCCGGGTCGACGACCTGCGTGCGTTCGAGCGCGAGTACCGCAGCAGGCTGAAGGCATACCTGGAAGGCCAGCTCCGTGACCTTGAGGCCGGTGCCACCGACAGCGGCACCTTCCCGGCCATGACCGGGCCGCAGGCGAGCGTCGGCGCGGGCATGCGGATGGACTCCCGGAACGGCCAGCCGGCCGTGACCG
The DNA here is from genome assembly GCA_036522155.1 of Streptosporangiaceae bacterium. Classification (GTDB taxonomy): domain Bacteria; phylum Actinomycetota; class Actinomycetes; order Streptosporangiales; family Streptosporangiaceae; genus UBA9676. The sequence continues at coordinate 6,211 of DATDGI010000121.1, forward strand.
GTGCCTACGTCGGATCATCGGAGCCAACCGGGCACTCCGGCGGGTTCCACCCCGCGGAGGGTCCCGCGCACGACCGGCGTTAGCTTGGCTCCTAGATGACTTAGCCTGGCGCGTGGAGGGCGCGAGTGATCAAGGTCAGCGCCGTCCTCGTGGCCACGGCAATAGCAGTGCTTGTCTCGGGGGTCGTTGCTAGCAGCCTGGCGGTTGTCTACGTCTCCATCGGCCTCAGTGCGCTGGCGACCGTGCTCATGGCGGCCGGGCTTTTCCGGCAGCGAGCGGAAATCTTCGGCGAGCTGGGCCTGGCGCCCAGGCCGTCCGCCCGTCGCCCGCTTCCGGGCACCGACGTTGCCGTCGTGGCTGCTGGCCGGGCCCGGTCGGCCAGCAGTGATGAAAAGACGGATCGTGAGCTGGCCGCCGATCGCAACGGCACCGGCGGCAAGACCAAGCCGCGCCCCCCGGCGCCCGCACCGGCCGAGAGCGGTAGGACCGTGGCGCCGGCCGGCCCGGATGAGGCCGCCACCGTCAACGGCAGACCAGGCCGGAACGGCCGGACCGGCCCGCGCAAGAGCACGCCCGCCAAGAACGGCCCGAGCCGGCTGGCCGGACGCCCGAGCGGTTATGCGGGAACGCATTCCACCGGCCGTGGACGACCGGGCATGCCGCCAGACCGCCGGATGCCGGCCGAGCCAGCCGCCGGGGCGGCCGCCAGGGGCGCTGGCGGCCCGGCGGCGAACGGCTCGGTCACGCCCGCCCCGTTGCCGCCGGGCAGCCCATCGCGCCCCGATGAGACCGTGGTCCCCGGTAGGGATGTGATCCCGGGCAGCCCAGCGCGTCGTGGTAACAGGGACGCAGACAAGCCAACAGCCAGCCGGCGGCCGTGGGATCCAGCCGCCGCCGGCCCTCCCGGGGAGACGGCCGCCCGCCCGCCCGGCCAGGCCGGCCGAGACCAGCCACCGGCAGGCCGGGGAACGCAGGACCAGCCACCGGCGGGCCGGGGAACGGCTCGCCGGCCCGGCCCAGGCTGGCCCGGTGACGACGAGAGCGCCTGGCCCGAGCCTGTGGGCTGGGCCGGAGCGGGGCCGGAACGGTCCAGGCCCGGCCCGCCGCCACCAGAGCCGGGAGCAACCGCGGGGCCGGAACGTCCAGGCGAGGATCAGGCCTGGCCACCGCCGGGACTTGGGTGGCCTGACCTGGCCGCCCGCCCCGGGACCGGACGAGACCCCGAAGGCAGGGAGGATACCCGGACCGGGCCAGCGGGCCGGGCCGACTGGCCCGATGACGATCCCGGCCAGCCCGGCTCCGGCCAGCCCGGCTCCGGCCAGGCCGCCGCCCGCCAGGCTGATGAGGGCCGTGGCCAGCAGCCGCCAGACGGCCGGTGGCCCGGCGCCCCACCCGGGCAATCCCCGGTGCCACCGCCCGGCGCGTCACCCCACGACGATTTCTGGGACCAGATCAACGCCGAACTGGCCGGCGGTCAGCGCGAGCCTGCGCCGCCGCCCTGGCCGGCCACGGCCGGGCCGCGGGCGATGGGCGATGGCCGCCCGCGCCCGGCTGCCGATGACCCCGCGGACGCGGCCGCCGGGGCGCCTGATGCAGGCGGCACCGGTGTCGCCCGCACGCCCTGGCCGCCGGCGCCCGGCGGGTGGAGCGCCTGGGCCCCGAGCGGGGCCGGTGCGCCGTCCCCCGGTGGGGAAGCGGCAGAACCCACGGGGCCCGGCGCAGAGGCGCCGGGGGGCGCCCAGCGGGATCCGGTCGGCAGCCAGCGGGACGCGGCCGCGGCCGGGCCGGAAGCCGACGAGGAAGAGGAAGAGGCGGCGCCCTCACCCTGGAGCATCCCGCTCACCGTCAGCGATCTCGGTGACCTCGACGAGGACCATGACTGGCAGCCCGGCGAGCTTCCCGCCTGGGCCAACGAGCCCGACGACGCCATCGAAGACGATGCGGCCTCGGACGCCGAGGATGCGGCCGCTGACCTGGATGAGTCCGGGCAGGAAGCCGTCGGCGGCCACGACGCGGAGGACCAGACCGCCGCCGGGCAGATCACCAGCGACGGTACGGCCGGGAGCGCGGCCACGGATGAGGCATCGGAGCCGGCGGCCCCGGATCGGGCCGAGGCGACGGCGCTGGCCAGCGAGCCCGCCGGGCCGGAGCAGCCAGCCACTCCGGCGGATGAGCGGACAGGGGGGACCGGCACCGCGGCCGCCACCCCGGATGACGTGGCCGAGGCCGACGGGACTGGGGCGGCCGGCACCGAACGGGATGAGCACGAGGCCGAGGAGACGTCCGAACCAGCCGGGGTAGCCCCGCAGCCGGAGGTGGCCGGAGACGACCGGCCCGGCGGCCCGGGAAGCGGCCAGGAGGGCACGCCGGAGGCGGCCGGTAGCAGCGAGCCTGGATCCGGCCGGGCCGCCACGGAGGACGCTTCCGGGTCAGCGGGCGGCGGGCCTGACGGCCCGGCCAGCGCGATAGCGGGTTCTCCGCCTGGGGAGGCCACCAGCAGCCCGGCCGGCGAGGCGGATGGCAGCCCGTCCGGTGCGGACGGCGGCCCGTCCGGTGCGGCCGCGGATGCCGGAACCGGCGGCTCAGCCGCGTCGCTGGACGACGAGGTGGCGATCGTCCCCGGGGTCGCCAGGTATCACCGCACCGGCTGCATTCTGATCAGGTTCCTCGGCGACGGCGACCTCGAATCGACCACCCGCCGGCAGGCGGAGGCCAAAGGCTGTGTGCCCTGCCGGGCCTGCGAGCCAGAAAAGGCGGTCCCGGCCAGCCCGTAGCAGCGGTCCAGGCCAGCCCGGTAGCGAAGGCCGTCCCGGCCGCGGACCCGTAGCAGCGGTTCCGGCCAGCCTGTAGAAGCCCCGTCCCGGGCCCCCGTAGCGCCGCCGTCAGGCCCGCCGCAGCCAGAACGTCAGGCCCAGATCCTCGTCCGTGTGCCGGGTAGGCCCGGCCGCACCGCCACCAGGCACCCCGGACTCGACGTTCGTGGCCAGTACCTCGCCCGCGATGAACTGCCCGTGCTCGGCCAGGGCCCCGGCGAGTTCGGGGCTCTCAGCCTCCCACCAGAGCTCGATGCGGTCGCTGACGTCCAGGCCGTCGGCCTTGCGGGCATCCTGGACCAGCCGGATCACCTCCCGGGCCAGCCCTTCCCGCCGCAGTTCCGGCGTGATGTGAGTCTCCAAGGCGACGGTCTCGCCCGCGTCGGCGGCCACCGTCCAGCCTTCCCTGGGGGTCTGGGTGACGATCACATCGTCCGGCCCGAGCAGCACCTGGTCACCGTCGACGATGACGGCCGTCTCACCGGCCACCCGCAGTTCGGCCGCCAGGCTGGCCGGGTCGGCGGCCGCGATCGCGGCCGCCACCGCGGGCGTGCCCTTGCCGAACCTGCTGCCCAGCGCCCGGTAGTTAGGTTTCACGAGGTGGTGCACTAGGTCCTCGTCGACGGTGGTCAGCGCCTCCAGCGAACGCACGTTGAGCTCGGCCGCGATCTGCTCCCGCAGTTCGGCCGGCAGGTCGGCGAACCCGGGCGCGCCCACCAGCGCCCGGGGGAGCGGCTGGCGGATCTGGACGCCGGCCGCTGACCGGGCCGACCGGCCCAGCTCAACCAGCCGCCGGGCCAGGTGCATGTGCCGGGAAAGATGGTCATCGATCAGGCCGCGGTCGGCGTCCGGCCAGCTCGCCAGGTGAACCGAATCCGGATCGGCGGCGGTGCGCAGTGCCGCCCACACGTAATCGGTGATGAACGGCATAAACGGCGCCATCAGCAAGGTGAGGGTGCGCACGCATTCATAGAGAGTCGCGAACGCGGCGGCTCCCTCCGGGGCGGTCGGCCCGTCCCAGAACCTGCGCCGGGACCGCCGGACGTACCAGTTCGACATGTCGTCGATGAACGCGGCGAGCCGCCGCCCGGCGGCGGCCGTATCGAACCCTTCCAGCGCCACGGTGACCTCGGCGGTCACCGCGTTCAGCTCGCTGAGCAGCCACCGGTCCAGCAACGGCCGGTCCGCGGGGGGCGGCGCGCTGGCCAGCATGGCCGGTTCCCATGCCTGCCCGCTGGCGGCGGCCGCGTTCGCGTAGAGAACCAGGAAAGACACCGTGTTCCAGTAGGTCAGCAGCACCTTCCGGACGATCTCCTCCAGCGCCCCGCGGCCGATCTTGCGGGTGGCCCAGGGTGACCCGGCCGCGGCGAAGTACCACCGGACCGCGTCCGCGCCGCTGTCCTCCATCAGCGGGATCGGCTCCAGCACATTGCCCAGGTGCTTGCTCATCTTGCGGCCGCGCTCGTCCACCACCAGGCCCAGGCAGACCACGTTCTCGTAGGAGGACCGCCCGAACACCAGGGTGCCGACCGCCATCAGCGAGTAGAACCACCCCCGGGTCTGGTCGATGGCCTCGCAGATGAACTGGGCCGGGTAGGCGTGCTCGAATTCCGCCGCGTTCCGGTAGGGCGCACCGTGCTGGGCGAAGGGCATCGATCCCGAGTCGTACCAGACGTCGATGACCTCCGGCACCCGCCGCGCCTGGCCACCGCACTCGCGGCAGCCGATGGTGACCTCGTCCACGTACGGGCGGTGCGGGTCGAGGTCGGCCAGGTCGGCCCCGGCCAGCTTGCCGAGTTCGGCCAGCGAGCCCACGCAGGTGATGTGGCCCTCCCCGCATTCCCACAGCGGCAGCGGGGTGCCCCAGTACCTGGTCCTGGACAGCGCCCAGTCCACGTTGTTCCGCAGCCACTCGCCGTACCGGCCGTGCTTGATGCCCGGTGGCTGCCAGTTCGTCCGCTCGTTCTCGGCCAGCAACTGGTCCTTGACCGCCGTCGTCCGGATGTACCAGGAGGGCAGGGCATAGTACAGCAGCGGCGTGTGGCACCGCCAGCAGTGCGGATAGCTGTGGTCGTACAGATCGGAACGGAAGAGCAGCCCGCGCTCGGCCAGATCATGGGTAAGCCGCGCGTCGGCGTCCTTGAAGAACACGCCGCCGACCATCGGCACCGACGGCTCGAACCGCCCGTCCGGCCCGATCGGGTTGACCACCGGCAGCCCGTACGCCCGCGCCGCCTCCATGTCATCGGCGCCGAAGGCCGGTGCCATGTGCACCAGCCCGGTGCCGTCCTCGGTGGTGACGAACCTCCCGGTCACCACGACGTGCGCGCCAGGGACCTCGATCAGGCTGAACGGCGGCTGGTAGCGGGCCCCCGCCAGATCGGCCCCGGGCATCCTGGCCACGACGTGCCAGCCCTCGCCGAGCACCCGCGCGCGCAGTTCCTCGGCGACCACGACCCGTTCCCCGTCCCCGGCCTTACGGGCGACCACGTAGGTCTCGTCCGGATGGACGGCCACGGCCGTGTTCGACACCAGCGTCCACGGGGTCGTCGTCCAGACCAGCAGGTCGGCCCCGGCCAGCAGCGGGCTGGCCCCGGCCGGCAGCGACACCAGCGGGAACCGCACCGTCACCGAGGGGTCGGTGACCGTCTCGTAAACGTCCGGCTGGCCCATCTCGTGGTCGGACAGTGGCGTCTCGCAGCGCGGGCAGTAGGGGCTGATCCGGAAGTCCCTGACCAGCAGCCCCTTGTCGAAGATGACCTGCAGCGACCACCAGACCGACTCGATGTAGGAGGCGTCCATGGTCCGGTAGGCGCGGTCCAGGTCCACCCAGTAGCCCAGCCGGCCGGTGAGTTCCGCGAACGCGTCCACGTGCCGGAGCACCGATTCCCGGCAGCGCTCGTTGAAGGCGGCGACGCCATAGGCCTCGATGTCCTTCTTGCCGGACAGCCCGAGTTCCTTCTCCACCGCCACCTCGACCGGCAGGCCATGGCAGTCCCAGCCGCCCTGGCGCGGCACATGGAAGCCCTGCATGGTCTTGAACCGGGGGAAGAGATCCTTGAAGACGCGGGCCTCGATGTGGTGCACGCCGGGCATGCCGTTCGCGGTGGGCGGCCCCTCGTAGAAGGTCCATCTCTGGCCCGCGGCCGTCCGCTCCAGTGAGCGCTCGAACACGTTCCCTTCCTGCCAGCGCCTGAGCATCTCGTGCTCCATGGCGGGCAGGTCGATCGCCGCTGGCAGGGCCGGGAAATGACGCCTGGCGTCGGGAAGTGACATGGTCGGGCAGGCCTCCTGCGGGTCGTCGCGGGCCGGCTGGCGGCCACGCACACGCATCGCTGGAGGGACGAAGCCAGCCGGCGGCGGCTCCGCGGTACCACCCTCCTTGGCCACGCCCGCCTGCGCGGGCCCGGCCCACTCACTTGCGTCCTGCGGCCGGTTCTACTGACCGTTCCCCCGGGGCCCGGGCGGGCCAGCCTGGGCTGGGTGGCGGTGGTTCTTCCGGCGGCTCCGGGGTGATCTGGTCCACTGGGCAGGCCCCGGGCTCACACCGTCCCCGGGTCGCTGCGGCCGCGGTCAGCGGCAGCTGTCCCCATCAACGCCTTGCAGGTCCCCCACGATAGCCGATGAGCGCCCGGCAGCCGAATGGGTTACGGCCGCCCGGGGCATCACGCCACGCGACCGGGATTCATGCGTTTGCGGAGCCGCGCCACGGCGAATTATTCTCCGGTGACTGCCCGCATCCAAGATCGACTAATCGGGGGCAAAATGCCGTCGCGCGTAGGGAGGCAGGAGATGGCCGCAGCGAAGCGTTCTGGCGCTGCCGCTCTTCCCGTGCGTCCCGGAGAGAAGCCCTGGTCCGAGGCCGAGCTGGGAAAGGTGCGCGCCGAACTGCAGGCCGAGCTGGCCGGGCTCCGGATCGATATAGATCAGGCCGAGTCCGAAATCGCGGAACGGCTGGGCGATGCGGTCGGCAGTGCGGGCGACGACACGGCGGACGCGGGGGCCAAGACATTCCAGCGCGAATACGAACTTGCCCTTACCCAGAATGCGCGGGACCTGCTGGACCTGACCGAGCGGGCGCTGGCCAGGATCGACGACGGGACCTACGGGATCTGCGAGTCGTGCGGGCAGCCGATCGGCAAGGCCCGCCTGCTGGCGTTTCCCCGGGCCACCTTGTGCGTGGAATGCAAGCAGCGCGAGGAACGGCGCTGACCGGGCAGGCGGGGGAGCCCGGCCAGCCAGGCCGGCGCCGGGTCGGCCTCCTGCTGTCGGTCGCGGCCGGGGTGTTTGCCGCGGACGTGATTTCCAAGATCATCGTGGTGGCCACGCTGTCCGGCCGCCAGGTCCGCCTGCTTGGCGGCCTGCTGACCCTGAACGTGCTCCGCAACAGCGGTGCGGCGTTCAGCATCGGCACCTCGATGACCATCGTGTTCACGCTGATCGCGGCGAGCGTGATCTTCTTCATCCTGCGCACGTCCCGCCGTCTGCGCAGCCTGCCCTGGGCCATCACCCTCGGCCTGCTGCTGGGCGGGGCGACCGGGAACCTCACCGACCGGCTGCTGCGCACGCCCGGGTTGTTCCGCGGCGATGTCGTCGACTGGATTCAGCTGCCGCACTGGCCGGTGTTCAACGTGGCCGACTCGGCGATCGTGTGCGGCGGCGTGCTCGCTGTCCTGCTCGCCGCCCGCGGGTACCGGCTGGACGGGACCCGGGACGGCTCGGCCAGGCCGGATGAGCCCGGCGGGTCGCCGGCCAGCGGCCCCATCCCGGGCGGGCCCACGGCCAGCGGCCGGGGCAGCACGGCGGGGGACAGCGCGGCGTGACCGACGGGGATCGGCGCCGCCTCATGGTCCCCGAGGGCCTGGCTGGCGAGCGCCTGGATGCCGCCCTGGCCAGGATGTTCGGGCTCTCCCGGGCCACGGCGGCCGGCCTGATCGCCGGCGGCCAGGTGCTGGTGGGCGGGCGGCCCGCCAGCAAGTCTGACCGGCTCCCGGCCGGGGAGTGGCTCGACGTCACCCTCCCGCCGCCGCCGGTGGCCGCCCCCATCCCGCAGCCGGTGCCCGGGCTGGCCGTCGTCTATGAGGACGCCGACATCGTGGTGGTGGACAAGCCCACGGGAGTGGCGGCCCACCCGACCCCCGGCTGGACCGGCCCGACCGTGCTGGCCGGGCTGCTCGCGGCCGGGCACACCATCGCCACCAGCGGCGCCGCCGAACGCCAGGGCATCGTGCACCGCCTGGACGCGAACACGACCGGGCTGATGGTGGTCGCCCGCAGCGAGCGGGCCTACTCCGCGCTGAAACGGGCGTTCCGCGAGCGCACCGTGGACAAGCGCTACCACGCCCTGGTGCAGGGCCACCCCGATCCCCTGCGGGGCACCATCGACGCCCCGATCGGCCGGCACCCGTCCGGCGACGGCCGGTTCGCGGTGGTGGCCGGCGGCCGGCCGAGCATCACCCACTACGACACCCTCGAGGCATTCCGCGGCGCCAGCCTGACCGAAGTCACCCTGGAGACCGGGCGCACCCATCAGATCCGGGTGCACATGGCGGCGCTGCGGCATCCATGCGTCGGCGACCGCCTCTACGGCGCCGACCCGGTGCTGGCCGCGCGGCTCGGGCTTGACCGGCAATGGCTGCACGCGGTCCGGCTGGGGTTCGCCCATCCCGCCGACGGTCACCCGGTCGAGTTCACCAGCGACTACCCGCCCGACCTGGCCCGCGCCCTGGCCACCCTCCGCGCCGAATCCTGACCCGCCGGGATACCCCGCGTGCGGTCATGAACGCGCCCCGGTGACCAGAGAGATTCCGGGCGTATGACTCATCCGGCGCGCCGGGTCGCTCCTGACAGCGGCCCTGGGTAGGCTCAATAAGCCGGGCTGGAGCACCGCCCGCGGGCGCCTGGAGCGGGCTCACCCGCGCGCAACGCACCAGCCACTTCCCCCGGTCCCGGTTCGATCGCGCCTGGCTGGCGCCTGCCCGAAGGAGGTTGCTCGTGACGGCGGCGGGACCAAGCGGAGAAGGCTCGTTCGCGCATCTGCATGTGCACACCGAGTACTCCATGCTGGATGGCGCCGCCCGGCTCAAGGACCTGTTCGCGCAATGCCAGCGGACCGGCATGACGGCCGTCGCGATGACCGACCACGGCAACCTGTACGGCGCCTACGACTTCTGGTCCAAGGCGACCGCGGCCGGCCTCAAGCCGGTCATCGGCATCGAGGCCTATGTGGCGCCCGAGCACCGGCGGCACCGGCAGCCGGTCCGGTGGGGAAACCCGGGGCAGCGGGACGACGACGTCTCCGGCGCCGGCGCCTACACGCACATCACACTGCTGGCCGAGACCACCGAGGGCATGCACAACCTGTTCCGGCTGTCCTCGCTGTCCTCGCTGGAGGGCTACTTCCGCAAGCCGCGGATGGACCGTGAACTGCTCGCCGCCCACGCCAAGGGGATCATCGCCACCACCGGCTGCCCCAGCGGCGAGGTGCAGACGCGGCTCCGGCTCGGCCAGGAGCGCGAAGCGCTGGCGGCGGCCGCCACCTACCGCGACATCTTCGGCCCGGACAACTTCTTCGTCGAGATCATGGACCACGGGCTGGCCATCGAGCAGCGGGTGTGGCCGGGCCTGCGCCAGCTCGCGGCGCAGCTGTCGCTGCCGTTCGTGGTGACCAACGACTCGCACTACACCTCGCCGGACGACGCCAAGGCGCACGAGGTGCTGCTGTGCGTGCAGACCGGCACCAACCTCGCCGACCCCGACCGGTTCCGGCTCGAGGGCACCGGCTACTACCTCAAGAGCCCGCAGGAGATGCGGGCGGTCCGCACCGACGAGGAATGGCAGGCAGGCTGCGACGCCACGCTGGTGATCGCCGAGCGCGCGAACGTCGGGTTCAGCAAGTCCAACCTGATGCCGAAGTTCCCGCTGCCCGGGGGGGAGACCGAGTCGAGCTGGTTCCGCAAGGAAGTCTGGCGCGGGATGGACCGCCGCTACCCCCACGGGTACGACGAGCAGCGGCGGGCCCAGGCCGAATACGAGATCGGCGTCGTCGAGGCGATGGGGTTCTGCTCCTACTTCCTGGTCGTTGCCGACTTCATCATGTGGGCCAAGCGGAACGGGATCCGGGTGGGACCGTGCCGCGGCTCGGCGGGCGGCTCGATCGTGTCCTATGCCATGGGCATCACCGACCTGGACCCGATAGCGCACGGCCTGGTCTTCGAGCGGTTCCTCAACCCCGAGCGCGTCTCCATGCCCGACGTTGACGTCGACTTCGACGAGCGCCGGCGCGGCGACGTCATCCGGTACGTCACGGAGAAGTACGGCGATGACCGGGTCGCCCAGATCATCACCTACGGCACGATCAAGGCCAAGGCCGCGGTCAA
>DATDGI010000122.1:0-6602 GCA_036522155.1 Streptosporangiaceae bacterium
CGCGAGCGTGACCACCGCCGGGATGACCGGCAGCCAGCCCGAGCGGCCCGCCAGGGCGGTGCGCCGCGGCCCGGCGACCGCGCCGCCCGGCCCGCGGACCGTCACCGGGCTGCCAGCAGAAGCGGTCACGAGGTGTCCTCAGGTCGCAGCGGACAGCAGCATCCGGCGCCGAACCAGCGCTGACGCGGTTCGCGCCGGGTTGCTACTTTACGTGCCCGGGCCGGGCCGCTGGCGGCCGGTTCGCGGCAATCCCCGGGCAGTGCTGCGCAAGGACGCCCGCGGAGATGACCACGCAGGGATGACCACCATGGTGAGGTGATGCTGTTGTCCCCCGGCGCGGGGCTGCCCGTGCGGGGCGGCCCCGGGCCGTGGCAGCATGGCTGGAAGTGGCACCGACGGTGCCGTGTCTGGCTTCCGGCGAGCACCCTGGTGACCGTGACGCAGGGCCAGGGAGGGACCGTGGACATCACCCAGCTGATCCTCGACGACCACCACGAGCAGCGCCGGCTGTTCGCGATCTTGGAGCAGGTCGGGCCCACGGACACCGCTCCCCTGTCGGCGGTGTGGGCGCGGCTGGGCGCGTTCCTGGAACTACACGCGGCGGCGGAGGAGGCGATCTTCTATCCCGCGCTGCTGCAAGTGGGCCTTGCCGCAGGCCGGCGGGCCGGGGCAGAGGGAGAGACCCTGGACGCCATCCGCGACCACAATGACATCAGAGACGCGGTCGCAGAGGTCGCCCGCCACCGGGTCGGCAGCGACGGGTGGTTCGCCGCCGTCGCGGCTGCGAACCTGGCCAACGGCGATCACATGGCCGAAGAAGAACGCGAGGGCCTGACCGACTTCCGCCGCCTCGCCGGACTGCAACAGCGCCATGACCTGGCCATCGCCTTCGCTCTCTTCCAGGCGCGGAACTTCGCTGGCGTCCCGGCTGTCGACAGGGATCCGGAAAGCTACGTCCGTCAGGCGGAGCAAGATCTGCGGCCGCCTGCCACGGGATCGCTCAGCATCGGCAGCCTCAAAGGGCAGTGACCCTGGCTCACTACCGCACAGACGGTCATTGTCGGCGTTCTTCCCGCCCAACCATTCTTTGTCCAGGGCGCTCCTAGAGGCGGACGGCCGCTGCGCCGACGTCGGACAGAGCCGCGCGGAGCTCCTTGCGGGAGTTGACCCCAAGCTTTCCGAATACCTTGCGCAGATGCCACTCCACGGTGCGGGGGCTCAGAAACAGCTGGACGGCGATCTCCGGGTTCGTCTGCCCGCCGCCGGCCAGGCGCGCGACCTGCACCTCCTGCGGGGTCAGTTCGTCGAGCGTCGCGACGGTGCGCTTGCGCACTGTCTCGCCAGTGGCCAGCAGCTCGCGGCGGGCGCGCTCGGCGAACGCCTCCATGCCCATGTCGGAGAGCATCGTGTACGCGACTCGCAGCTGCTCGCGAGCGTCGACGCGACGGTGCTCGCGCCGCAGCCATTCGCCGTACAGGAGGTGTGCGCGGGCCAGCGTCGCGCGGGTTTTGACGTGCGACAGCCGTTCGATCGCCTCCCGGTAGAGCCGCTCGGCGGCTTCTCCCCCGGCAAGCATCGCCGCTGCGCGCGCGTGGGTCCCGAGCGCCCAGTCCGTGCCGGCGGCATGCGCAATCTCAGCGAGTTGGGCGAGCGGACCAGTCGTGCGCTCCGCCTGGCCGCTGCGCCCGGCAGCCTCGATCAGCTCCGCCAGCAGCAAGATCGACGGCCCCAGCCCGCGCGCGGCCTGGGCGGCCCGCTCGGCTGCGGCCAGGGCATCCTCGTAGCGGCCGAGTCCGTTATAGCGGATCGCGCTGCCCCAGTCATTGGCGGCGAGCCAGAGCCCCTCGCCGCGTCGCAGCACGTCCTGCCGGCGCGCCTCGATGAGCGCCACTGCCTCGGCGTCCCGTCCCCGCCAGTTCGCCAGCACGATCGAAGTGCGCAGCGTCACGTGACTGCCGGTGGCCTCGACGACGGCGTCCGACTCGGCGGCCAGCGACATAGCCACCCCGATCCTCCCGGAGAACAGCTCGACGAGCACGCGGTCGGTGAGCGCGACGGGCAGCGCAGAGAACGCGCCGGCGCGGCGTGCGAGTTCGAGATGGCGCGCGGTGAGCTCGTCCCACGCCCCATCATCGGCCAGCGCCCGGGCGATGCGGCAGGCCAGCCACAGCCAACGCAGCTCGTCCTCCTCGGAGAGCGGCCCGTCACGGAACGCGCGCAGCGCGACCTTCAACGCCGGCGCCCCCGCAACGTAGCCCTCGCGGGTGAGGAGGGCGAGCCCGTCCAGCAGCAGATCGCTGGCGCGCGTGGAGCGGTCCCAGTCGGCGGCTAGAACGGCCGCCGCGATCTCACGTGCATCGCCCCCCGCACCAAGCGGTCTGCAGAGAGCGCGGCCGCGAACGCCTCGAGGTAGGTCTCGCGGGCGAGCGTCGCATCCAGCTGCTCGAGCCGCCTGGCCGCCTCGAGCAGCAGAGGAGGAGCGTCGCGGCCCCGCGTCATCGCGAACGTGATCTGCGCGTGCAATAGCTGCGCGCGGGCTCGCTCGTGCTCGTCCAGCGGCCCCGCCTGCGCCATCGCCAGCAGCCGCAACGCCGCGTCCGGCGCGCCCGCCTGGTGTTTGCCCTGGGCGGCAAGGAGCGCACGCTGCGCCCGGCGCCTCGGATCGGGCGTCAGCTCGACGGCGCGCTCGTGAAATGCCGCCCCCGCCGCCAGGCCGCCGCGCGCCCGCGCTCGCCCGGCCGAGCGTTCCAGCTCGGCGGCGACGTCCTCGTCGAGCCCGGCCGCCGCCTGCGCGCGGTGCCAGGCCTGACGATCGGGATCGACGTCCGCATCGGTGGCCTCGGCGAGCGCCCAGTGGACGCGCTGGCGCTCCTCCGGCGGCGCCGCGCTGTAGACCGCCGAACGCACCAGCGGATGACCGAAGCGCACCTGAGCGCCGAAATCGACCAGTCCCACACCGGCCGCCGGCGCGACAGCGTCCGGCCCGATGCCAAGTTCGGCGGCCGCCCGCCACACCAACACCGGGTCCCCCACCGGCTCGGCCGCCGCCAGGAGAAGCAAACGCCGCGTCAAGGGCGGCAGCGGCGCCAGCCGCTCCCGGAAGCTCTGCTCGATCCGCCCCGGCACCGCCGGGCCGCCGGACAGCCCGAACCCGCCCGCGAGCTCGGCGGGCGTCCGGCCACGTGGTAGCTCAAGCAGCGCCAGCGGGTTGCCGCGCGTCTCGGCCACGATCCGATCACGCACCCGCTCATCGAGCGGACCGGCCACCACTGTCACGAGTAGCTCCCGCGCCTCACGGTCGTCTAGCCCGCCCACGGCAAGTTCCGGCAGGCCCTCAAAGTGCCGCTCACCGCCCGGCTCGCGCACAGCGAACACCAGCCCGACCGACTCCGCACCCAGACGGCGCGCGACGAAGGCCAGCGCCTGCGCGGAGGCCGCGTCGAGCCACTGCGCGTCGTCCATGACGCAGACCAGCGGCCGCTGCTCCGCGATGTCCGACAGCAGGCTCAGCACCGCCAGGCCGATGAGGAACCGATCCGGCGCGGCGCCGTCCCGCAAACCGAACGCGGTGCCAAGCGCATCGCGCTGCGGGCCCGGAAGGCGCTCCAGGCGATCCACGAACGGCGCGCACAACTGCTGCAACCCCGCGTACGCGAGCTCCATCTCCGACTCGACGCCAGCCGCCCGAGTAATGCCGCACCCAGAAGCGTGCTGCACCAGATACTCCAACAACGCGCTCTTGCCGACCCCGGCCTCCCCGCGCAGCACCAGCGCCCGGCTCGGACCCGCGCGCACACTCGCCACCAGCTGATCCAGCGCCGCGCGGAAACGGGAGCCGACATCGCCACCCACCGAGCCTAGGAACGCCGACGCACGTTGGGCAACCCTCGGCGCCCGTGGACCCGTGACCACGGGACCGGGCACTCCCCGGGCCTGCACCAGGGTCCTTAACGGGCGCGACGGGCAGGGGCGGAGACCACGCTTGCAGTACCGCCGATCCTCGCAATCACCACCGAAGGAGCCACCATGTCTAACCACTTCAGCGCCGACAATCTCAAGTTCCCCCGGCGACGACACGCGGCTGGACCTCACCGACGTGTACGCATTCAGGTCAACAGAGGACCCGGGCAAGACAGTGCTGATCATCGACTCGAACCCCACAGTCAGGCCCCCCATCGAGTTGCCCCCGACAGTCATCACCAGCCGGGATTTCCACCCCGGCGCGGTCTACCGGATCAACGTCGACGCGCACGCCGACGTCGCGTTCACCTTCACCTTCTCCGCGTTCGAGAACCGCAGGCAAACCGGGACCGCCTACTACGCCACCGGCACCCAGGCCCGCCAGCCCCAGCCGGCCGGCCAGGTGCTCACCTCGTCCATCCCGGTCAGCTTCGACGCGATGGCGCAGCCCGTCCAGGCCGACCGGATCCGGCTGTTCGCCGGGGCGCGGAGCGAACCGTTCTTCGCCGATATCGAGGGAGCCCTGCACGGATTCCAGTGGACCGGGCACGACGACTTCGCCGGCAACAACGTCCTGTCGATCGCGCTGGAGGTGCCCGACGACATGCTCGGCACAGGCCCGCAGATCGGGATCTGGGCCTCGATCAGCCTGCGCCGGGACGGCACGCTCGTGCAGATGGACCGCGGCGGGAACCCGGCCATCAACCCGTTCATCAACCCCGACGGCGAGAAGGATCTCTACAACTCCCGGCAGCCCGCCGACGACGTGGCCAACTACCTGGGGCCGTGGTCCAAGATCCTGGAAAACAGTGGCTACCCGTCCGAGGAGGCCAGGCACGCAGCCCTCATGGTTCTGCCCGACATCCTTCGGTACGACCGCACCAAGCCCGCCGCCTACCCCAACGGCCGCGTCCCCACCGACGACGTCTACAGCATGCGCTTCGCCTGGCTGAGCCACGGCAAGGTCCCGCCGACCGGCCTCAAGCCGCACGACGACCTGCTGAACGCGTTCCCCTACCTCGGCCTCCCTAACCCCTAGCCGCCAGGGCCGACCGTTCCTCCGCGCGAGCTGCTAGGACACCGGAGAACCTGAACCCAAACTGACCCGGCCGGCACACGGCAGGCGACAAGCGCAAAGGAGGTGAAACAGAAAACACGCACAGTACTGCTGCCGACTCAGGAGGTGCTCACCATGGAATACCTCGTCATCATGACCACCCGCGTTCCGGACGGAACCTCAGAGGAAGCCATCGACGACATCCGCACCCGAGAGGCCGCACACTCGCGTGAACTCGCGTCCCAAGGCCACCTGCTTCGCTTGTGGCGCCCGCCGCTACAGCCAGGCGAATGGCGGAGCCTCGGATTGTTCGCTGCCGACGATGGCGATGAGCTCGAGAGAGTCCTCGCCTCGATGCCCTGCGCGTCTGGCGTACCGACGAGGTCACCCCGCTCTATCGGCACCCGAACGACCCGGCACTAGAGGCCAGCCCGGGAGCCACGGAATTTCTGACCACCTTCACCGTTATCATCCCGGGAGGGCACGCCCGCCCGGATGGTGGAGGACACCAAGGCGCGCGAGGCAGAACGTGCGCACGAGCTGGCGGGGCAGGGACACCTGCTGCGGCTGTGGGAGCTGCCGGGCGAGGGGCGCTCGCTGGGCCTCTGGCGAGCCCAGGACGCGGCCGAGATGCAGGCGATCCTGAGATCGCTCCCGCTGGATGCCTGGATGACCGTGCAGACCAGGCCGCTCACCCGGCACCCCAGCGACCCGGCGACAGCCAAGACCTGACCGACGCCATGACCGGAGCCGCCAGCGCGTCGCCGTCATCACCGGAGGCCCCGCCGCGATGAGTTCCGGCCGGGTCGCGGGTCTGTTCTGGTGTCGTGGGACGTCTGCGACGCTGCCCGGTACGAGACACCACGGAGGACGCCATGACGAACACGCCGAGTGACCCGGCCACCGCGCTGCCCGGCCGCCCGCCCGTCGTTGACCTAGCCACCTGGCAGGCCGCCCGTGACGAGCTCCTGGTCCGCGAGAAGGCCCACACCCGCGCGGGCGACGGCCTCGCCGCGGTCCGCCGCCGGCTGCCGATGGTGGAGCTCGACGGGGCGGTCGAGGTCGTCGGACCCGACGGCCCGGTCCCGTTTCTGGACCTGTTCCAGGGCCGCGACGAACTCGTGGTCTACAAGCACATGTGGTACGACGGCGCGCCGCACCAGGGTCAGTGCGAGGGCTGCACCACCACGGCCTGGCACCTGAAGGACGCCGTCTACCTCAACGCCCGCGGCGTCTCGTTCGCCATCCTGACCACGGGCCGGTGGGACGAGGTGGCCTCCTACGTCGAGTTCATGGGCTACACCCAGCCCTGGTACTCGGTGCGCGAGCTGGACGCGCCGGTCGGCGGAGAAATGGGTTATATCACCTGCTTCCTGCGCGACGGGGACCGCGTGTTCCTGACCTACTCCACGACGGGGCGTGGCAACGAGCCGGTCAACGGGTCCCTCGGCCTGCTCGACATGACGCCCTACGGCCGCCGCGAGGCGTGGGAGGACAACCCCGAGGGCTGGCCCGAGGCCCCTCAGGCCGACTCGCCGGTCGGTGGGCATGGCTCGCCGATCTGCTGGTACTGGCGCTCGGACGC
>DATDGI010000123.1:0-1799 GCA_036522155.1 Streptosporangiaceae bacterium
GGCAGCGGTCCAGTCCCAGTCCATCCGGTACCGGTGGCTCATGATCGCCAGCCGGATCGCCATCGGGTCGGCCCCGCCGGCCACCAGGCGGGACACGAAGACCAGGTTCCCCAGCGACTTGGACATCTTCTCGCCGTCCAGCCGGACCATACCCGCGTGCAGATAGGTCCGGGCGAAGGCGGGCCCGTCCGGCCCGGAGCCGCCGAACACGACCCGCGCGTGCGAGGCGCTCAGCTCATGGTGCGGGAAGATCAGGTCGGAGCCGCCCGCCTGCACGTCGAACCGGGCGCCCAGGTGCTCGGTGGCGATCGCCGCGCACTCCACGTGCCAGCCCGGCCGCCCGGGGCCGAACGGGGACGGCCAGTGCGGTTCCCCCGGCCGGGCCGCCAGCCAGACCAGCGGGTCGAGCGGATCCTTCTTCCCCGGCCGGCCCGGGTCGCCGCCCCGCTCGGCCGACAGCACCAGCATGGTGTCCGGGTCCAGCCGCGACACCGTCCCGAACTGCGCGTCGGATGACCGGGCGAAATACTGATCGCCCTCCAGCTCGTACAGCGCCCCGCGGTCGGCCAGCTGGCCCGCGAACCGCTCGATGACCGGGAGCGCCTCGACCGCACCGACCAGCCGGTCCGGCGGCCGTACCCGCAGCGCCGTCATGTCCGACCGGTACCGGCCGATCTCCCGTGCCGCCAGCTCACGCCAGTCCTCACCGTCCCGGGCCGCCCGCTCCAGCAGCGGGTCGTCCACGTCGGTGACGTTCTGCACGTACCGCACGTCGTGCCCGGCGTCGCGCCAGGCGCGGATGAGCAGGTCCCAGGCCACGAACGTGGCCGCGTGCCCGATATGGGTGGCGTCGTAGGGGGTGATCCCGCAGGCGTAGATGGTCGCCGTCCGGCCGGCCGCGGCCGGCACCAGCCGGCCGCTCGCGGTGTCGTGGATACGCGGCTCCGGGCCCTGTCCCGGCAGGGCGGGAACGCCAGCGGCGCGCCAGGAATCCATGACCGCAGGCTATCCCCGCGCACCGGGGCCAGCCGCGGACGGCGGCGGGCAGGTGGCTGACAGGGTAGGCCGCAGCCGGGCCGCCGCGGCCTGCTCGAACGCGTACGCCAGCGCGATCAGCCGCGGCTCGCTCCAGGCGGGCCCGATGAACGACAGGCCGACCGGCAGCCCGAACACGCCACCGGCGGGGACGCAGATGGCCGGGTAGCCTGCTACCGCCGCCGGGCCTGAGGTGTGGAAGACGTCGTGATCGCCCAGGTGGTAGTCGGTCAGCCAGGCCGGGCTCGCGGTCAGGGTGACGATGGCGTCCAGCCGGTGCTCGCCGAGCGGGCCGTCCAGCGCGGCCCGGGCCAGCCGCGATGCCTCGCCCCGGGCGGCCAGATAGCCGGGATCGGCCAGGTCGCCGCCGGTGGCCTCGGCCCGCTCGAACAGTTCCTGGCCGAACCGGGCCAGGACGGTGGCCGCGTGGCCCTGGTTGTACGCGATCAGCTCGGCCAGCGTGGCCGGGTGCTCGCCCGGCAGCGCCGCCAGGTAGGCGTTGAGGTCGTGGGCGAACTCGGTCAGCAGCGCGCTGAGCTCAGGCTCGGAGATCTCCGCCGTCCCCGGCAGTTCCACCGGGTCGACCAGGGTGGCGCCGCGCCCGGCCAGGACGGCCAGCGCCGCGTCGGCCAGCGCGGCGGTGGCCGCACCCGCGGGCGCGAAGCCGTCCCGCCAGACCCCGATCCGGGCCCCGGCCAGCGCGTCAGCGTCGAGGAAGGCGGTGTAGCCGGTGGCCCGCCCGGCGGCCGCCGCGGTGGCCGGGT
>DATDGI010000124.1:0-16704 GCA_036522155.1 Streptosporangiaceae bacterium
GCCCGAACTGAAGCGCGTAGGCGTCCGCGAGCGCGGTCGGGAAAGACGGGCCCGTGCTGACCGTAGGGGTGGGGGCGGGGCTGGGCGGTCGCTCGTTCAGCACGATCGCGGTGACACCCCGGTAGCCGATGACAAGGAGCACCAGCCACACCACGATCCGGAAAACCCAGACGAGCCAACGCCCACCCGCGCCGCGCCAGCCCGAAGCGGAGCGATCCCGCCTCCCGCTGGCTGGCGCTTGGTCCCCGGCCTCTGAAGCAAATTCCGCGTAGATATCAGTCTGCGGTCTCTGCTCAACAGTAGACCTGCGACCCATCAGCACCTCCGCCCCGCTCCTGTATACGCACAGCTATCGGCTATGGCGCTTTGCGTGTCCTCTGAGGACCATTCTGCGCCATAACGGCTACTCAAGTCATCTCAATGGCCGGCTCGGGGCAACCTATATCAACGGCCTCACCTGCGGTGACGCGTAGCTCGGTGCCGAACACTCCGAGAATATGGGCTCTGACCTGGGAAGATTGCCACCAGAACGGCCGGCTCAATGGCTGCCCACGCTCAGTGATCGCGGTGGGTGGGTGGGCGGCCGGGGCGGCGGATGTCGCTGGCGCGGGCGGGCATGCGGCCGGCGTCGGCCAGGGCGCGGCGGAGCAGGAATTCGATCTGGGCGTTGGTGGAGCGCAGTTCCTCGGCGGCCCACCGGGCCAGGGCGTCATGCACGGCCGGGTCGAGCCGCAGCAGGATGCCTTTGCGATCGGTCACGGGTACCTCGTGCCTGGCCGGTTACTGGTGCAGCGGCCGGTGCTGACGGCCTGCGGGGCCGGTGGCCGGCCCGGGCTGACCGGAGCCTGCGCCGCCATCCCCACCACCTCCGCTTGACATGGTTGATACCACTCATCTAGCATACTGATATCAGATTAAATTTGCAACGCGGACACACCACCTGCCGGGGACTTCCTGACAGCACACCGCCGGAGGCACCGCAATGAACCAGCCCAGCGACCCAGCCGCCTCATCCCCGGCCACCGTCCCGGCGGTCACATCGCCGCCACAGGCTCCGGCTCACCCCTCCGACCGCGTGCCGGTCCTGGCCTGGGTGATCGGCGCCGCCTTCGTGGCCATCGAGCTCGCCGTGAGCGGCCGGTACGGCTTCCAGCAGGACGAGCTGTACTTCATCGAGGCCGGGCGCCATCTCGCGTTCGGCTATGTCGACCAGCCGCCGCTCGTGCCGGTGCTCACCCGGGTCACCAGCATCTTCGGCGTCAGCCCGACCGCGGTCCGGATCATCCCGGCGCTGGCGGGCGGGGCGGTCGTGGTCATGGCGGCCAGGCTGGCGGCGCTGTTTGGCGCGGGCCGGTTCGGCCGGGTGCTCGCCGCCCTCGGCACGGCGTGCGCCCCCGTCGTGCTGGGGGCCGTGCACATCGGCAACACCACGCCGCTGGACCTCCTGGCCTGGACGGCCGTCCTGCTCTTCGTCAGCACGGCGCTGCTGCGGGACCGGCCGCGCTGGTGGCTGGCCGCCGGCGCCGCAGCCGGCCTCGGCCTGGAGAACAACAACCTGGTGATCATGCTGCTCATCGGGCTCGCGCTGGGCCTGCTCCTCTCCCCCCATGCCGCCGTGCTGCGCACCATCTGGCCATGGCTCGGCGCAGGCATCGCCGCGGTCCTCTGGGTGCCGAACATCATCTGGCAGGCCACGCACGGGTGGCCGCAGCTGGCCATGGCCTCGGCCCTGCACCAGCAGAACACGTCCGTGGCCGACTACGTCGGCGGCCTGCCCGCCCAGCTGATCTACCCCGGGCTGCTGATGGCGCCGCTGCTCATCGCCGGCTTCGTCAAGCTGTGGCGGACTCCCGAACTGCGCTTCATAGCCGTGGCCGTCACGCTCATCGTCGTCTACGTGCTGGCCTGGGTACCCGGCAAGGTGTACTACAGCGCCGGCACGGCGCCCGCCGTCCTGGCGGCCGGCGCACTGGCCGCCGAGGGCTGGATCGCCCGCGGCCGCCACGCGGGGCGCCGGCGCGGGCTCGTGCTGGCTGCGCCGCTGGTGGGCATGGCCCTCACCCTGCCGTCGCTGCTGCCGATCCTGCCGGTGAGTCAGGCACACAGCCTGCCGTCCAGCTCGCGGTCCACTCTCGGCGACACCGTCGGCTGGCCCCAGCTCACCCGCGCGGTCGCCGCCCAGGACGCGGCTCTGGTCCGGGCCGGCCAGCGCCCCACCTCCATCTTCACCGGCTACTACGGCGAGGCCGCCGCGCTCGACGTGCTCGGCGGGGCGGACCACCTGCCGCCCGTACTATCCGGCCACAACGCCTACTGGATGTGGGGGCCCGGGCACGCCTCCGACCGCACCGTGCTCGCCGTCGACGCGCTGCCCATGCTGCGGCCTTACTTCGCCAGCTGCCGCCTGCTGACCACCTACAACGCCCCCTACCACGTGCAGAACGACTGGACCGGCATCCAGATCGCCGTCTGCACCCACCCGGCAGCCGCCTGGCCCACCCTCTGGCCCCACCTGAAGCACTACGGCTGATCAAGATTCAGGTATGGATGACCCCGGTTGTTGACTTGCTACCTCCCGGCTGCGTGTATCTGCCTGCGCCGCCGACGGGGGACATCTGCCCACGATGTGAGCAGCGGCTGGCTGCCCGCAGTTCGTGCAGACGGGGCAACCAGTCTGGCTGTGGGCTGACGCAGACGCGCCGCAGCGGGCACATGGGACGTCCTGCCATGGCAACAGTGCAGGCGGGAGGGGTTGCGGCTGAGACCGGGTACTGCCGAGCATGACCATGAGCCCGATGGCGAACGTGAGGCCGCCGCCGATGAGGGCGAGCAGGCCGCCCCAGTGGGCGATGGCGGCACCCGAACAGGCGGCGCGGGCTGCCGCATCGGTGCCTTGCGCGAGCTGCCCGAGAAGCGACTGGCAAGTGCTGTAGTTGTGGCCGAACACGAGCATGATCAGCAGGCCGGCGGTGCCGATGACGAGCCCGATGATGGTCGCGCCGTAGTGGGGACCGTGCTGGGGTGGTACCTGCCCGTATCCCTGAGTCACTCGGGGAGTGTCCCATGGGCCCAGTGCGAACCTGGGCAAACTGGTTGTAACTGAGCTGTGATCAATCCGTGTGCTCCATAGGGTCTTCTCCGGCGTCCTTCCATCGTGGGGCGACATATTGCCCAGCTGACAGGCCGGGCCCTCGCCGACCTGGCTTAAGGACCTGACAGCGGACGTGAATTCCAGTGCCCGAGAACCGACCGATTTGGGAGCGGCCTGCAGAGCCACCGCCCCAGCCAGCCATGAGCCGCAACGAGGTGTCGCCCGCGCCGCAGCCGCGCCGCAGAGGGCGGCTGCTGCTCGCCTGCGGCAGCAGCGGCCTGGCCGGCCTGGTCGTGGGCCTGGTCATCGGCCTGGCCGCCGGCGGCACCACTACCACGGCGGCTGGGCATGCCAGCCCAGCGGCGAGTGCCGCGCCAGTGGCCGCACCGTCCAGTGCGCCGGCACCGGCGCCCAGCCCGGTGCCCAGCCCGGACGCGACCGGTACGGGCAGCTGCGACGTGTCGCTGTCGCCTGGCCTCAATGGCCCCAACTACCTGGTCAGCGATGTCGACGTGACCAACACCGGCAACGTCGGCGCCGTGGTTAAGGTCAAGGTGTCGTGGCCGCAGGTCGGGTTCGCGCCGATCGTGAAGCACAAGACGGTCAGCGTCCCGTACGGCCAGACCGTGCACGTCAACCTGTCGGTGAACGCGAACAATTACAGCAGCGACATCATCGGCAACTTCCAGAACTACCAGCTGAGCCACAACGGCGACCCGTGCAGCTACAACCTGACCATCGAGTCGACCTTCGGCCAGGCACATTGACCGGTCCAGCCGTTCAGACGTTGAAGCGGAACTCCACCACGTACGCGTCCTGCATGACGATGGCTGCGTCAGACCCCAGCGGCGACCTTCGGGTATGGCCGGAAGGTTCGCTGCTGAGCGGTAACGTTCCCGGAACGGTGCGGGCGTAGCCTGCGGGTTGTGGTTGACGCGCAGCCAGCGCCCGGACCGGGAGCCGTGACCGGCGGCAGGGGAATCCCGGTGAGAGCCTGGCTGGTCCGGTGGGTACCCGGGTGCGTGGCGGCGGTATCGGTCGCGCTGATCGCCGCCGGGCTGGCGCTGGCCTACGTGGACCGGCATCTGCTGCCTGCCAGCCTGACCAATTGGACCTTCTCCAGCGTCTCCAGCCAGGTGGTGAACGTGGCCGTGCCGCTGACGGGGTTCGTCCTTGCGTCCCGGCGCCCGGGGAACCGGATCGGCTGGCTGTTCCTGGCGGCGGGGCTGGCCCTGGGCCTGGGTGCCTTCTCGAACCCGTACGCGCTGCACGCACTGGTCGTGGACCCGGGGTCCCTGCCCGCGGGCCGGCTGTTTGGCTGGGTGTCCAATTGGACCTGGGCGATCCCGTTCGCCATGCTCGCCTTTTTGTTCCTGCTGTTCCCGACCGGGCGGCTGCGATCCCGGCGCTGGCGCCCGGCCGGGTGGTTCGTCGGCGGGTCGTTCGCGCTCTCCACGGTGGCGCTGCTGATCGCCGCCGCCCGCTCGTGGGCGCACCCGTTCACCTCGTTCAGCCCGGGGAGCCCGGGTCTGATCGCGTTCCTCTACCTGATGGCTTCGGTCCTGTTTAGTGCCGAGCTGCTGGTCAGTGTTGTTGCGATCGTGGTCAGGTTCGCCAAGTCAGCGGGTGAGGAGCGGCTGCAGCTGAAGTGGTGCGCGTGGGCCGCGCTGGTGCTGGCGATCGTGCTTGTCGCGGGGAACTGGGTGAACTCGGCGGCAGTGTATGTGCTACAGAGCCTGGCGTTCTTGTGCCTGTATACGGCCATCGCCATCGCAGTGCTGAAGTACCGGCTGTATGACATCGACCGGATCATCTCCCGCACCCTGGCGTATGCGGTCGTTACCGGGCTGCTGGTCGGCGTGTACGCGGGCCTGGTGCTGCTGGCCACCCGCGTCCTGTCGGTCCACACCCCGGTCGCGGTGGCCGCCGCCACCCTGGCCGCGGCGGCGCTGTTCAACCCATTGCGGCGGCGGGTGCAGCAGGTGGTGGACCGGCGGTTCAACCGGGCACGGTATGACGCGGACCAGACCGTGGCCGCGTTCGCCGCCCGCCTACAAGACGACGTCGACCTGGAGTCGATGCGGGACGACCTGGCCAGTGTCGTCCACCAGGCGCTGGAACCGGCCCACGTATCAGTCTGGATCAGCCAGCGCGGCTGAGGACGGCATCAGTCGGCTCCTCGGGACCGGCAGGTGGTACTACTTCTGATTCCCCGATGTGCGGCTGTGACGGAACTCGACCACGTCGCCGTCGCGCATGACGTAGTCGCGGCCTTCGATCCGGGCCTTGCCCGCGGCCCGCGCCGCGGTCACCGAGCCGGCCGCGACCAGGTCGCCGTAGGAGATCACTTCGGCCTTGATGAACCCGCGCTGGAAGTCGCTGTGGATCACCCCGGCGGCCTCCGGCGCGGTCGCGCCGATGGGGATGGTCCAGGCGCGGGTCTCCTTCGGCCCGGTGGTCAGGAATGTGCTCAACCCGAGGGCGTGGAACCCGGCCCGGGCCAGCCGCGGCAGCCCTGGCTCGCCCATCCCCAGCGCGGCGGCCATCTCTTCCGCTTCGTCCTCGGGCAGTTCGGCCAGCTCCGCCTCGGTCTTGGCGTCCAGGAAGATCGACTCCGCCGGGGCCACCAGCGCCGCCAGCCCGTCCTGGGCCTCCTTGTCGGCCAGCCCGGCCTCGTCGGTGTTGAACACGTACAGGAACGGCTTGGCCGTCAGCAGCTGCAGCTCGCGCAGGTCGGCCAGGTCGATCCCGGCCCCGGCGGCCCCCGCGAACAGGGTCGAGCCCCCGTCCAGCAACGGCTGCGCCTTGGCCGCGGCGTCAGCCACGCGCCGCCGTTCGGCATCCTTGGCGAATTTGGTTTCTTTCGCGAGCCTCGGCAGCGCCTTGTCCAGGGTCTGCAGGTCGGCCAGGATCAGCTCGGTCGCGACCGTCTCGATGTCCCGCTCGGGCGAAACGTCCCCGTCCACGTGGCTCACGTCGGGGTCGGTGAACACCCGCACCACCTGGCAGATCGCGTCGGTCTCGCGGATGTGGGCGAGGAACTGGTTGCCCAGCCCCTGGCCCGCCGACGCGCCGCGGACCAGGCCCGCGATGTCCACGAACCGGGCCGTGGCGGGCACGATCTTGGCCGAGGCGGACAGTTCCGCCAGCACGGCCAGCCGGGGATCGGGGATGCCGACGATGCCCACGTTGGGCTCTTTGGTGGCGAACGGGTAGCTGGACGCCAGCGCACTCGCCCTGGTCAGCGCGTTGAACACGGTGGACTTGCCGACGTTGGGCAGGCCGGCGATGCCGATGGACAGGCTCACCCGGCGAGTCTATGGGCGCGGCGCCCCCGGCCGGCCCTGGCTACAGCCCGATGGGGTGCCAGACGGTCTTGACCTCCAGGAACGCCAGCATCCGGGCCGGCTCCGGCGCGGCCGCCCAGTCGTCGTCGGCCGTGAACACCCGCTTGACGTTCTGCGCCGCCAGCCGTCCCAGCGCGGCCCGGTCCGCCACCGGCACCCCGGTCAGGTCGATCGCGTTCACGTCCATGTGCGCGGCCAGCACCGGCGCCAGCTCGGCGACCCGGCCGGTCAGCACGTTCACCACGCCGCCCGGCACGTCCGAGGTGGCGAGCACCTCGGTCAGCGTGACGGCCGGCAGCGGCGCGGGCTCGCTGGCCACCACCACCACCGCGTTCCCGGTGGCGATCACCGGCGCGACCACGCTGACCAGCCCGAGCAGGCTGGGCGCGGCGGGTGCGACCACCGCCACCACCCCGGTCGGCTCGGGCACGCTGAAGTTGAAGTACGGCCCCGCCACCGCGTTGGCCGCCCCCACCACCTGCGCGACCTTGTCCGGCCAGCCCGCGTACCAGACCCACCGGTCGATCGCCCCGGTGACCGCCCGCTCCGCGTCCGCCAGCGAAAGCCCTTCATTCTTAACGATTTCTGCCGCGAACTGCGCCGACCGGCCCTGGAGCAGTTCGGCGACCCGGTACAGGACCTGTCCCCGGTTGTACGCCGTCGCCCCGGCCCAGCCCGCCTGCGCCTGGCGGGCCGCGACCACCGCGTCCCTGACGTCCTTGCGGGAGGCCTGCGCGGCGTGCGCCAGCACGGTGCCGTCCGGCCCGGTCACCGGGTAGGAGCGGCCCGACTCCGAGCGCGGGAACGCCCCGCCGATGAACAGCTTGTAGGTCTTGCGGACGTCCACCCGGGCCGGCTTGCCGTCGCGCTGGCTCCTGGCCACGGCCGTGCCCGCGTCCTCACGCGCGGGCTGGCCGCCCGCGGGCTTGGCCGGGCGGCTCTTGGCCGCGCCCTTGGCGGCGGGGCGGGCGCGGTCAGGCATCGAGGTACGCGGCGAGCCCGGCCCGGCCGCCCTCCCGCCCGAATCCGGACTCGGCGTACCCGCCGAACGGGCTGGCCGGATCGAACCGGTTGTAGGTGTTGGCCCAGACCACCCCGGCGCGCAGCCGCTGCGCCATCCACAGGATCCGGCTGCCCTTCTCGGTCCAGACCCCGGCCGACAGCCCGTACGGGGTGTTGTTCGCCTTGGCCACCGCCTCCTCCGGGGTGCGGAACGTCAGCACCGCCAGCACCGGCCCGAATATCTCCTCCCGGGCGATCCGGTGCGACTGGCTCACCCCGGAGAACACCGTCGGCGGGAACCAGTAGCCCCGGGCCGGCAGCTGGCAGGGCGGCGACCAGCGGTGCGCACCCTCGGCCTCGCCCGCCGCCACCAGGCTCTCGATCTTGTCCAGCTGCTGGCGCGAGTTGATCGCGCCGATGTCGGTGTTCTTGTCCAGCGGGTCGCCCAGCCGGAGCGTGCCCAGCCGCTGCTTGAGCCGGCCGAGCACGGTGTCGGCGATCGGCTCCTGGAGCAGCAGCCGCGAGCCCGCGCAGCAGACGTGCCCCTGGTTGAAGAAGATGCCGTTGACGATGCCCTCCACCGCCTGGTCGATCGGGGCGTCGTCGAAGACCACGTTGGCGGCCTTGCCGCCCAGTTCCAGGGTGAGCTTCTTGCCGGTGCCGGCCACCGCCTCCTGGATCTGCTTGCCCACCTCGGTCGAGCCGGTGAAGGCCACCTTGTTGATGCCCGGGTGGCCGACCAGTCCGGCCCCGGTGCTGCCGTCGCCGGTGACGATGTTCACCGTGCCGGGCGGCAGCTCGGCCTCCTGGATCACCTCGGCCAGCAGCAGCGCGGTCAGCGGGGTGGTCTCGGCCGGCTTGAGCACGCAGGTGTTGCCGGTGGCCAGCGCCGGGGCCAGCTTCCAGGCCGCCATCAGCAGCGGGAAGTTCCACGGGATCACCTGCCCGGCGACCCCCAGCGGGCGCGGCCGCGGGCCGAACCCGGCGTACTCCAGCTTGTCCGCCCAGCCCGCGTGGTAGAAGAAGTGCGCCGCGGCGAGCGGGATGTCGACGTCGCGGGACTCCTTGATCGGCTTGCCGTTGTCCAGGCTCTCCAGCACCGCGAACTCGCGGGCCCGCTCCTGGATGGCGCGGGCGATCCGGTACAGGTACTTGGCCCGTTCCCGGCCCGGCAGCCGTCCCCAGGTGTGCTCGAACGCGTGCCGGGCCGCCGTCACCGCCCGGTCCAGATCCGCCGCGCCGCCCGCCGCGACCAGGGCCAGCTGCTCCTCGGAGGCCGGGTTCAGGGTCGGGAAGTACTCACCGGCCGCGGGCGCGACGAACTCGCCGTCCACGAACAGCCCATACTTGGGCCGGATGGACACGATGTCCCGCGCCTCCGGCGCCGGCGCGTACTCCCAGGTGTCGGTCACCATCGTCGCTAGCCTCTCATCCCGGCCCGGCGGCCGTGGGCCGCCCGGCTTTGGCCTCCATCCCGGCCAGCATCTCCTTCGGCCAGACCGTGTGCAGGGTCATGTCGTGCGCCTCCAGCCAGCCGATGATGTACCGCCATTCGGCCGCGGCCTCCTGGTACCGGCCGAGCGCTTCCAGGGCGAAGGCGCTCTGGTAGTACGAGCTGAGGTCATCAGGGTCGCGTTGCTTGAGGGTCCGCCAGACCGCCAGCGCCTCCTCCTTGCGGCCGGTCGTGTCGAGGATGCTGGCCTCGATCCCGAGCAGCGTGTCGCTGTCCGGGTCCAGCTCGCGCCCGGCCGCGATCACCTGGCTGGCCTCGTCGACGGCGCCGCCGAGCAGGTAGGCCGTGGCGAGAAACGCGTACTCCCGGATCTGGTCCGGCGACGCGGCCAGCCGCCGCTGGTACAGCTCGATCGCGCGCTCGCTGTCGATGAGAGACGCCCGGGCGTTGATGAGCTGGTAATGCGCCTTGTCCCAGTCCGGGTCCAGCTCGATCGCCCGCTCGTAGCAGCTCGCTGCGGCGCGGATCGAGTACCGGCCGTGGCACTCCTGCAGGTAGCCGTACTCCCAGTGCAGCCGGGCGTCCTGCGGATGCTCGGCCAGCAGCTGCCGGTAGGCCACCATGCCTTCCGGGTAGGCCGCCTCGGTGCCCACCGCCTCGTATTCCATCATCAGCCGGTGCGCCTTCTCGCGCAGCGTCTCGGGTGGGCTGGTCATCTCGGGCCACCTCCAGCGACCTGCGGCTGCGTCAGTCCAGGGTGAAGTAGTTGGGGCCGGCGTAGGCGCCGGTGAGCTGCTTGCTGCGCTGCATGAGCAGGTCGTTGAGCAGGGTGGAGGCGCCGATACGGAACAGGTCCGGGGTCAGCCACTCCGGCCCGGCGATCTCGCGGACCAGGACCAGGTAGCGGATCGCGTCCTTGGCGGTGCGGACGCCGCCGGCCACCTTGACCCCGACCCGGCGGCCGGTGGCCTCGGCGAAGTCCCTGGCCGCGGACAGCATCACCAGCGCCGCCGGCGGGGTCGCGGCCGGGGTGATCTTGCCGGTCGAGGTCTTGATGAAGTCGGCGCCCGCGAGCATGGCCAGCCAGGCGGCCCGGGCGGTGTTGTCCAGGGTGGCCAGCTCGCCGGTCTCCAGGATCACCTTCAGGTGCGCGGGGCCGCAGGCCTCCCGCACCGCCCGCACCTCCTCGTAGACCTGGGCGTACCGGCCGGCCAGGAACGCGCCGCGGTCGATGACCATGTCCACCTCGTCGGCGCCCGCGTTGACCGCGTCGGCGACGTCGGCCAGCTTGACCGCCAGCGACGCGCGGCCGGACGGGAACGCGGTCGCCACCGAGGCGACCGCCACCTTGCTGCCCACCAGCTCGGCGCGGGCCAGCGCCACCAGGTCCGGGTACACGCATACGGCCGCCACCGGCGGGACCGCCGGGTCGGCCGGGTCCGGCTGGCGGGCCTTGGCGCACAGCCCCCGCACCTTGCCGGGGGTGTCAGCGCCCTCCAGCGTGGTCAGGTCCACCATCCGGACCGCCATGTCCAGCGCCCACAGCTTGGCTTCCCGCTTGATGGACCGGGTGGCCAGGGCGGCCGCCCGCTCCTGCGCGCCGACCTGGTCGACGCCGGGCAGCCCGTGCAGGACCTGCCGGAGCGCGGCATCGGACCCGGCCACCCCGGTGAGCACGCCGCCCGCGCCGGCCAGCCCCGGGGCCGCCGCGCCGGGCCGGGCCAGGGCGGCCGCCGCGCCCGTGTCGGCGTTCACTGCCCGCCCGCCTCCGCCGTCATGGCAGCCTGACCACCGAGTCGCTGGCCGCCCGCGCGGAGGCGAAACCGGGCTTGATCACCGTGTCGATGTTCCGCAGCCGCTCGTCGAAGTGGGCGAACGCGCTCTTCATCGCGTTGATCGTGAGCCATTCCAGGTCCCGCCAGCCGTACCCGAACGTCTCCGCCAGCCGGTGGAACTCCGAGGACAGGGTCACCCCGCTCATCAGCCGGTTGTCGGTGTTCACCGTCACCCGGAAGGACAGCTGGCGGAGCAGCCGGATCGGGTGGGCCTCGATGGACGGTGCCGCGCCGGTCTGGACGTTGGAGGTCGGGCACATCTCCAGCGGGATGCGCCGGTCCCGCACGTAGCTGGCGAGCCGGCCCAGGGTGGCGGTGCCCTCCCGGGTGATGTGGATGTCGTCCATGATCCGGACGCCGTGGCCGAGCCGCTCCGCGCCGCACCACTGCAGCGCCTCCCAGATGGACGGCAGCCCGAACCCCTCCCCGGCGTGGATGGTGATGTGGAAGTTCTCCCTGGCCACGTACTGGAACGCGTCCAGGTGCCGGCTGGGCGGGCTGCCCGCCTCGGCCCCGGCGATGTCGAAACCGACCACCCCCCGGTCCCGGTGCCGGACCGCGAGCTCGGCGATCTCCAGCGACCGTGCGGCCGTGCGCATCGCGGTGAGCAGGGCGTAGACGGTGATACGGCGCCCGGCGCTGCCGATCCGGAAGCCCTCAAGCACCGCCTCGACCACCTCGTCCAGGGCCAGGCCGTGGGCGACGTGCAGTTCCGGCGCGAACCGCACCTCGGCGTAGACGACCCCGTCGTCGGCGAGGTCTTCGGCGCATTCGGCGGCGACCCGGGTCAGCGCGTCGGTGGTCTGCATCACCGCCACCGTGTGCTGGAACGCGTCCAGGTAGAGATTGAGGTGCCCCCGCTGCGCGCCACGGCGCAGCCACTGGGCGACCTCTCCCACGTCATGCGACGGCAGCTTGTCGTAGCCGATCGCGTCGGCGAGTTCCACGACCGTCTCCGGCCGCAGCCCGCCGTCCAGATGATCGTGCAGCAGCACCTTCGGTGCGGCGCGGATTTCGTCCAGAGTCAGCGGCATCCAACCATTGTCACACCCCGATCCGGCCGATGACCGGGGCGACCGGGTCAGGCCGGTCCGGGCCGATCTCGGTGGCGTTGCCCAGCGCCGCCATCGCCGCGGCGAACCGGGACTCGTCGTCGGTGCGCAGCTCCAGCAGCGGCTGCTCCTCCTCCACCCAGTCCCCCTCCGTGGCCAGGCACAGCACGCCGGCGGACGGGCTCACCGGGTCCTCCTTGCGGGCCCGGCCCGCACCGAGCCGCCAGGCGGCGTTGCCGACCGCCCGGGCGTCCAGCCGGGCCAGCCAGCCGGTCGCCTGCGCGGGCACCACCCGGGTGTGCCGGGCCACCGGCAGGGGCGCGTCCGGGTCGCCCCCCTGGGCCGCGATCATGTCCCGGTAGCGGGCGAGCGCGGACCCATCGGCGAGCGCGGCGGCCGGATCCCCGGCCAGGCCGGCCAGCGACAGCATCTCGCGCGCCAGCGCCAGCACCACCTCGACCAGGTCGGGCGGGCCCTGCCCGGCCAGGGTGGCGACCGACTCCTCGACCTCGACCGCGTTGCCCACCGCCCGGCCGAGCGGCGTGTCCATCCGGGTGAGCAGCGCCGAGGTGCGCACCCTGTGCTCCGCGCCGAGGGCCACCATGGTCTCGGCCAGGGTCCGGGCGCCGTCCAGCTCGCGCATGAAGGCCCCGCTGCCGACCTTGACGTCGAGCACCAGCGCCCCGGTGCCCTCGGCGATCTTCTTGGACATGATCGAGCTGGCGATGAGCGGGATCGACTCGACCGTGCCGGTCACGTCCCGCAGCGCGTACAGGCGCCGGTCGGCCGGGGCCAGCCCGGGGCCGGCCGCGCAGATCACGCAGCCCAGCCGGCGCAAGATGGCGGTCATCTCATCCGGCGGCAGGGTGGCCCGCCAGCCCGGGATGGCCTCCAGCTTGTCCAGCGTCCCGCCGGTGTGGCCGAGCCCGCGGCCGGACAGCTGCGGCACGGCCGCACCGCAGGCGGCCACCAGCGGCGCGAGGATCAGCGACACCTTGTCGCCCACCCCGCCGGTCGAGTGCTTGTCCACGGTCGGCCGGCCGACCCCGGACAGGTCCAGCCGCTCGCCGGAGTCCACCATCGCCGCGGTCCAGGTGCGCAGCTCGGCGTCGTCGAGGCCACGGAAGTATATGGCCATCAGCAGGGCCGACATCTGCTCCTCGGCCACCTCGCCGGACAGGTAGGCGCCGAACAGCCAGCGGATCTGCTCGCTGGCCAGCGCCAGCCCGTCGCGCTTGGCGCGGATCAGGTCAACCGCGGCGTACGCCGGGTCAGCCACCGCGATCCTCCCCGGCGGGCAGGTCGGTGGCGGTGAACGCGGCGGGCAGCAGGCGGCTCACCTCGGTGGGCCCGCCGTCGGTGTCGACCAGCAGGCCGGGGCCACCGGCCTCCAGCAGCAGCTGGCGGCAGCGCCCGCAGGGCAGCAGCCGCTGGCCGTCCCCCGACACCACGCTGACCGCGGCCAGGGTGCCGCCGCCGGCCGCGTGCAGCGCGGACACCAGCCCGCATTCGGCACACAGCGTGAGGCCGTAGGACGCGTTCTCCACGTTGCAGCCCAGGATGACCCGGCCGTCACCGGTCTGGCCCGCGGCCCCCACCCGCAGCCGGGAATACGGCGCATAGGCCAGCTGCGCCACCTCGGCCGCCCCGGCCCGGAGCGCGGCCCAGTCGATCGCCATGGCAGTCCTCCGGCTGATCACGATAACAGCGGCGCCGCGGCCGCAGCGGCCAGCGGGGTCCCGCAACCGCTCACGCCGCCGCCACCTGGGCACCTGGTGGCCGGTTGCGATTTGGCAACGGCGCGGAAGATCACTGCCGCCAACCTTCCCCGGGCGCGTGACCAGGTTTAGCCTGCGATCATCCCGAAGCAGGGTGTCTGGGATCTCTCGTCCCTGGCGCTCCGGGTGGAGGGGGGACGATGATGCGAACGTCGAGAACCACTCCCGGCGCGGCCGATGCAGACGCCCCGGAAGAGGAGGTAACCAAGTGAGGCAAACGTTGAGGGTCGGCGCCATATTGCTGGCGGCGGCCCTGCTGGCGGCTGGGTGTGCCAAGCCCAGCAGTTCCAGCACGATTACGATCACGACAGCCAAGTTCACCGGCTGCATGGTCACCGACACTGGCGGCATCAACGACAAATCGTTCAACCAGACGTCGTGGCAGGGCATGCAGGCGGCCGCGGCCACCAACCCGAGCAAGATCACGGTTAAGTACCTGCCGTCCACCACGACCTCGGACTACGCCAAGAACATCAGTACGTTCGAGGCCGCGAAGTGCGGGATCATCGTGACGGTCGGCTTCCTGATGGGCCCGGCGACCCAGGCCGCCGCCCTGGCCAACTCGAAGCAGAAGTTCGCGATCGTCGACTGCTCGTACGCCTCTTTCTGCCTGTCAACCAAGCCCCATCCGCCGATCGCCAAGAACATCGACCAGCTGGTCTTCAACACCGTCCAGGACGCCTTCCTCGGCGGCTACCTGGCGGCTGGCATGACCAAGACCGGTAAGGTCGCCACCTACGGCGGCATGAAGTTCGGCACCGTCACGATCTACATGGACGGCTTCTGGGACGGCGTGCAGTACTACAACAAGCAGCACCACACGCACGTCCAGGTGCTGGGCTGGAGCGAGCCGTCACAGAACGGCACCTTCGCGGGCAGCTTCACCAACATCACCGCGGGCCAGACCATCGCCAACACGTTCATCCACGACGGCGCGGACATCATCTTCCCGGTGGCCGGCGGCGTCGGGCTCGGCTCGGCCAAGGCGGTGCAGACCGCCAACACCTCCGGCAAGCACGTGTCCATGTTCTGGGTGGACACCGACGGTTGCGTCAGCGCGGCGACCTACTGCCAGTACTTCGTCACCAGCGTGGAAAAGGGCATTGCCACCGCGGTGAAGAATGCTGTGGTCAGCGCGGCCAACGGCAGCTTCGCGGGCGGCACCTATGTGGGCACCCTGTCCAACGGCGGGGCCGTGCTGGCGCCCTACCACGACTGGGCGACCAAGGTTCCGGCGTCACTGCAGAGCGAGCTGAAGACGGTGGAGCAGGCCATCATCAGCGGCTCGATCGTTCCCGCCACCAAGAGCCCGGTCTGATCGGGGTAACGGCAAGGAACGAAGATTAAAGCTGGTCAGTGCCCCCGGCCGCGGCCGGGGGCACTGACCAGAGCCGACTGAAGGGTGGCGGCCGGTGAAGCTTGAGCTGCGGGGCATCACGAAGCGCTTCGGCAGCCTCGTCGCCAACGACCAGATCGACCTGGTGGTCCAGCCCGGCGAGATCCGTGCCCTGCTCGGTGAGAACGGCGCGGGCAAGACCACGCTGATGAACGTGCTGTACGGGCTGATCCAGCCGGACGAGGGCGAGATCCTGCTGGACGACAAGCCCGTCACGATCAACTCGCCCCGGGATGCGATCCGGGCCAGGATCGGCATGGTGCACCAGCACTTCATGCTGGTGCCGGTCTTCACCGTAGCCGAGAACGTCACCCTCGGCACGGAGCCGGTACGCAGGCTGGCCACCCGCCCGCTGCGGCTGGGCGGGCTCCGGCTGCCGCCGCTCGGACTGCCCTCGTTCGGCCTGCTCGACCGCCGCACGGCGCGCCGTGACGTGCTCGAGCTGTCTGACCGGTTCGGCCTGCGGGTCGACCCCGACGCCACGGTGGAAGACCTGCCGGTCGGCGTGCAGCAGCGGGTCGAGATCATCAAGGCGCTGCTCCGCGACGCGAGCGTGCTGGTCCTGGACGAGCCCACCGCCGTGCTGACGCCCGGCGAGACCGAGGACCTGTTCCGGATCATGCGCGAGCTGCGGGCGGGCGGCCGGTCGATCATCTTCATCTCACACAAGCTCAAAGAGGTGCAGGCGATCGCCGACACCATCACGGTCATCCGGCGCGGCAAGGTCGTCGGCGACCGCCCGCCATCCACCACCAGCACCGAACTGGCCGCCCTGATGGTGGGCCGTTCGGTCCAGCTGCGGGTGAGCAAGGAACCGGCCAGGCCCGGGGACGTGGTGCTGGACGTGCAGGACGTGAGCGTGGACGGGGAGCGTGGCGAGCATTCGGTGCGGGACGTCTCGTTCCAGGTGCGGGCCGGCGAGATCCTGGGCGTGGCCGGCGTCCAGGGGAACGGCCAGACCGAGCTGTGCGAGGCACTGCTGGGCCTGCGGCCCTCGGCCGGGACGGTCCGCCTGAACGGCATCGATCTGAGCCACGCCTCGACCCGGGACCGGCTGCGGGCCGGCATCGGCTATATCCCGGAGGACCGATCGGAGGACGGCCTGGTAGGTGACTTCCCGGTCGCCGACAACCTCGTGCTCGACGTCTACGACCAGCCGCCGTACGCGTCGGGCATCGCGCTGAACCTGGCCGCCATCCGGGAGGCGGCGGAAACCCGGGTGGCCGAGTACGACATACGCACCACGTCCGTGCTGACCCCGGCCGGGACCCTGTCCGGCGGCAACCAGCAGAAGGTCGTGGTCGCGCGGGAGATGGGCCGGGACGTCAAGATGCTGGTCGTCAGCCAGCCGACCCGGGGCCTGGATGTCGGCTCGATCGAGTTCGTGCACAAGCGCCTGATCACCCAGCGGGACGCGGGCGCGGCGGTGCTGATCGTCTCGTCCGAGCTCGACGAGATCTACGCGCTGGCCGACCGTATCGCCGTCATGTACGAGGGCCGGATCGTCGCGTTCGTCCCGCCCAGCATCGAAGAGCAGGAACTCGGCCTGCTGATGGCCGGCGGCGGGGCCGCGGCCGGCGCCGGGGCCGCCGCCGCCGGTGACGGTGACGGGCTACCTGGTGAACCACCGACGCCAGCGCAGGAGCCGGAGCAGCCATGAGTGACCAGCACGAGGCCGAGCCCTCGGCGGCGCCCGCCCCGACCACCACCGCCGAGGACACTGGCACCCCGGCACCGGAGCAGCCGCGCG
>DATDGI010000125.1:0-4493 GCA_036522155.1 Streptosporangiaceae bacterium
TTCGGCCGCCAACGGGGTCTCCCGCCTCCGGGTGGTGTCCTGCGGGCTGGCGCACGACGGGGAGATCTATGCCACGTTCCGGCTGGCCGGGCAGAACTGGCCGGGCGCGGCGGTCGCGGCCCGGGCCCGGCAGGGCTGCACGGCCCGGATCGGCGGTTACCTCAGCCCGCAACTGGCCGCCGCCATCATGACCGAGTCGTACATCTTCCCCGGCCAGGGCGCCTGGAACGCCGGCGTGCGGTCGGTCGTGTGCGAGATCAGGAGCAACACCGGCCAGCTGACCGGCTCGGTGCGCGGCCTGAAGTAGCCGCGCGCCCCGCCAGCAGGACCGGTGCACTACGGCCCGCGGCGGCGGCAGCCGCCCGATCGTCGCCCGGCTTGCCGCTGACGGCCCGGGTTGTCGGTGGCAGCAGGCAGGATGGGGATGTGCCTGCGCGCCAGCCAGCAGCCCCGGACACAGTGGCCGAGCCCGGGGCCACCAGCGTGCCCCCCGGCCGTGGTCTGGCTGCCCCGCCGGATCCGCTGGGCTGGTTCAGCCCGGTCACCCGCGACTGGTTCACCGCCGCCTTCAGCGAGCCGACGCAGGCGCAGGTCCAGGCCTGGGCGGCCATCGCGGGTGGCAGCAACACCCTGGTCATCGCGCCGACCGGATCCGGCAAGACGCTGGCCGCGTTCCTGTGGGCGCTGGACCGCCTGGCCAGCGGCCCGGCGCCGGCCGACCCGAAGCTGCGCTGCCGGGTGCTCTACATCTCCCCGCTCAAGGCCCTCGCGGTGGACATCGAGCGGAACCTGCGGGCCCCGCTGACCGGCCTCCGCCAGACCGCCCAGCGGCGCGGCCTGCCCGAGCCGCGGATCGAGGTGGCGGTCCGGACCGGCGATACCGCGGCCGACGAGCGGCGGCGGCTGGCCAGCAAGCCGCCGGACATCCTGATCACCACCCCCGAGTCGCTGTTCCTGATCCTGACCTCCAAGGCACGTGACGTCCTGCGCGGCGTGGACACGGTCATCGTGGACGAGGTGCACGCGATCGCCGGCAACAAGCGCGGCGCGCACCTGGCGCTATCGCTGGAGCGGCTGGACGCGCTCCGGGCGGCCGCCCCCGAGCCGGCTGTACCCGACCCGGCCGCGGCCGGGAACACCGCCGGGCGGCCCGTCAGCGCCCAGCGGATCGGGCTGTCGGCCACCGTCCGCCCGGCCGAGGAGGTGGCCGCGTTCCTGGGCGGCTCCCGGCCGGTGACCATCGCCGCGCCCGCCAGCACCAAGCAGATCGAGCTGAAGATCGTCGTCCCGGTCGAGGACATGTCCGACCTGGATGCACCGGTCGCCACTAACCCGGACCCGGCGGTCATCCCGGGCGGGCCGGACGTGAACGGCATGCCGGTGCCCCCGCAGCCCGGGCCGCGCTCGATCTGGCCGCACGTGGAGGAGCAGGTGCTCAACCTGATCGAGCAGCACCACTCCACCATCGTCTTCGCCAACTCCCGGCGGCTGGCCGAACGGCTGTGCGGCCGGCTCAACGAGCTCGCCGCCGAGCGGGCCTCAGGCGGCGAGGAAGACCCGGCACCGCGCCCGGCCGCCCCGCCGGCCCAGATCATGGCCTCGGGCACCTCGGCCGGGGCGCCCGCCGAGGTCGCCCGGGCTCATCACGGCTCGGTGTCCCGGGAGGAACGGGCGCAGATCGAGGAGGCGCTCAAAGCCGGCCAGCTGCCCGCCGTGGTCGCCACCTCCAGCCTGGAGCTGGGCATCGACATGGGCGCGGTGGACCTGGTCATCCAGGTCGAGTCACCGCCGTCGGTGGCCAGCGGGCTGCAGCGCACCGGCCGGGCCGGCCATCACGTCGGCGACGTGTCCCGGGCCGTGATCTTCCCCAAGTACCAGGGCGATCTGGTGCAGGCGGCGGTGGTCGCGCAGCGGATGCGGGACGGCCAGATCGAGGAGTTGCGCATCCCCCGCAACCCGCTGGACGTGCTGGCCCAGCAGATCGTGGCCATGGTGGCGATGGATGACTGGGACGTGGCCGCGCTGGCGCAACTGGTCGGCCGGGCAGCGCCGTTCAGCAGCCTGACCCGTCCGGTGCTGGAAGCGGTGCTGGACATGCTGGCCGGCCGGTACCCGAGTGAGGAATTCGCCGAACTGCGGCCGCGGCTGGTCTGGGACCGGAGCACCGACACCCTGCACGCCCGGCCGGGTGCGCAGCGGCTGGCCGTCACCAGCGGCGGCACCATCCCGGACCGGGGCCTGTTCGGCGTGTTCCTGGCCGGGGCGCAGCGGCAGGGCCGCAACTCGCACCGCGTCGGTGAGCTTGACGAGGAGATGGTGTACGAGTCGCGGGTCGGCGACGTGTTCGTGCTCGGCGCCAGCTCGTGGCGGATCGAGGACATCAGCGCCGATCAGGTGCTCGTCTCCCCCGCGCCGGGCCAGCCCGGGCGGCTGCCCTTCTGGCACGGTGACGCGGTCGGCCGGCCGGCCGAGCTGGGCCGCGCGCTCGGCGCGTTCTGCCGCGAAC
This sequence comes from Streptosporangiaceae bacterium, assembly GCA_036522155.1. Taxonomy (GTDB): domain Bacteria; phylum Actinomycetota; class Actinomycetes; order Streptosporangiales; family Streptosporangiaceae; genus UBA9676. The sequence goes on from DATDGI010000125.1 coordinate 2,507, forward strand.
TGGGTGCGGCGGGCGAGCAGGAAGCGGCCGAACGGCTCCGCGAGGCCGGGCTGGACGACCTGGCGGCGGGCAACCTGATCCGCTATCTCAGCTCGCAGCGGGAGGCGACCGGCTACTTGCCCGACGACCGGACGCTGGTGCTTGAGCGGTTCCGGGACGAGCTGGGCGACTGGCGGCTGGTCCTGCACAGCCCGTTCGGCGCCCGGGTGCACGCGCCGTGGGCGCTGGCGATCGCCGCCCGGCTGCGCGAGCGGTACCAGGACATGGACGTGCAGGCCCTGCACACCGACGACGGGATCGTGCTGCGGGTGCCCGACACCGACGACCCGCCCCCGGCCAGCATCGCCGAATTCGAGGCCGACGAGCTGGAGCCGCTGATCACGGCCGAGCTGGGCGGCTCGGCACTGTTCGCGTCCCGGTTCCGCGAATGCGCGGCCCGGGCCCTGCTGCTGCCCCGCCGCCAGCCGGGCAAGCGGTCCCCGCTGTGGCAGCAGCGGCAGCGGTCCGCCCAGCTGCTCGCGGTGGCCGCCCGGTACGGCACGTTCCCGATCGTGCTTGAGACCGTCCGCGAGTGCGTCCAGGACGTGTTCGACGTGCCCGCCCTGGCCGGGCTGATGGGCGATCTGGCCAGCCGCAAGATCCGGCTGGTGGAGGTGGAGACGCCGGCCCCGTCGCCGTTCGGCCGGTCGCTGCTGTTCCGGTATATCGGCGCGTTCATGTACGAAGGCGACTCGCCGCTGGCCGAACGGCGCGCGCAGGCGCTGGCGCTCGACTCGTCCCTGCTGGCCGACCTGCTCGGCCAGGCCGAGCTGCGGGAACTGCTCGACCCCGAGGTGGTCGCGCAGACCGAGGCGGAGCTGCAGCGGGTGGCCCCGGGCCGGCAGTGCCGGGATCTGGAGGGGCTGGCCGACGTGCTGCGCACCATCGGGCCGCTGTCGGCGGCCGAGGCGGCGGCGCGGTGCGCCGAGCCGGGCGCGGTGCCCGGCTGGCTGGCGGAGCTGGCCGCCCGGCGGCGGGCGATCGAGGTGCGGATCGCTGGCGAGCAGCGGTGGGCGGCGATCGAGGACGCCGGGCGGCTGCGGGACGCGCTGGGGGTGCCGCTGCCGGTGGGCGTACCGGTGGCCTTCACCGAGCCGGTGCCGGAGCCGCTGGAAGACCTGGTGGCCCGGTACGCGCGCGGCCACGGGCCGTTCACCACCGCCGACGCCGCCCACCGGTACGGCCTGGGCCAGGCGCTGGTGGCCGGCGCGCTGCGGCGGCTGGCCGCGCAGGGCCGCGTCAGCGAGGGTGAGTTCCTGCCCGGCGGGCGGGGCGCCGAGTGGTGCGACGTTCAGGTCCTCCGGCTGCTCCGGCGGCGCTGCCTGGCCCGGCTGCGCAAGGAGGTCGAGCCGGTGCCGCCGGCCGCGCTGGCGGCCTTCCTGCCGGTCTGGCAGGAGGCCGGGCAGCGGCCGACGGGCCGCGGGCCTGACGGCCGGCCATCGCGCGGCTGGCGGCCAGCCGGGGCGGACGCCGTGTACGAGGCTTTGGACCAGCTGGCCGGGGCGCCGGTGCCCGCCTCCGGGCTGGAAACCCTGGTGCTGCCCGGCCGGGTGCCTGGCTACACCGGAGCGCTGCTTGACGAGCTGACCTCGGCCGGTGAGATCGTCTGGGCCGGGGCCGGCGGGCTGCCCGGCGGCGACGGGTGGCTGGTGCTGGCGCCCGCGCACACCGCCCCGCTGCTGCTGCCACCGCCGCAGGAGATCACCATGACCCCGCTGCACGAGGCGGTCCTGGCCGCCCTGGAGGGCGGCGGTGGGCTGTTCTTCCGGATGATCGCGGAGCGGGCGGCCGCCGCGCTGCCCGAGGCCGAGCAGCGCGGGCTGACCGAGACCGCGGTCGCGGCGGCGATCTGGGACCTGGTGTGGGCCGGGCGGCTGACCAACGACACGCTGGCCCCGCTGCGCTCGGTGCTGGGCAGCGGCCGCCCGATGCTCGCCGCGGGCCGTCC
>DATDGI010000126.1:0-21209 GCA_036522155.1 Streptosporangiaceae bacterium
TGATACCGAACCTCGCCAGCCTGGGATCCAGCGGCGTGGAGGCAGCCACGCGTTACCCGCTCGCTGTACGATCACCGCCATGAACCCACTATCGGGAGTTCTTGGCGAAGCCTGGAAGATGTACCGGGCACATGCCGCGCATTTGCTCACGATCGCGTTTGTGATCTTCCTGATCGCCGCGATTATCGCTGGCGTCCTCGCGTTGATTGGCGGCATATTCGGGCTTCTGCTCGGCTCGATCATTCGAGATATCGCCGTCTTCCTGGTAGAGGCGGCGCTGGTCAAAGCCGTGATGGACATCCGGGACGGCCGCGCCGATCTGTCGCTGGGCGAGACCATCTCCGCGGCCGGTCCCGTGCTCTGGCCGGTCATCGGTGCGTCGATCCTGTCCGGCATCGCGATCACCATCGGGCTGATCCTGATCATCGTCCCGGGCCTGTTCCTGATCACCATCTGGGCCGTGATCGTGCCCGTCATCGTCATCGAGCGGGCGGGCGTGTTCGACTCCTTCGGCCGCAGCCAGCGGCTCGTCAAGGGCTACGGCTGGCCCGTCTTCGGCACCCTGGTGCTGCTGTTCATCATTCTGATCGTGGTGGAACTGATACTCGGCATCATCTTCGTGGCGCTGCCGGCGCTGCTGGGCAGCCTGCTGGCCACCCTGGTGGCCGGGACCCTGATCGCGCCGTACATCGCCCTGGTCGTGACGCTGATGTACTACCGGCTCGTGGCCGCGCACGGCGGCGGCCCGGTCACCGAGGGCCCCGGCGCGACGCCAGGTGTCGCCTGAGCCCGTTATCCCGCCCACCGTGGGGGTGCCCGCAACCCGCAGGCACCCCCACGCCGTTACCTGATCACCCCCGGCCGCTGGCCGGGCCGCCGGTGGATAGGCTGGCCAGCGTGATCAGTGGCGTACACGCGATCGTTTTCTCCCCCCAGGCGGAGAAGGTCCGGGATTTCTTCACCGATGTGCTCGGCCTGGGCTCGGTGGATGCGGGCGGCGGCTGGCCCATCTTCGCCCTGCCACCCGCCGAACTGGCCGTTCACCCCAGCGATGGGGATGCCCGCCACGAGCTGTACCTGATGTGCGACGACATCGAGGCGGCGCTGGCCGAACTGCGGGCCAAGGGGGTCACGGTCACCCAGGATGTCACCGACCAGGGCTGGGGACTGCTGGCCGCGGTCGGCCTGCCCGACGGCAGCGACCTGCAGATCTACCAGCCCCGCCACCCGTCGCCGCTGCGCCCCTGAGGCAGGCGCCGGTCAGGACGCGGGCATGCCCGGTCCGGGCCGGAAGCCGAGTTCGTCATGGGCCAGCGGTGCCGCGCAGGCCGAGCAGACCACGGTCGCGGTCGTGTCGTGGCCGCACCGGCGATGGGTGAACAGCATCGGCGGGCCGTCGAGAGCGGTCCACCGGTCGCCCCAGGCCACGATGGACAGCAGCACCGGCACGAAGTCCAGGGCCTTCTCGGTCGGCAGGTACTCATACCGGTCCGGATGCTGCTGGTAGCGGCGCCGCTCGACCATGCCCTGGCCGACCAGGGTGTCCAGCCGGGCCTTGAGGATGTTGCGGGCGACGCCGAGGTGGCCGTGGATCTCGTCGAACCGGTTCCAGCCCAGGCAGACGTCCCGGAGCACAAGCATCGCCCACCGCTCACCGACGATCTCCAGGGTCCGGGCCAGCGAGCAGGGCAGCTCGGCCAGGTTAGCCTTGCGCATTGCAACATGCTACTGACTGCTGTTACGGTCGCCAGTAGCAAGGTGCTACTCACCAGGCGGGGACGGCCGCCGGTGTCCATCGCAACGCCACCAGGGGGTGCCGCGTGATCACCAGTGTGGTCGTCAGCTACCAGGTCAAGCCGGAGGCTCTCGCCGAGCATGTGCGGCTGATCGAGGCGGTGTTCGCACAGCTGCATGCCGAGCAGCCGGGCAATGTCGAGTACAAGGTCGTACGGCTGGCGGACGGCGTGTCGTTCGTGCACATCTCGTCGGCGGACACCCCCGACGGGGCCAACCCGCTGCCGGAACTGGCGGCGTTCCGGGAGTTCGGCCGCGACTCGGCCGCCCGGGTCGCTACTCCCCCCATGCCAACGGCCGCCGACATCATCGGCTCCTACGTCCCGCCGGCCGGCCTGACCAGCGTGCCCCCGGCGGAGCGGACATGACGCCGATCGCGCTGTTCAGTCTACAGTTCACGCTCAGCCTGGTCGCCTATGCCCTGATCGCGTCGTGGTACGTGGTCCCGCGGCTGGCGGGCAGGCCGCGGGAGACCGCCGTGCAGCCGCTGGTGTGGGTGCACGCGTTCCGGATGATCGGCGGTACGGTCCTGGCGCCCGGGGCGGTTGCCATCGGCGTGCCTCTCCTGTTCCAGCGGCTGGTCGGGATCGGCGACCTGGCCACCTCGGTGCTGGCGCTGCTCGCGCTGGTGGCCCTGCGCATCCGCTGGCCCGGGGCCATCGCACTGGTCTGGACGGTGGTCGTGGTCGGGCTGGCCGACACCATCGACGCGATCATCCAGTCGATGCGCTATCAGGTGTTCAGCCACCCGCTCGGCGTGAACTGGGTCATCGTCACGATGTACGTGCCCGCCCTCCTCGTCAGCAGCGCGCTGATCCTCTGGCAGCTGATCAGGTCGCCGGCCCCGGCCCCGGCCGTGCGGCCAGCGTAGGAGCGGGGCCAGCCCCACGTGGCCGCCCCGCGGACGGGGCGGCCACGTTCGTTAGGCAGCCATGGAGGTGGCCGGCTCCGAACTGGCCGGGGCCAGCGCCAGCGCCAGCACCTCGCGGACGTCGCTGACCGGGTGCACGTCGAGCTTGGCGAGCACCTCGGCGGGCACGTCGTCCAGGTCGGGCTCGTTCCGCTGCGGGATGAGCACGGTGGTGACGCCGGCCCGGTGCGCGGCGAGCAGCTTCTGCTTCACCCCGCCGATCGGCAGCACCCGCCCGGTGAGGGACACCTCGCCCGTCATCGCCACGTCGGAGCGCACCGGCCGGCCGGACAGCAGCGACGCCAGCGCCGTGGTCATCGTGACTCCCGCGCTCGGCCCGTCCTTGGGCACCGCGCCGGCCGGCACGTGCACGTGCACGCCGCGGTCCTTCAGGTCGGTAACCGGCAGATCCAGCTCATCGCCGTGCGAGCGCAGGTACGACAGTGCGATCTGGGCCGACTCCTTCATCACGTCGCCCAGCTGGCCGGTGAGGGTCACCCCGGTCGACCCGGTCTCCGGGTCCGCGAGCGAGGCCTCTATATAGAGGACATCCCCGCCCGCGCCGGTGACCGCGAGCCCGGTCGCCACCCCGGGCACGGCGGTCCGCCGCGAGTCGGAGGCCAGGCTGGTCTCCGGCGTGAACCGCGGCCGCCCCAGGTAGTCACTCAGGCTGGCGGCGGTCACCTGCACCGGCAGGGCCGCCGAGCCCAGCGCGACCTGCGCGGCGACCTTGCGCAGCACCCGCGCGATCGACCGCTCCAGCGACCTGACCCCGGCCTCGCGGGTGTACTCAGCGGAGATCAGCCGCAGCGCGTCATCCCCGACCGTCACCTCGTCCGGCTCCAGGCCGGCCTTGGACAGCTGCCTGGGCAGCAGGTGGTCTCGCGCGATGAGCACCTTCTCGTCCTCGGTGTACCCGTCGAGCTGGACCAGCTCCATCCGGTCAAGCAGCGGGCCCGGGATGCCTTCCAGCATGTTCGCGGTGGCCAGGAACACCACGTCGGACAGGTCGAGATCCACTTCCAGGTAGTGGTCGCGGAATGTGTGGTTCTGGGCCGGGTCGAGCACCTCAAGCAGCGCGGCCGCGGGATCGCCGCGGTAGTCGGCGCCGATCTTGTCCACCTCGTCCAGCAGGACGACCGGGTTCATGGTGCCCGCCTCGCGGATGGCCCGGACGATCCGGCCGGGCAGCGCGCCGACGTAGGTGCGCCGGTGACCGCGGATCTCGGCCTCGTCCCGGATGCCGCCCAGCGAGACCCGGACGAACTTGCGGCCCATGGCCCGCGCCACCGACTCGCCCAGCGAGGTCTTGCCTACGCCGGGCGGCCCCACCAGGGCCAGCACGGCGCCGCTGCGCCGGCCGCCGATGATGCCGAGCCCCCGGTCCTCGCGCCGCTTGCGCACCGCGAGGTACTCGACGATCCGCTCCTTCACGTCGTCAAGCCCGGTGTGGTCCTCGTCCAGGATCCGCCGGGCCCCGGCGATGTCGTAGGCGTCCTCGGTCCGCTCGTTCCACGGGACCTCGAGGATGGTGTCCAGCCAGGTCCGGATCCAGCCGGTCTCCGGGGAGGCGTCAGGGGTCCGTTCCAGCCGGCCGACCTCCTTCAGCGCCGCCTCGCGCACCTTCTCCGGCAGGTCGGCCGCCTCGACCCGGGCCCGGTAGTCGTCCTCCTCGCCGTCGCCGTCGCCGCCGCTCAGCTGGCTGAGCTCCTTGCGGACCGCCGCGAGCTGCTGGCGCAGCAGGAACTCCTTCTGCTGCTTCTCCATGCCCTCGGTGACGTCCTTGCGGATGGTCTCGGCGACGTCAAGCTCGGCGAGGTGGTCACGGGTCCAGCCGATGACCAGCTCCAGCCGCCTGACCAGGTCCCCGGTCTCCAGCAGGGTGAGCTTCTGCTCCGCGGTCAGGTAACTGCCGTAGCCGGCCTGGTCCGCCATCACGGCCGGGTCGTCGATGTGCTGGACCATGTCGATGACCTGCCACGCGCCGCGCTTGCCGAGCACGCCGATGACCAGGGACTTGTACTCCTTGGCCAGCTCCTCGGCCCGGGCGCCGCGGCCGGTCTCCTCGATCACGGTCCCTTCCACCCACAGCGCCGCGCCGGGCCCGGTCGTGCCGGAGCCGATCCGGACGCGGGCGACACCCCGGACCACCGCCCCGGGCTCGCCGCCGGGCATCCGGCCGATCTGGTCGACCACGGCCAGCGTGCCCACCGCCGCCAGCCCGCGCTCAGCGAGCCGCGGCACCAGCAGCACCTGGGCCTTGTCCTCGGACCGGATGCCGGGGCCACGGTCCTGGCGCTTGTTCCGCGCCGCCTCGATGGCACCGCGGATTTCGGTGTCCGACAGCTCGATCGGGACCACCATCCCGGGCAGCACGACCTCGTCATCGAGCGGCAGGACCGGCAGGGTGAGCGTTTCGCTCATCGGGTGCCCTCCAAAATGTTGAGTCACTCACACTCAAGAAAGAAGAGCCGCCGGATATTTCTCAGGCGTGTTCGTCCTCAGCGAATCGCCGTGTCCCGGGCCGGTGCCGTGGCTGTGGGCGGGTAAGCAAAGGCCGCGACCCCATGGGCCGCCAGCGCGGCTTCCGCGCCGCTGGCCAGGAATTGCTCCGCGGCCGCCTGCTGCCGCAGGGCGGCGTCGAAGTGGGCGAGGGCCAGCCCGCGGGTAAAGGCATGCGCCTGCTCACCGGGGCACAGTTCACTGGCCGGCCGCATCGCGGCCGTCATCCAGGCGGCGTCACCGGGCAGCGGCAGCGCCCGCAGCGCCTCATGCTCCTCTTCGACGTCGTCGACGAAATGCTGATGGTCGGCCCGCTCCAGCACGAACATGCGCTTGGGCTCCGGGGTCCGGCCGAACAGTTCCGCGACGCCGTCGAGCGGGATCGGGACGTCGTTCTCAGCCGCCAGGTACAGCACCGGGACTTCCCGCTGCCAGGCGAAATCCAGGCTCAGCCGGAGCACCCCCGGTACCGGCCGCGAGCTTCCGCCCGGTCCCATGGCCACCACGGCCCGTACCCGCGGCTCGCTGTCCGGCACCGCCAGCACCGTCCAGCCGCCCAGGCTGTGCCCGGCCAGGCCGACCCGGTCGCCGTCCAGCCCGATGCCGGTGGCCCCGCCGCCCGGCCCGCTGCCGGCGGCCCCGCCGGCCAGCAGGTAGTCAAGCACCAGCCGCACGTCGGGCACCCGGCTGGTGACGACCGTCTCCACCCACGCGGCACGTTCCGCGCCGGTGGCGCCGTCGCCGGGCGCGAGATCCGCCGCCACCACCTCGGTGTGGTCGGGCGCCGCCACCACGTACCCATGACTGGCCAGGTGGCGGCCCAGGAACGTGGCCTTGCGCCGGTGCCCGCCGCTGTGGTGTGAGTAGACGATCAGGGGGTGCTGGCCGGGCACCGGGACGGCGTCCCGGTCACCCTCCAGGCCGGCGGGCTGGCCGTGCGGGCCGGGCCGCCCGGGGTCGGCCGGGTACCAGATCTCGCACGTGTAGGCCCGGCCCCGGGCCGGGTCGGGCACCTCGACGGTACGGGCACCGGCGGCGAACCGGCCCCGGCGGAAAGGGTCATAGCCAGTGGCAGCCACGCCTTCAGGCTGCCCTCCCGCGGCCGGCCCGCACACCCCTTTTCGCCGAGAGCGTGGTCCCACCGTGGATCAGGCTCCTGCAGGCCTCTCACCACCCCCGGGCCGCTCGTGGCGGGCAGCGGGGCTCCGCCCGGGGTCATCAGTTGGGTGTTGCCTGCGTCAGCTCGCGCCTGCTGATCGCTTTGCGCAGGTCCGACCTCTTCGGTGGGGCCGGAGCGGTCTGCACGGCCATGACCACCAGGTCGGTGTAGGCGTCCTGGCGCAGCCGCTTCAGCATGGCCTGGGCCGAATTCTTGAGCGTCCCGGTGAGGGTGGCCAGTGACAGCCCGGCCGCCGCGACGATCCCGGACACCGTCTTCGCCCAGGATGAAGTGTTGCCGATGCCCAGCAGGACCAGCAGCGTGGCCAGGAAACCGAGCCCGATGACCGTCGCCATCAGTTGCGGCCAGAACAGCCTCACCGCCCGTCGCAGCGTCGGGATGTTCGTCATGAAGGCCGATGGCGAGATCAGGGTGGTGGGATCCTGCCCGAGGACGATCAGCTCGTACCACCGCCGGATTTGGTGATACAGCGCCTCCGCGGCCTCATGCACGTCACCGCGCCAGGCCGGGGTCACCGCCACGTCCTGCCAGATCCCGACCGAGCCGGCGACGGCGGGAGCCACATACTCCCCCAGGTACACGCCCATCCGCCCGGCCAGCCGGGACAGCTCGGCGCAGCGCGGCCCGCCGAGCAGGAACGACCACCCCTGGGAGCCGGTGTCCCTGGTGGGGTCGAGGGCCCAGTAGGTCTCGGACAGGCCGCGCCCGAACTGGTAGCCGATCGCCTGGCTTTCCGACGCCGCGGTGAGCCGGTCCTGGATGTGGGTGTCGAACCGCCAGATCAGCTCGGCCAGCACCGCCCAGGATGCCTCAGCGGCCTGGCTGATAGCCTGCTGGCCCGCCTCGATGGCGACGATGCCCGCCTGGGCAGCGGCCGCCGGGCCGGTGGGCAGCGCCCGCTCCAGGGCTGAGGCTTCCCGAGCACGTATCTGGGCCAGATTCCTGGCCGCCTTATCGAGCGCGGAGCCGAAGCTGGTGCCGTCGCCGGCGCCGTCGACACCGAGCCTCTTCGCGAGTTCTGCCACCACCGTCTGCGCCTCGATCCGCAGCTCGGCGGGGCTGCGCTCGATACGCAGCGGGAGCGCATGATCATGGTGATCGGGCATGGGGATGTCGCCGGCGGGCGGGCCGCCGGGCCGGTTGCGGCCGCGGGCCTCGGCCAGGCACCAGCCGAGCCGCAGAGCGGACAGCACGGCCCTGGCCTCGTCCGCGGCCGGCGACTGTACGTCCCTGGCCTCGCCCGCAGCCGGCAACTGTACGTCCCTGGCCTCGTCCGCAGCCGGCATGAACTCCCTCCCTTCGCGCAGCCATTGACGGCGCGGCGGAATGAAGCACCGGCCAATTCATCCTGCTGCCGCCATTTGTTTACCCACGAGGCGGCCGGTTGATTTATCCGGGATTGCTCCGGCGCCGCGCACAGCGGCGCGCCGGGGCTGGAGGCGGGCGGACGGGTCAGCCCGGGCCAGAGGGTTCCGGCTCAGCCGAAGCGGCCGGCCACGTAGTCGGCGGTGCGCTGGTCCGAGGGCCGACCGAAGATCACATTGGTCGGGCCCGCCTCCACGACCGCACCGTCCAGCATGAAGACGGTGTCGTCGGCGACCCGCGTGGCCTGTTGCATGTTGTGGGTCACGATGACGACGGTGTACTCGGTCTTGAGCTTTTCGATGAGTTCCTCGATGCGCAGCGTGGATGCCGGATCCAGCGCGGACGCGGGCTCGTCCATGAGCAGAACGTCCGGCTGGACCGCCAGGGCCCGGGCGATGCACAGCCGCTGCTGCTGGCCGCCGGAGAGCCGTCCGCCGGGGTGGTTCAGCCGGTCTTTCACCTCGTCCCACAGCCCGGCCCGGCGCAGGGCCTCCTCGCCGCGCGCCAGCTGCTCTGTCTTGCTCATCCGGGATGAGAGCCGCAGCCCGGCCACCGTGTTCTCCAGCACGCTCATCGTGGGGAACGGGGTGGGACGCTGGAAGACCATCCCGATCTGGCGCCGCACGTCTACCGGATCGGTGCCGGGCGCGTACATGTCGCTGCCGCCGAAGAGCACTTTCCCGGTGAGCCTCGCGCCGCGGACCTCTTCATGCATCCGGTTAAAGCAGCGAATCAGCGTCGATTTCCCGCACCCCGACGGCCCGATAATGGCCGTGACCGAGCGGGCCTTCGCACGCATGCCCAGATTCTTCAGTACATGCAGGGGACCGAACCACGCATTGAGGTTCTGTGCTTCCAGCTGCTGCGCCTCCCCGGAGCCGAGCGGCGCGGGCTCCGCCAGACCGGGGAGCGCCTCATTCCCGGCGAGGTGGCCGACCGGGTCCGGCTCGTTCCGGCTGGCCCGGCTGCCCACGGCCCACCTCCCGCCCTTACCCTGGGTCGCTGCCTTGTCGGTCCCAGCGTGATGAATGGTAGGACAGTCTTGGTTACGCCCGGGTAGACAGATACCGAACGCTCGGTTAACGCCCGGTACAGGGGCTTTGCGATTTCCAGCCCGAAAACTGTCCTCTGGTTTTGCAATTCCTGGTCGGCGGGTGGCCCAGTCTTCGTCAAAAGTGGCCGGGCGGTTCATCTCCCGGACATGTGTCGTGGATACCTTCGGCTGCCGGCAAGGTTTCGCGTGGTTACCGGCGTACTTGTTTCCTTCCTGCCCGGCAAGCAGGAACCGTGCCCTGGGGGGATTCGAGTGCAGCACTTATACGCCCCGTAACGGAACCCCATCAGAAAGGGGTAGACCGGGTGAGGATGATAGGCAGGATCTCAATGTCCGCGGCGGTTGTCGCGGCGCTGGGGCTGGTGGCCGTCGGCTGCTCGAGCAGCAGCAGTGGCAGTGCCACCACCAGCTCGGGCGCCACAGACAGCGCGTGCAAGAGCACGGCGGGAAGCTCGAACGTGGTGGCCCTGCCCGGCTTCCAGGTGTGCCTGTTCGCGGCCGCCACGACGAAGATGAATCATCCCGATGACATCCAGGTCATCGGCAGCAATGTCTGGATCGGCTGGCAGAACCAGTCCGCCAAGGACGGCAGCACCTCCGTGACCAGCACCATCGCCGAGTACACCACCGGCGGGAAGCTGCTCAAGACGTGGAGCGTGATCGGTCACGCCGACGGGCTGCACATGGACCCGGCGACCAGCATGATGTGGGTCACGGCGAACGAGGACGCCAAGCCGCGGCTGTACATCATCAACCCGGCGGCCAGCACTTACACCACCGTCACCGTGCCGACGCCGCCGCAGGGCGGGGGGTTCGACGACCTCCGGTTCTTCAACGGAACGGCGTACATCTCGGCGTCCAACCCGACGCTGAACAGCGCCGGCGTGAACACCGCCCCGGCCATACTCAAGGTGACCGTGTCCGGCACCACCGCGCAGCTGGCGCCGGCGTTCATGGCCAACGCGAAGGTCCCCACGCTCAACCCCCCGGTCACCCCGGTCACGCTGAACCTCACCGACGCCGACTCCCAGACCATCGACCCGCAGGGTGACCTGGTGCTCAACTCACAGGCCGACCAGGAGCTCATCTTCATCCACAACATTGGGACCTCGTCCCAGACGGCTAAGGTCCTTTCCGTGGGCGCGCAGGTGGATGACACGGTGTGGCCGACCTCGACGAACGGATGCATGCTGGTCTCCGACAACGCGTCGGGGGTGTACTCGATCTGCTCGAACATCTGGGTGCCGGGCAGCCCCATCGTTGACGCCGCGAACGACGGCACCACGATCAGCTTCGTCGGCGAGCTCACCATGTCGACCGGCCAGATCACCCCGATCCTCGTCGGCATGAACAACCCGCACGGAATGGGGTTCATCCCCAAATGAATCCAGGGCCAGTAACTGAGAAATCTCCGGCCATCGACCACAGTCAGGCACGTGCGGGAGGAGTCCGATGAGGATCCGGCAGCGAACACTGGCCCCACGCGGCGTCGCCGTGGGCGCCGTCATGATGGGAATCCTGCTGGCAGCGGCCGCGTGCAGCAGCAGCAGCAGTTCCACCAGCGGGGGAGGATCAGGCTCAGCATCGACCATCAACGGCGCCGGCTCCACCTTCGCCGCGCCCATGTATCAGCAGTGGGCCGGGCAGTACCACACCAGCCACAATGTCCAGGTCAACTACCAGGCCATCGGCTCCGGCGGCGGGATATCGGAGTTCACCCAGGGTGTCGTGGACTTCGGCGCCACCGACGCCCCGATGACGAGCACCGAGCAGGCCGCCGCGCAGGCCGCGCAGGGGAGCGTGGTCCTGCACATACCGATGATCATCGGAGCGGTGGTGCTCATCTACAACGAGCCCGGCATCTCGAACCTCAAGCTGGACGGGCCCACGCTCGCGGACATCTACCTCGGGAAGATCACGCATTGGAATGACCCGGCCATCAAGGCGCTGAACCCCGGGGTGACGCTTCCGTCGGACGCGATCCAGCCGACATGGAGGGCGGACTCGTCGGGGACCTCCTTCGCCTTCTCGTCGTACCTATCGGCGATCTCCCCCACGTGGGCAAGCCAGATTGGCGCGAGCAAGACGCCGGCCTTCCCCGTGGGCACCGGAGCCACCGGGAGTTCCGGGGTCGCGGCCGCGGTCCAGCAGACCAAGGGCGCGATCGGCTACGTGGAATACGGCTACGCCACCCAGGGGCACATCCCCTTTGCCTCGATGAAGAACTCCTCCGGGCAGTTCGTGGCGCCGTCCACGGCCTCTACCGAAGCTGCGGCCGCGAACGCCACCTACCCCACTACATTGACCCACCTGACCTTCAGCCTGAATAATTCGTCCGCCAGCGCGGCGTACCCGATAGTGACCCCCACCTACATCCTCATCGCCCAGAAGCCGAAGAACGCGGCGGCGACCAACGCCGTGAAGGCATGGCTGGAGTGGGACTTGCTGGCGGCCCAGCAGAGCGAGGTGACGAAGCTCGGTTACGTGCCGCTGCCGAGCAAACTCATCGCGCTGGACCAGGCCGCGCTCAAGACCGTGTCCTGACCAGGCAACGGCTCAGCATGACCGTGGTCCCGGCGGGCCGCCTGGCTGTCCATCAGCGCAGGCGGCCCGCCGACACCCTGTTCCGGTTCGCCGCCGCCGCCTGCGCCAGCATCGTGCTGATCCTGCTGGCCGGCATGCTGGTGCGTACCACCTGGGCGGCCTGGCCAGCGTTCCAGCACTCCGGCATCGGTCTGGTCACCTCCAACGACTGGAACCCGAACATCAGCCACTTCGGTGGCCTGGCCTTCATTTACGGAACGCTCGTCACGTCCGTTATCGCGCTCGTGCTCGCCGTGCCTGTCTCCGTGCTGATCGCGCTGTTCATCAGCGAGGTGGCCCCGCCGCGCCTCGGCACGCCGCTCGGCTATCTCGTTGACCTGCTCGCCGCGGTGCCGAGCGTCGTGTACGGGCTGTGGGGGGTCTTCGTCCTGGTGCCCTTCCTCACCCGGTACGTGGAGCAGCCGCTGTCGAATCACCTCGGCTTCATCCCGCTGTTCGCACAGTTCGCGTCGGGCCGGAACTTCGCCACCGCGGGCGTGATCCTGGCGCTGATGATCACCCCCATCATCTCCGCCATCTCCCGCGAGGTCTTCCGCACGGTCCCCGCCGACGAACGGGAGGCGGCCCTCGCGCTCGGGGCAACCCGGTGGGAGATGATCAGGCTGGCCGTCCTCCCCCGCTCCCGGCAAGGCATCGTCGCGGCGGTGATGCTCGGCTTCGGGCGGGCGGTGGGCGAGACCATCGCTGTGGCCTACCTGATCGGTGGTGTGCCCAACAAGATCACGGACCACATGTTCCAGCAGGGGTCGACGATCGCGGCGAACATCGCCCTGCAGTTCAACGAGGCGGCCAGCCTGCCGCTGTTCAAGGCCGCGCTGATCGCGCTCGGGGTGGTGCTGTTCACCCTGACCCTGCTCATCAACATGGCCGCCAGGTTCATCATCCGCGGGACCGGGCAGGCGCCGGTATGAACGAACTACTACGCCCAGGCGGCACAAAGTCACTGGCGGCCCGCCACCGCCGCGACCGGATCATGGTGGTCGCCATGTGGGTGGCGGTCGCCGTGGCGATCGTGCCGCTCGCCTTCATCCTGGCCGACGTGATCGCCAAGGGGATCGGCCAGCTGTCGGCCAGCTTCCTCACCCAGCCCGAGCCCTTCCTGGTGACGGCGACCGGCGGTGGATTCGGGGCGGGCGTCAGGGGCACGATCAAGATGGTGGCCCTGGGCACTGTTGTCTCGGTGCCGATCGGCGTGCTCGCCGCGGTGTACCTGAACGAGTACAAGCCCCGCGGCCTGCTCGCCACCGTCGTGCGCTTCATCGCCGACGTGATGACCGGCATCCCGTCCATCTTCGTCGGGATCTTCGTCTTCACCGTGGTGGTGCTGGAGACTCACTCCTTCTCCAGCTGGGCGGGCGGCCTAGCGCTGGGCATCCTCATGCTGCCCCTCATCGTCCGTACCTCCGAGGAGGCCCTCCGGCTGGTCCCGGCGACGCTCCGGGAGGCCAGCCTGGCCCTCGGGGTACGCCGCTGGCGCACGATCGTCTCGGTCACTCTGCCGACGGCCCTCCCGGGGATCACCACCGGTGTCCTGCTCGCCGTGGCCAGGGCCGCGGGCGAGACGGCCCCCCTGCTGCTCACCGCGTTCGGCAACCAGCTGCTGGTCGGCTGGGGCTCCTGGAACGGCCCGGAGGCGTCGCTCACGCTGGAGATCTTCAATAGCTCCCGGTCGCCCTTCCCCGCCCAGCAGGCGCGGGCCTGGACCGGCGCGCTGGTCCTCATCGCCGGTGTGCTGCTGCTGTCGATCATCGCCCGGGCGGTCATCGCGCGGCGGTCCCGGCTGCGCCGCTGAGCGCCCAGCCGCCCGGCTACCAGTCCCACGCTGGCCATGGCCCGGGGACTCATCTCTATCCTCAGCGGCATGGACGGTCGTCATGGCCTGTCACGCCGCGCCTTTCTCGGCGCCACGGCTCTCGGCGCCACTGCGGCGATGCTGCCATCGCTCGGCTGCGCCCCGCACCGCCTGCCCGCCGCCAGGCCGGTGCCCGCCCAGCGGGTGACGACCACCTCCGATCTCACCACCCAGGTCCTGGCGGCCTCGCCGCTCCCGCGGTTCGCAGCCGTCACGCCCGGCCCGTCCGACGTGGTGGTGGACCCGGCAGCGACCTACCAGCCCTTCTACGGCACCGGGGCGGCCCTGACCGACTCCGCCGCCTACGTTCTGTGGAACTATCTGAGCCCGGCCGCGCGTCGGTCGCTGCTCGCTGAGCTGTTCGCGCCCGGTGGCCCCTGCCGGTGGGGCATGCTCCGCGTCTGCATAGGCTCCTCGGACTTCCGCAGCGAACCGGTGGGCTACACCTATGACGACCTGCCCAGCGGGAGAACCGACCCGGGCATGAATCACTTCTCCGTAGCCCGCGACCGGGCCTTCATCGTGCCGGTCGTGCGGGAGATCCTGGCGGCCAACCCGGCGGTGAAGATCGTCGCTACTCCGTGGACGCCCCCGGCCTGGATGCTCGCGAGCGGGACGTTCGAAGCCAATCGGTGCACGCTCAGCACCAGGTGGTACGGCGCTTATGCGGCCTACTTCGTGAAGTTCCTGCGGGCCTACAAGGCGCTCGGCATCCCCGTGTGGGCGGTCACGGCGCAGAACGAGCCGCTGTCCGCCGTGTTCCTGCAGCTCAGCCAGTCACATGAGGAAGCTTTCATCGGCTCCCACCTCGGCCCCGCCCTGGCCAGCGCCGGGTTCGGGGACGTACGGGTGCTCGCCCTGGACGACCAGTGGACCGGGGCCAGCTACGGCACCGGCGTACTCACCGGCGCCGGCAGGTACGTCTCCGGGATCGCCTACCACGGCTATGCCGGAGACCCGTCGGTGATGAGCGGCAGCCGTTCCGCCCATCCCTCGGCCACCCTGCACCTCACCGAGTTCCGGAACCTGGTGAAGGAGTCTCTCGCCACCCAGATGGCAGGGACCGCCGGTGGGTACGTGGCGCAGGGCGTCGCGGCCGGGGCGTCCAGCGTGATGCTGTGGAACCTGGCGCTCGACCAGAACGGCGAGCCCAACCAGGGCAAGCCCGGCCGCCTCGGGGTGGTCACGGTGGACAGCAGCACTGGGGCCATCACCCGCCGGACCGGGTACTACGCCCTCGCCCAGATGTCCATGTCCGCGCAGCCGGGCGCGCTGCGATGCGCCGCCACTACCTTCGGCGCGGCGTATGTGGCTTACCAGACCTACCCCGATGCGGTGACCACCGCCGCGCTGGTGAACCCGGATGGGTCGGTCGTCCTGTACGCCTATAACGGCCACCCCAGCCCGGCCACGTTCCAGGTGGTGGACGCGCGCACCAGCCGTGGCACAACGGTGACCATGGCCGCCGGCGAGCTGTCCACCTTCAGCTGGCCCGCCGGGCAGTGACCAGGCCGGGGCCGCAGGGCCGTATCTTGCGGACGGGACCGGCCGCGTGCCACCGTTCGGGTGCGGCCAGAAAAGTGGAGGGAAGGCGGTCCGGCAGTGGCATTGTTCGGTCACGAGTGCCCGGTCGAGGATCGCGAGCGGGACTGGATCCAGGACAACCTGGAATGGTTCCGTGGCCAGTTCGGCGATGGGCCGCTGAGCGCCCCGGTGATCCTGCCCACCAGCGAGTACTTCCCTCCGCCCTATTCGGGCAGCGACGAGGACGTGCGGGGTGCGGTCCGCCGGGTGGCCGGCTACATGGGAGTGCAAGCCGAGGTGGGCGTGGAGTTCAGCGATGACCTCGATCACGGCGAGTCCCTGCAGCGGCTTGTGCCGATGGGCATCAGCCAGGTCCGTGGCGCCGCCGGGGAGTACACGGCCTCCGCCAGCGGCTCGCCGGTGATCACCATCGACCGGGCTAATACCGGCGCACCGGCCCGGCTGCTGGCGGTGATCGCGCACGAACTCGGGCACGTCCGGCTGCTCGGGGAGGGCCGGGTGCCGGCCGACCGCAAGGACCAGGAGCCGCTCACCGATCTGCTGACCATCTACCTGGGGATGGGCATCTTCAGTGCCAACGCCGCTTTCGACTTCAGCCGCCTGCCTGGCTACTCGGGCTTCCAGCGGGTGGGTGGCTGGCAGGCGCAGCAGCTGGGCTACCTGACCGAGCAGATGTTCGGCTACGGCCTGGCCTGTTTCGCCTCGATGCGGGGCGAGCCCGACCCAGGCTGGGCGAGATACCTGGACACCAACCCTCGCGTTTACCTGAAGCACGGGCTGCGCTACCTCAGCCACAGCCGGCCGCAATAACGGCGCGGCCCGCCGCGGCGCTGGGCCGGGATCAGCCAAGCTCCCGGGCGAACATCGCGGTGAAGGCCGCCGCGTCGGCCGCCCGGGGGTTCGACGGCGTGCTCGTGTTCTGCTCGGCTTTCTCGCCCAGCAGGTTCAGATCCTCGGCGCGGATCAGCTGCCGCATGGGCGGCACACCGAGATCCTCATTGAGCTGGCGGATGAAGGCGATGGCCAGCCGCGCGCGCTCCGGGTTGCTGGCCTGCCCGGCGGCCAGCCCGAAGGCGTCCGCCAGCCGGGCATACTTGGCCGAGCTCACCGGCAGGTTGTAATCCATGATCGGTGGCATGCTGCGGGCGCAGCAATAACCATGCGGGTGGCCGTAAAGCCCGCCGATGGCCTCGGCCAGGCAGTGAGCCCCGGCCACGTCGGTGAGCCCGACCGCGATCCCGGCGGTGAGGCTGCCCTGGGCCATGCCGCACCTCGCTTCGATGTCGCCGGGCGAGGCGACCGCCTGGCGGATGTAGTGCGCCACCAGCCGTGCCCCTTCCAGGGCCAGCGCGTCGGAGGCGGGGGTGGCCAGGCGGCAGTGCAGGGAGTCGACGGCATGCGAGAGGGCGTCCATGCCCGCGGCCGCGGTCACCGGCGGCGGGCAGGACAGGGTGAGATCGGGATCGACCAGCGCGATCCGCGGGCAGTTGCGCATGTCGAACAGGTTCATCTTCTTCTTGCGCGCGGTGTCGGTGATCACCGCTGACGGGCTGACCTCGCTCCCGGTGCCGGCGGTGGTGGGGATGGCCAGGACGGGCAGCGGGTCGGCCCGCAGGGCACCGAAATCTTCCCAGTCCCGCGGGTGACCGCCGTTGGCCCGCAGCAGGGCGATGCATTTGGCCGAGTCGATGGCCGAGCCGCCGCCGACCGCGACGAGCCCGTCCGCCCCGAAGTCGGCGGCCAGCTCCGTGCCGGCCAGGCAGTCCACATCCCGCGGATTCGGTTCCACCTGCTGGAAGGCCAGCACTTCCAGGCCCGCTTCCGCCAGGTGATCCAGGACCGGATCGGCCAGCCCGGCCGCCCGCACGCCGGGGTCGGTGACCAGCATCACCCGGCGCGCACCGAGGCTGGCCACCCGCAGGCCGGCCTGACTGGCCACGCCGCGGCCGAAGAACACCCGGGTGGGCATGAAGAACTCACCGTCCGCGGTCACCCCCTGGCCGCGCCGGGTGGTGGCCGGGTGGGCCGGCTGCTGGCCGCTCATGGCCGTGCCCCCGCCGGGCCGGCGAGCCCGAGGTCGGCCCGGACCGCCTGGGCGGCGAGCATGCCCGCGCTGAGCAGGCCGGGTACTCCTGGGTGCACCCCGCCACCACCCAGGTACAGCCCGGGGACCGGCGTCCGGGTGGCCGCGCACGCCGGGTGCGGCCGGTTGTCCAGGGCCTGCGCCGGGCTGAGGATGCCCTGCCGGACGGTGCCCGCGGCGGTCGTGCCGAACCGCCGCCTCAGGTCGCCCGGTGCGTCCGCGAATTGCGCGATCAGCCGCGCCTCGCGCAGCTCGGGGAACTCCTCACACAAGAAGCGCCAGCAGCCGGCCCGGTAATCGCGCCGGGCCCGGTCCCATGAACCGTCCGGGTGGTGCACCGGCGCGAAGGTGTCGAAACGCAGCGTGTGCAGCGGCCCGTACGGACCGGGCGAGGCCTGCAGCGGGTCGTGCGCCGTGGTCACGGTCAGGCTGCCGGCCGGCCGTTCCGGCAGCCGCCCGCCGCGCACCGCCGCCAGGTGGTCCTCCAGATCCTGGGTGCCGGTGAAGCCGGCCAGCCGCAGGTAGGGCTCCCGGCCGTGCCGGGACACGGGGGGCACCCCGGCGATGCCGAAGTGCGCGGTGAAGCAGGCCAGGTCGTCGAACCGCCAGTCACGGCCGGCGGCGGCCAGTTCGGCTGGGACCTGGGCCGGATCCAGCAGCGTGGTGAAAGTGGTGCGGGGATCCAGCGTGCTGATGACGGTGCCCGCCCGCACCTGCCGCCCGTCGGCGCAGGACAGCAGGTAATCATCTCCCGCGCGGCGGACCTGGGTCACCCGCGCCGACACCTCGCAGGACGCCCCGGCACTGGTGGCCATTCGGAACAGGGCGTTCGGCAGGTTCTTCGAGCCGCCCGCGACCAGCACCGGCGAGAACCAGCTGGCGATCAGGAATCCGCCGACGGGACCGAGGCGCCCGTCCGGATCGGCGAACCCGCTGGCCGCACAGGCATAGCGCAACGCCAGCCGACCGGGCTCGCTGCTGGCGAGGGCGGCGGCCGCGGCCGGGGTGAGGCCGGCCAGATCGGCCGCGGCGTCCTCGCCGCGAGACCGCCAGCCCGCGATCAGCGCCGGTTCCGGCTCCGGCGGCCGGTACAGGGCGGGGGCGCAGGCCCGGCTGATGGAGGCGAGCATCGCCTGCACGCGCGCGCCGAGCCCGGCCCCGCCGCGGCCGATGACGTGCTCCCCGTCCGGGGTGATCACCTCGGCGGCCACCCCGGGCTCGATGAACACCACTCCGCGGCCGGCCAGGCCCAGCTCGGCCGCGACCGGGTTGCCCGCGCCGAGCGGCAGGGCCGCCTGGGCCAGGTTGTAGGTGAACGGGGTCGAATAGTCGTCGGAGGCCATGGTCCCGCCGCGCTCGAACCGCCGCTCGAGCACCACCACGTCCACGCCCGACCCGGCAAGATAGGCGGCCGCGGTCAGGCCGTTCGGCCCGCCGCCGATGATGACGACCTGATAACCGCTGGTCATGACGCCGTCTCCGGCCCGGCGCTGGCCGGCCGATCACGCGCGAGCAGGCGCGGGAGGTTGTGCTCATACCATTCGCACGGCCGTGCGGCCCACCACGGCTGGTCCCGCACTCCCGCGTCGGCGGCGACGATCTGCGCCGCGTTGTAACCGGCGGCCATCCAGCTCAGGCCGACCGGCCAGACGCCGTTCGACATGTACAGGCCCGGCACCGGCAGCCGGTAGGGCATCCGGCCCAGGATCCACTGGTCCTCGGTGAAGTCGCCGCCGACCACCTGCCCGAACTTCGCCGACCGGTTGAGCCGCCAGTTGTCCAGCGGCGTCCAGTCGTAGTAGTCGAGGACGCTGTCGTCCCAGTCCCGCACCAGCTGCCTCATCACCGAATGGCGCGCGGCCACCAGGTCGTGCCGGAGCGGCCCGTCCCAGGCCTGCGGGCCGCCCAGGCCGTGCAGGGCGTAGGGGAAACACTCCTCCGCCCGCAGCACCGTGTGCCCCTCGGGCGAGGTGCTGGTGGGATCGGCCGGGGCCGGATAGGTGAACTCCATGAGCTGGCCCGACACCTTCCAGGTGTCGTTGCCGAGCATGTCGACCAGGTACTGCTTGGTGCCTTCCCAGGAGTCGAAGGCCCGGTAGACCAGGATGGCCTCGTCGATCAGCGGGTCGAACGGGGCCGACTGCCAGGAGATGCGCCGGTCGAGCAGCCACGATGTCACGTGCGAACCGCGCAGGCCCATCTGCCAGTACCGCATCTTGGCCGCCAGCAGCGGGTCAGCCGCCTCGATGACCTGCTCACCCACCAGGCGAAGCGTCTCAGGGACCCCGGTGTTGGAGATCACCGCGTGCCGGGCACGCACCTCCCGGCCCGGGTACAGCGACCGCTCCGACAGCCGGACACCGGCCGCGCGGCCCTGGCCGACCAGCACCTCCTCGACCGCCGCTGATGTCCACACCTGCCCGCCGTGGCTGAGATAGCAGCGGGTCAGCGCGTCGACCTGGATCTCGTTGCCGCCGATGCCGACACCGGTGGTGTAGTACAGCGCGAACGTCGTCCCGAACGCACCCTGGCCGCGGGCGAACGGCGCGCCATGTTCCCAGAACGCCACCGGGGTCATCAGGATCTGCCGGCACGCGTCCGACTCGAACGTTCGCTCGCACAGCTCCGGCCCGGTCATCTCCATCATCTGCTCGACCGGGAAGTCCATGGCGTACGCGCACAGCTCGAAGACCCGTTCCAGCTTGCTGGGGTCGGGGTGCGGCGAGAAGGAGCTCAGCTCGTTGAACTCGACCATGGTCTCGTGCACGCGGGACTGGATCTCCAGCATCCGCTGGCCGTCCCGGCCCGAGTGACGGGCGAAGTTCTCCGCGGTCCGGGCCGGGTCCTGGCAGATCAGGCAGTTGGTGCCGTCCCGGTAGGTGGTGGCGAGCAGCACCGGGGAGGCGGCGAACCTGAATCCGTACCGCTCAAGGTCCAGGTCGGCGATCACCGGCGAGTTGCCGGCGAAGGACACCCCCACGTGCGGGCTGTCCAGCGTCTGCGGCCAGGTCTCGTGGGAGCAGCAGAACGACCCGAGTTCGGCGTTCGCCTCCAGGATCAGCACCTGCAGGCCCGCCTTCTGCAGGTAGGCCGCGGCCGGCAGGCCGCCGGACAGGCCGCCGCCGATGACGATGACATCGACGGTCAGGGCGTCATCTCCCCCGGATCCGGTCACGGGTCACGCCCGCTTGCCGAGCAGTGCCACCACGTCGAAGATCACCGTGGCGGCGGCGAGCGCCGTGATCTCGGCATGGTCGTAGGCCGGTGCCACCTCGACCAGATCCGCGCTGACCAGGTTGAGGCCGGTCAGGCCGCGCAGCATGCGCAGCAGCTCGCGGCTGGTGAGCCCGCCCGCCTCCGGCGTCCCGGTGCCCGGCGCGAAGGACGGGTCAAGCACGTCGATGTCGATGGACAGGTAGACCGGCAGGTCGGCGGTCCGCTCGGTGATCGCGTCGATGGCCCCGGCCACGCCGAGGACGTCGACGTCGCTGGCCCGGATGGTCCGGAACCCGAAACGCCGGTCGTCCTCCAGGTCGTCGCGGCCGTAGATGGGGCCGCGGATGCCCACGTGGATCGAGTGGTCCTCGACCAGCAGCCCCTCCTCGAACGCCCGCCGGAAGATGGTGCCGTGCGTGGTCGGCGCGTTGAAGTAGGTGTCCCAGGTGTCCAGATGGGCGTCGAAGTGCACCAGCGCGACCGGGCCGTGCTCACGCACCACCGACCGCAGCATCGGCAGCGCGATCGTGTGGTCGCCGCCGATGGCGATGACCTTGCGGTCGCCTTGGAGCAGATCCGCGGCGTGCCCAGCGATCTGCCCCATGGCCTCGTCGATCGAGAACGGCGTAACAGGCACGTCCCCGGCGTCGACCACCTGGATCGCCGTGAACGGGCTGCAGTCCAGCTCGACGTGGTGGCCGGGCCGCAGGTGCCGGGAGGCCTGCCGGACCGCCATCGGTCCGAACCGGGCCCCGGGCCGGTAGGACGTGCCGCTGTCGAACGGCACCCCCAGCACGGCGACGTCATAGTCAGGGACCCGGTCGATCTCCGGCAGCCGGGCGAACGACCCCGAGCCCGCGAACCGGGGCACGGTCCTCCCGTCCACCGGACCGACCGGATCGCTGCTGCGCCCAGGCATGTTGTCTCCCGTCCGTAATCGCGAGGGATCAGGCTCGCGTCCGCGTCACGCCGCCGTTGGGTTGCAGCACCTGCCCGATGACCGCGCCGGAACCCGGCCCGGCCAGGAACGCCACCGCCCCGGCGATGTCGTCCGGGCTGGCCAGCTGCCGCACCGGGATCAGCAGGCGGTACCGCTGGCGCATC
>DATDGI010000127.1:0-1939 GCA_036522155.1 Streptosporangiaceae bacterium
GAGGTTAGCGGGGGGTCGGGGGGTGGGTGGTTGCGGCCGGCCGGCCGACGTGGTGGCATGCGTGCATGACCACACCTGACATCCTCCAGCGCCGGGCCGGGATCGAGGCGGAGATCGCCGGCCGGACCGTATGCGACCACCTGCGCGACACCGCCGCCAGCGCGGCGGACGCGCCCGCCCTGTCCGACCGGCTGGACGGGGCCGGCTGGCAGACGCTGACCTGGGCCCAGGCCCGGCAGCGGGTGCTGGAACAGGCGGCCGGGTTCGCGGCGCTCGGCCTGGCCCGGGGGGAGCGGGTCGCGCTCATGATGCCGAACCGGTCCGAGCACGTGCTGGCCGACCAGGCGGTGGTGCACGCGGGCGGGACCCCGGTCACCATCTACGCGACGCTGGCCGCAGAGCAGATCGCCTACGTGGCCGGGGACTGCGACGCCCGGATGGCGGTGCTGGACGGGGCCGCCGAACTGGCCCGCTGGCAGCCGGTGCTGGACCGGCTGCCCGGCCTGGTGAAGATCATCGTCCGGGACCGCGCCGCCTGCCCGGCCGGGGACCGCTACCTGGCCTGGGACGATTTCGCGGCGCTGGGCGCGGAGCGGTACGCCGCCGACCCGGCCGGGGTGGCGGGCCGGATCGCCGCCATCGGCCCCGAGGACCCGGTGACCCTGCTGTACACCTCGGGCACGACCGGGAACCCCAAGGGGGTCCTGCTCACCCACCACAACGTGCTCTACGAGGTGGCGGCCGCGGTGGCCACCGGGTCGGTGGCCCCCGGCGTCCGCTGGGTGTCGTACCTGCCGATGGCCCATATCGCCGAGCGGATGTTCAGCATCTACCTGCCGGTGGTCACCGCCGGGCACGTGCACTTCTGCCCGGTGGTGACCGAACTCATCGGCGTGGTCGGCGCGGTCAGGCCGACCGCGTTCTTCGGGGTGCCCCGGGTCTGGGAGAAGGTGCGGGCGGGCATCCAGGCCCTGCTCGCCGCCGAGCCGGACGACGGCCGCCGGCAGGCGGTGGCCGCGGCCATGGACGCCGGCCGGCGTTATGTCGAGAGCCGGCAGTTCGGCCACTCCACCCCGCCCGAGCTGGCCGAGCAGTTCCGCCAGGCCGACGAGGCGGTGCTCGGGCCGATCCGCTCGCTGCTGGGCCTGGGCGAGGCGAAGGTGGTATCCAGCGCGGCCGCCCCGCTGCCGCCGGACGTGGCCGCGTTCTTCGCCGGCCTGGGCATGATGATCCTCGACATCTACGGGATGACCGAGACCACCGGCGCGTTCACGTCCAACACCGCCGATGCGTTCCGGGTCGGCACGGTCGGCCGGGTGTTCCCCGGCATGGAGGTCAGGATCGCCGGCGACGGCGAGATCTGCGTCCGCGGGCCGATCGTGACCCCTGGCTACCTGAACCTGCCCGAGCAGACCGCGGCCCTCATCGACGCCGACGGCTGGCTGCACACCGGTGACATCGGCGCCATGGACGACGACGGGTTCGTGTCGGTGGTCGACCGCAAGAAGGAGCTGATCATCACGGCCGGCGGGGAGAACATCTCCCCGGCCGGGATCGAGAACCTGCTGGTCGCGCACCCGCTGGTCGGGCAGGCGCTGGCGTTCGGCGACTCGCGGCCGTACGTGGTCGCCCTGCTCACCCTGGACGGTGAGGTGGCGCCCGCCTGGGCCAGGGCGCGTGGCATCGAGGCGGACTCGCTGGCCGCGCTGGTCACCCACCCGCAGGTGCTGGCCGAGGTGGAGGCCGCGGTCGCGGCCGCGAACGAGCGGCTGGCCCGGGTGCAGCAGGTGAAGCAGTGGCGGCTGCTGCCGGTGGAATGGACGGCCGAGACCGAGGAGCTCACGCCCACCCTCAAGCTCAAGCGCCGGATCGTGCATGCCAAGTACGCCGACGACATCGACGCCCTGTACGGCGGCTGAGCCCGCCGGACGGCCGCGCC
>DATDGI010000128.1:0-9542 GCA_036522155.1 Streptosporangiaceae bacterium
CGGTCCAGTGGGCAACCGCGTTCGGCACGGTGATGGCCGGGCCGGCCGGGAGGGTGATCCGCCACCGGGCCGGCGCGACCTGATGCGCGGTGCACAGGCCATCCGGGCTGGCCGGGTCGTCCCGGTACTCGGCGGCGAGCAGGAGCGTGCCCACGAGTTCGCCGGGGGCCAGCCGTCCCAGGCGGCTGACGGGCGCGGCGCCCGGGCTCAGCACCGCCGGGCCAGCCACCGTGCTGCTGACCGTGCCGGTGACCGGGCGGCCGGCCACGCCCAGGCCGGTCAGCCGCAGCGGCCCAGGCAGGGTGCACGGCACCGCGCCGATGTCGCGGACGACGATGCTGCCCATGTCGTTGCCCGCGCCCGGCTGGGCACCGGTGAACCCGGCGGCGAGCTGCCGGGCCGTGCACGCCGGGGCGGGCCGGACCGCGAGGATCACGTTGACCTGCCCGGAGCCTTCCGGCCAGCCCGGCGGGTCGGTCTGGAAGATCACCGTCCCGAACGGCACCCGGGGGTCCACCGCTCCGCCGTCCACCAGCAGGTCAAAGTGGCCGCGCCGGGCCGTGGCCGAGGCCGCCGCCGCGGTCAGGCCGATCAGCGCCGGCGTCCGCGGGCCCTGGCTGGCCGGGCCCAGCGAGGTGTCGTAGAACAGGTCGTCCTTGGCCGGGCCGGGCAGGCCCACGGCCCGGCGGCCGACCGTGACCAGCGCGACCGGGCAGGGGCTGTACTGGACCGCCGCCGAGATGACCCGGCCGCTGGCGTAGCCGAACCGGAGCACCTGCGCGAACGGCAGGTCCGCCCGCAGGCCGCTACAGCGGCGCACGTCAGCGGGCGCCGGGCCGGCGCCATCGAGCACCGCGGCCAGGCCGTCGGCCGCGGCGGCGGGGAGGGCGATCCGGCGCGCGATGCCCGCCTTGGCCTGAGGCACGCCCAGCGGGTACTGGCAGATCACCGCGGTCACCGGGCGCGCCGGGATCAGGCCGCCGGGGACGGGCCGCGGCGCGCTGGCCGCCACCCGGTCCGGCCACGGGAAAGCCACCGGGCAGGTGACCGTGCGGGCCGCGGCCGGAGTGTGAGCGGTCGTGCCGCACGCCGTCACGGCCAGCAGCAGGCCGGCCGCCACCACCGGGAACCAGTGCCAGTGCGTGTGCCTCATCATGGCGGCCGCCTTCCCGCGTGCCTGGTCCCCGATCCTGAGACGTCAGCGGACCGGGCGCGGTTGGGCGGAACTTCGCGAGCGGCGGAGTGGGCTCTGCGCGGGCGGTCGAGTGGGTCTGCGCGGGCGGCGAAGTTGGTCTTCGCGGGCGGCGGAGTGGGGTCTGCGTGGGCGGTGAGGCGGCTGGTCAGCCGATAGTGGCCGGAGCGCCGAACGAGTGCAGCACCTGCGGCACGGCGACCGTGCCGCCCTCGTCCTGGAAGTTCTCCATGATGGCGAGCAGCGCCCGGGCGGTCGCACCGGTCCCGTTCAGGGTGTGCACGAACTCCAGCTGCCCGTCCCGGCGGAACCTGATGTTCAGCCGCCGGGCCTGGTAGTCGGTGGTGTTCGAGCACGAGGTGATCTCGCGGTAGCGCTGCTGGGCCGGGAACCAGGCCTCGATGTCGTACTTCTTGGCGGCCGGGCCGCCGAGGTCCCCGACCGCGATGTTCTGCACCCGGTAGGGCAGGCCGAGAGCCTGGACGATCTCCTCCTCGTGCGCGAGCAGCTCCTCGTGGATGTCCCTGGACTGCTCGGGCACGCAGTAGACGTACATCTCCACCTTGTCGAACTGGTGGACGCGGAACATGCCACGGGTGTCCTTGCCGGCCGCCCCGGCCTCACGCCGGAAGTTGGTGCTGAACGCCGCGTAGCGGGCGGGCAGGTCAGCCTCTTCCAGCCGTTCGTCCATGTGGATCCCGGCCAGCGCCACCTCGGAGGTGCCGGTCAGGTACAGGTCGTCCTTTTCCAGCCGGTAGAGGTTGGACTCCTCGGTGGGCAGGAACCCGGTGCCGTACATGGCCCGCTCCCCGACCATGACCGGCCCCAGCACCGGCAGGAAGCCCTTGCCCGCCAGGGCGTCCAGCACGAACCGGTACAGCGCCAGCTCGGCCAGTGCCACGTCGCCGATCCGGTAGGCGAACCGGGAGCCGGACAGCCGGGCACCGCGGGCCATGTCGATCCACCCGCGGGGTGATCCAAGGTCGGCCGCGTCGCGCGGGGTGAACCCGAACGACGGCTGCTCGCCCCAGGTGCGCAACGTCTGCGCATCCTCCTCGGCCATGCCGTCGGCGGCGGTCGGATCCGGCAGGTTGGGGATCCGGTCGAGCAGCGCCTGGCGCTCGTGGTCCGCCTGCCCGAGTTCGGCCTGTGCGTTGGCCAGCTCGTCAGCGAGCCGCCGCAGATCGGCGATCTGGCCGGGGCTGGGTGGCCCGCCCTTGGACGACTTCTTCTGCTCGGCCCGCAGGGATTCGGTCTGTTCGGTCAGCTCGCGCCAGCGGGCGTCGGCGGCGAACAGCGCGTCGAAGTCGTCCGCGGCACCGCGACGGGCCAGCGCCGCCCGGTAGCGCTCCGGCTCCTGCCGCGCTGCTTTGAGGTCAATCACGCCGGTGAGTCTAGCCGGGGGCGGCCTCGCCAGCCGGGGCATTTTCCGGGGTGCCGACGGCTTCGGGATGTCCCGCGGCCACGGTGGCGGCCTGTCCCGGCTGGCTCGGCCTGGTGGCCAGCACCGAACCGGCCAGGATGAGCACGAACGCGGCCACGATCTCGGGGGTCAGCGGCTCACCGAGGACCGCCACCCCGAGCGCCACCGCCACCGCCGGGTTGACGTAGGTGATGACCAGGGCGCGGGCCGGCCCGACCTCGGCGATGAGGTTGAAGAACAGCACGAACGCGATGGCGGTGCAGATGACGCCCAGGGCCGCGAGCGAGGCCAGGATCCGCGCCGGCGGCACCGCGGCGGGCCAGGTCAGGGCGGCGGCCGGGGCGTAGACGATGGCCGCGAAGCTCAGGCAGAACGCGTTGACGCCCAGCACCGGCAGGTCGGCGAGCCTGCGGTTGGCGATGATCGGGCCGGTCGCGTAGCCGAGGGCGACCAGCATGACCTGGGCGACCGACCAGGCGTCGCCGCCGAGCGCGCCCCGCCCGGCCAGGACCGCCACCCCGGCCAGCCCGGTGAGCAGGCCAGCCCAGCGGGCCGGGGTCAGCCGCTCGGTGCCGCCGGTCAGCCGGGCGAGCACCACGGTGATGATCGGCACCGACGCGATCAGCAGCCCGCTCATCGAGCTCGACAGCTGCCGCTCGGCATTGGACAGCAGGGCCCACGGGGCGATCATCTCGACACAGGCGAACAGCACCAGCCACCGCCAGTGCCGCCACAGGCCCGCGAACTGACGGCGGCGCAGCGCCAGCGGCAGCAGCACCGCAGCGGCCACCGTCACCCGGGCGAACACCAGCACGGGCACCGAGACCCCGCCGTCCGCCACCTTGATGAACAGATAGGGCATTCCCCAGATGACGCTCATCAGGGTGAACAGCACCCAGCCCCGGCGGCTCACTCCAGCCAACTCCCATCGCCCGCTGGCAGCAGGCTACCTACACCTGCAGGCAGACCCCGAGCGGGCCGACGACCAGGCAGACGCCGGACGAGGTGGGCGAGGGTGACGGTGAGGGGCCCGGCGTCCGGCTCGAGGAAGGCCCCGGTGAGCCGGAACCCGTCCCGTACGGAGCGGGGGCCGAGGAGCGCGATTCGGGTGAGGGCTGGTCCTGGGACGGGGGGGCGGCCAGCCCGGACGAGCCCGGGCGGCCCGGCCGGGGCCGGCTGGGTCCGGCCGACCCGAACGGGCGGAACGGTGCGGCGGCCGGGTGCGGTGCCAGGTGCCGGTATTCCGCCTCGGTGGGCGGGTGGATGAACCTGATCGACACCGAGACGAACAGCACGTAGCAGATCACGGCCGTGGTCATGACGCCGGCCAGCAGCAGGCTGGACAGCAGATGCTGGCGCACGGCCGCGGTGGTGTAGCCGAGGGTGACCCGCACCTGGTCGGCCGCCACCGCTAGCTGGACCGCCATCGCGGGCAGGCGGGGACCGTACCCCATCCGGCCCGACCGCCTGGCCCGCCGCAGCGCTTCCTTGCGCTGCGCCGCGGTCAGCCCGGGACGCAGGTAGATGATGGTGTGCCTGCCCTGAGCCTCGGCACGGGCGAATAAGCCCTCCGGCAGGTCGGCATATCGGATCCTGATCATGGCCGTGATGCGGAAGCCCCTCCGGGGGCGGGGAAACCCCTTCGTCCGAGAACAGACCGTGAGGAGAGTATCACGCACGATGACCGGCGGTGCGGCACTTGCGCCATCCCGCCCGGCCCCGCCATGGCCCGGCGGCCGGTTACGCTCGCAGAGACAAGCATTATTCCTAACGACTGGTGGGAGGGCCGGTGACGCTGACCGGCGCGAGCGGTGACCCCGGCGGCGCGTCCGCGCCGCAGGGAGTGGCTGCCGCGAGCCAGCCGGCCGCGCCGGAGGAGGGGACCGCAGGCCAGCCGGGCCCGCCGGAGCGGGCCGCTGACCCGGGCCAGGACCGGGCCGCCGGTGGACTGCGCCTGGGGTGGGCGCTGGCGGCGGCCCTGGCCGGCGGGCTCGCCCTGGCGGCCGCCTCCCCCCCGACCGGGATCTGGCCGCTCGCCCCGGCCGGGCCGGCCCTGCTGGTGGTGGCCCTGTGGCGGCGCAGCCTGCGCGGCTCGCTGCTGGCCGGGCTGGTGTTCGGGCTCGCCCTGTTCGTCCCGCTGCTGTCGTGGCTGGTCAACCTGGCCTGGTACGCCTGGTGGGCGCTCGCGGTGACGGAGGCGGTCGTCTTCGCGGTGCTCGCCGTGGGCCAGCGGCTGCTGCTCAACCTGCGGGCCTGGCCGCTCGCGGTGGCGGGCTGGTGGGTGTGCGCCGAGACGCTGCGCAGCCGGTGGCCGTATCCGTTCCCGTGGGGGCGGCTGGCGATGAGCCAGGCGGGCGCGCCGACGGTGCGCTGGGTGGCGGTCGGCGGGGTCCCGCTGCTCAGTTTCCTGCTGGCGCTGGTGGGCGCCACCCTGGCCTGGGCCCTGCTCAGGCCGTCCACGGGCCGGGCGGCGCCCGCCGGGGCGGGCGGCGGGCAGCCGGTGGCGCGGCGGGGGCCAGCATGGCTGGCATCGCTGCCCGGCCGGGCGCTGCCGCTGCTGGCGCTCGGCGGGACGGTGGCCCTGGCGCTGGCCGGTGCCCTGCTCCCGGTTGACCAGCCGCAGGCCGGCGCCCCGACGGTGGTGGTGGCGGCCATCCAGGGTGACGTGCCGCACGCGCGGAACCTGCCCGATCTGCTGCGGGCGGCCACGGTCACCGCCAACCACGCCGCGGCCACCGAGAAGCTGGCCCGGCAGGTCCGGGCGGGCGCCCGGCCCGCGCCGCAACTGGTGATCTGGCCGGAGAACTCGACCGACCTGGACCCCAGGTTCTACCCGCAGGTGTACGCGACGATCTCGGCGGCGGTGCAGGCGATCGGCCGGCCGGTGCTGGTCGGCGCGGTGCTCGACGACCCGCTCCGCAACGCCGGCCAGCTCTGGCTGCCCGGCCGCGGGCCGTCCGCCCTCTACGTCAAGCGGCAACTGGTGCCGTTCGGCGAGTACATCCCGTTCCGCGGGCTGCTCAGCCACGTCACCTCGCTGACCGCGCTGCAGCCGCAGAACTTCACGGCCGGCCATCAGGCGGTGGTGTTCCGCATCGGCCGGATCCGGCTGGGCGATGTCATCTGCTACGAGGTAGGCTTCGACGGCCTGGTGTCATCGGAGGTCAGGGCCGGGGCGAACCTGCTGGCGATGCAGACCAACGACGCCAGCTTCGAGGTGGACGGCCAGCGGGGCGAGACCCTGCAGCAGCTGGCGATGGCCCGCATCCGTGCGGTCGAGTCCGACCGGGCCATGGTGGTCGCCTCCACCACCGGCGTGAGCGCGGTCATCGCCCCGGACGGGCGGCTGATCGCCCACACCGGCACCTGGCAGCAGGCCGAACTGGACGTCCGGGTGCCGCTGCTGACCCAGCGCACCCTGGCCGACCGGGTGGGCGCCTGGCCCGAGGCGGTGATCATCGTGCTCACCCTGGCCGCCTTCGGCTGGGCGGTGACCGGGGCCGTCCGGCGGCGCACTGCCGGCGGCCGCGGCTAGCGTGGGGCGGCAGCGCGGCTACCCATCACTGGACCGGCTGGGCCGCCTGACCTAGGAGCAAGGCATGCGTGGTGCTGATGTGCGGGCGGCGGCCAGCGCGGCCGACGGTTTCCTGCGGCCGCTGGCCGGCCGGGACTGGTCGCGGGATATCCCCGGCCTGGATTTCACGGTGGCATCGGTGGTCGCTCATGCCGCCGCGGGACCGTTGTGGTACTCCGTGGACCTCACCAACGGTCCCGCCGACGACGCCGCGTTCGACCTGCGGGTGCCGGCCGACGCCGAGCCCGCGGCCCTGCTGGCCAGCCTGCGCACCGCCGCCGCGCTGTGCGCGATGACGGTCGACCACCTCCCGGACAGTGCCCGCGGCTATCACCCCGCGGGCCGTGCCGATCCGTCCGGTTTCGCGGGCATGGCGTGTGACGAGATCCTGGTGCACACCTACGACGCGGGCACCGGCCTGGGCGAGGAGTTCACCCCCGGCCCGGAGCTGGCCGGGCGGGTGCTGGCCCGGCTGTTCCCCTGGCGGCAGCCGGACCCCGGCCCGTGGCCGGCGCTGCTGTCCGCGAACGGGCGGATCGACCTGCCCGGGGTGCCCCGCGAGCGGTCCTGGTGCTGGTACTGCGCGCCGCTCAGCGAGTGGGACGGCCAGATCCCGTCGTGGCCCCCTATCCCGTCCTGATCAGCGCCATCATGGCCGGCCGCGGGGCCCGGAGCTATGGTGAGGTTGTGCGAGTGGAGGCGAGCGCCGAGGCCACCGTATTCGTGCAGGCCCGGGGCGGACGGCTGTGGGTCTGGGCCGCGCACCCGCGCATGTGCTGCGCGGGCACGCCCGCCTACATGCACGCGGCCACCGAGGAACCAGCCGGGGTGACCGGGTTCACCCGGCTGCCGGTGGATGGGCTGGAAGTGTGGTTCCGCATTCCGGCCGGGGCGCTGCCGGATGTGCTGGAGATCGGGCTGCGGGGACGGCGCCGGCCGCGGGTCGAGGCGTACTGGGACGGCTGCCTGTTCGCCCTCACCGCCTGACCCCGGCGGCGGTCAGCTCCGGCCGGCCCGGTCCCGCAGCCAGGCCGATGGCGCCGCCGATCCGGCGGCCGGACCGGTTCGCTACCGCTCCGGGGGACCGGCGCGTGTGTCGGCGGCCCGCCCGCCGGGCTGGGCGGCCTGGCCGTTGGTACCGGCCCTGATCTCCGGCCCGGCCGTGACCGGTGCCGCGCGCTGGCCGTTGCGCCAGGGCTGGCTGCGGGCCAGCCAGTAGCCGCCGCCCGCCAGCGCCACCACGCACAGGATCCAGCCCAGCGCGGTTGTGCCGACCCCGACGTATTTCAGGCCGGATGCGAAGATCACGAAGGTGATGATCGGCCGGATGTAGCGGTCCGGCGCCCGCGACGACAGGAACGAGCCGATCAGCACGGCTGGGACGCTGCCCAGCACGATCGATGCCGTCACCCCGAACTCGACATGGCCGAAGATCAGCGCGCCCAGGGCGGCGGCGGCGGTCAGCGGAACCGCCTGGGTCAGGTCGGTCCCGACCAGCTGGCCGGCGCCCAGCAGCGGGTAGAGGAACAGCATCAGCACGATCATGAGTGAGCCAGACCCGACCGAGGTCATGCCGACGATCAGGCCACCAGTCATGCCGATCGCGATGGAAGGCAGCGGGCGGACCTTGATCTGCTCGATCGTGGCTGTGCGCTGGTGGCCGGACCGGAGGTCAAGCACGTAGCGCAGCACCATGGCGGCCGCGCCGACCAGCAGCGCCGCCCCGAGCGCGATCTCTACGTTGGTCTGCGCGGCCGACGTGCTGCCAAGCTGGCGCAGCAGGAAGGCGCCGAGGAATGCCATCGGCACCGACCCGGTCACCATCCAGCCGACCAGGCGCAGGTTGACCGTGCCCTTGACGAGGTGGACGGCGGCCCCGACCGGCCGCATCAGCACGGCGGCCACGAGGTCGCTGGAGATGGCCGAGGACGGTTTCACCCCGAACAGCAAGATCAGCATCGGGGTCATCAGGGCGCCGCCCCCGGCTCCGGTCAGGCCGACGAGCAGGCCGACGACCGCGCTGCCGAGGACGATGTACGGGTTGAGGTGCATCGCCGGCCTTCCCTCCCACCCGCCGCTGCCGGCGCGCACGGTCAGTCATTCCCTATTGTTCCACGTACAAATATCGGATAGGTGAGGTCTGCGCAAGGGTGGCTCAGCCCGCAGGCAGTTGCCGCCCCGGCTACTCCCCCGATCCGGCCTGGCGGCGCAGGTCGCTGCGGATGTCCTGGGCGAGCCGGCGGGTCTCCCGGCGGTTGAGCACGGCGCCGGCGGCCGCGCCGGTGAGCAGCGGCCCAAGTGAGAAGGCGCTCCGGCCCGCCCGGGCCGCGAGCCGCCGCCGCAGCCGCCGGGCCAGCGGGGAACCAGCGGCCAGGGCCAGCCCGCCGGGCACCATGAACACCCCCCGGCGATGCGCCCAGGCGGCGACGTAGGCGGTCATCCGGTCAACCACGTTCCCGCTGGCGGGCAGGCCGTAGATCTCGTGCAGTTCGGCGACCAGCTTGACCTCGATGCCGACCAGGGCCAGCGTCTCGGCCGCTATCTCCGCCGGGAAGGCGGGCGGGACCGGCAGCACCGCCCACGCGCCCACCGCCGCGCCGACCGCCGCCGACGCCCGCGAGGCGCCCTCAACCAGCCGGTCCGCGATGTCCTCGGTGGCCATCCCGGGGAATTGAGCCTGCAGCGCCGCCCGGTCGCGCACACGCAGCCGGGGCGCCATGACCGCGACCTGGGCCGACAGCCAGCCGGTGCCGGCCCCGACGCCGCGCCGGGCCGCCCGCGCCCCACGGCCGGTCACCCGCGCGCCCGAGCGCGCCATCCGCCTCAGCGAGCCGGCCAGCCGGCGCCGGTCCGGGGGCCGTTCCGCCTCGCTGACCCGGGTCGCCAGTTCAGCCGCCTGTGCCGCCATCACATCGTCAGCGGCTACGGGCCGGCCACCGTTCTCACCGTGCATATCGGCCATGACAGCCCCCTACCCGCCAACGCCAGCAATCACCGCGGAAACGGCTGTCACCGCCCCGCCGCCGGGGAGTTCCTGGCGCCCGTGCCCAGGCAGACTGTGGGCGCCAGTGGTGGCCAGAGCAGCCACCAGCGCCCATTGTCGCCCCGCCCGCCGGCCACCGGCGCCGCCCGTCGGCGGGATGCTGCGACGGGCGGGACTACACGTCCGGTATGCGCCAGCATCGCGGGCGCCTGGCCC
The DNA here is from genome assembly GCA_036522155.1 of Streptosporangiaceae bacterium. GTDB lineage: Bacteria > Actinomycetota > Actinomycetes > Streptosporangiales > Streptosporangiaceae > UBA9676. The sequence continues at coordinate 9,389 of DATDGI010000128.1, forward strand.
GCAGGCTGGAGGCATGACCGACATCGAGTACGTGGGGATTGACCCCGGACGGCTGGACGCCCTGCGCGGCCAGGAGGCGGACGAGTTCGGGAACCCATGGCAGCGGCGGGCCGCCGCGGGCTGGGAACCGCTGCGCTGCTGCCTGCGCACGGCC
>DATDGI010000129.1:0-6559 GCA_036522155.1 Streptosporangiaceae bacterium
CCGATCCCGCCGGGACCACGCCACCGGCCCCCGCCGAGCCGGCCAGGCAACGCGTCACCCGCGGCTGCCGCCGCGACCAGCAGGCCGGCCGCGGCCAGCGCCAGGGCCGGGCCGGGCCACGCCGGGACCGCGTCGCCGCTGGCGGCGGAGACGACGACCACCCGGCTCAGCACGGCCGCGGTGAGCAGGCCAAGCAGGGCCACCGTCCAGCCGGCCACGACCAGTTCCCGGCCGCTGGCGAGCAGCGCCACCAAGGCGGCCAGCGCCAGGCCAGCGGTCACCCAGTAGGGCGGCAGGCCAGGCCCGCCCGGCGACAGCAGCAGCAGCGACCGGACCGCCAGGTGGGGTGAGGCGAGCCCGGCCGGCTGCAGGCCCGCCTCCATGAACAGCTGGGCCGGGTGGGTGACCAGGGACAGGCTCCACGGCAGCAGCAGGAGCACCGGGACCACGGCGACGATCGCGGCATCGATCGCCACGGCCCGCCGGCCCCGGCGGAAGACGGCCACACCGATGGCCATGGCGACCACGGTCAGCAGCCAGACGAGGGGCACGAACGCGGCCACCACGGCCACCAGGACGCTGGCCGCCCAGGCGGCCCGCCGCGCCCGGCGGCGGCCCTGGGTGAAGACCCGGGCCGCGACCAGGCCGATCACCGGCAGGAGCACCAGGGCCAGCGCGGTCCCGAGCCGGCCCGCCGCCACCGCGCCCATGCCCACCGGCAGCAGGGCGTAGGCCGTGGCGGCCCAGATCCGGACCGGCACGAACCGGGTGATCCGCCGGGTCGCGAGGTAGGCCGTGACCCCGGCCAGCGGCACGCAGCCGATCAGGATCACGTCCACGGCCAGCCATGGCTTGCCGCCCAGCAGCGTCGCGAGCAGTGCGATGACGGCCACGTAGGGCGGGGTGCTGGCCGCGGTGCCGATCCCGGCCGGGTGGAAGCCCTGCAGATACTCCGACCACAGGCCGGAGGCCCCGCCCCAGGCCGGGACAAGCTGGCCGCCAGCGAGCGGGCTGAGGCTGAGCAGGCGGCGCTCCGCCGCCAGCGTGATCGCCGTGAGCAACAGGAACAGCAGGACTCCGGGGTTGGTGAGCAGCCGCTGCACCAGGCCGGTGTCGACGAGCAGTGAGTCGTCGTCGGAGGGATCGTCGGTCGCGTGGTGGGCGCCGACCATGTCTACCGGCAGCGTCCTGGACAGGGCGCCGGTGGCGAACTCGGCGAGCCTGCGGAACGACCGGCCCGGCGGCACGTCGGCGCGCAGGCGGCTGAAGGCGGCCCTCCGCCCGCCCGACCGGCGGCGGCGGGCGGTGATCAGCCGGAAGGGGTGGCCGACCACCCCGGTGACGCCCAGGAACTCGTCCAGCGCGGCGCCGGGCCGCTTGGCGAGCAGGAAGAACATGGTGCGCAGGGCGGACAGCACCAGGTTGCCGGCCAGCGCCGACAGCATCGGCCCGGCCGGGAGGTTGGCCAGCAGCACCAGCAGCCCGTTGCGCCGGTCCTGCCGTCCCCGGCGGGGCGCGGCGGACGCCTGCCGCCGGTTCCTGGCCGAGGCCTCCGCGTGGTAGATGACCGCGTCGGTGATCACCCGCACCCGGAATCCAGCCGCCTGGACCCGCCAGCAGAAGTCGACATCCTCCCGGTACAGGATCAGGCCGGGATCGAACCCGCCCAGGTGGTCCCAGACGTCCCGGCGGACGAGCATCCCCGCGCTGCCCACGGCCAGCACATCCCGGTCGCCGTCGTGCTGGCCCTGGTCGACCTCCCGCGGCTCGATCCCGGTGATCCGGCGGCCGACCCGGTCGATGCCGACGCCCGCCTCCAGCAGCACGTCCCGGTCGGACCAGTCGAGCACCTTGGGGCCGAGCACCGCCGCGGCCGGGGTCTCGCCGGCGCCGGCCAGCAGCCGCTCCAGCGCTTCCGGCTCAGGCTCGCAGTCGTCGTGCAGCAGCCACACCCACTCGACCCGCTCCCCGGCCGCGCCGGGTGTGGGCGGCAGATGGGTGGTGGCCGACCGGTGCCGGAGCGCGTGCCCGACCGCGGCCCCGTAGCCGGTGCCGCGGTCCATGCCGAACACGTTGCCCCGGCCCAGCGCTTCGGCCAGCATCGCCCCGCTGCGGTCCCGGCTGCCGGTGTCCACGCCGACCACCCGCTGGACCGGCCGGGTCTGGGCCCGCAGAGCCTCGGCGGCGCGCGGAATCCACGCGGCACCGTCATGCGCAACGATGACCGCGGTAACGACGTGCTGGGCCTGCTGGTTAGTCGGCGACACGTATCCGCTTGCTGCTCAAAGGTCGCCTGCTGCCTGGCCAAGCCGGGCGGAACGAAGCAGGCGGGGGCACCCGTGAACAATACGCGAGCCGGCGGTTGGCAGTCAGGAAGACCGCAAGACCCCCGGCTGCTGGGCTGGTCAGACCGTCTCGCGCTTGAGCCGCCGGCGCTCACGCTCGGACAGGCCGCCCCAGATGCCGAACCGCTCATCGTGTTCGAGCGCGTACTCCAGGCACTCGGCCCGCACCTCGCAGCCGCGGCACACCCGCTTCGCCTCCCGGGTCGAGCCGCCCTTCTCCGGGAAAAACGCCTCCGGATCTGTCTGCGCGCACAGGGCGCGGTCCTGCCAGGACAGGCCAGCGGCATCGTCATCGTCGATACCGAATATGCCGAGCGGGACGACCTCAGCCACGGCGCACCTCCTACCCCTCCAAGCCCCGTCACACGCGCCGCATCCCCCGTGAGGCGCGCGAACTACACAGGTGAAATTACACCCGCGTGTCTTGCGTCGCGTCAAGCGGGATACGTGATAATGGCCAACAGATTGACCCCCGATGGCAGGTAAGTCGGGCCAGAATCCTGGGATCACAGGATGGCCGGGGCCGCCCCGGCGCGCGCGGAACCGCGGCCGGTTGCCAGACTGGCCGGCATGCGCATCACCGTCCTCGCGGGCGGGGTCGGGGCCGCCCGCTTCCTGCGCGGGCTGATTGCGGCCGCCCCGGACGCCCAGATCACCGTCGTCGGCAACACCGGCGACGACATCACCCTGTTCGGCCTGCACGTCTCGCCCGACCTCGACACCGTGATGTACACCCTCGGCGGCGGCATCGACGAGGAGCAGGGCTGGGGGCGGGCGGGCGATACCCGCACCGTGCTGGCCGAATTGTCCGCCTACGGCGCGGGGCCGGACTGGTTCGGCCTGGGCGACCGGGACATCGCCACCCACCTGCACCGGACCAGCATGCTGGCGGCGGGCCTGCCGCTGTCGGCGGCCACCCGCGTCCTGTGCCAGCGGTGGCAGCCCGGGGTCACGCTGCTGCCGATGACCGACGACCCGGTCGAGACCCACGTGATCCTGCGTGACGGCGAGGGTGAGCGCACCGTCCACTTCCAGGAGTGGTGGGTGCGGCTGCACGCCGCGGTGCCTGCCGCCGGGTTCATCCTGGCCGGGGCGACCGAGGCCAGCCCGGCCCCGGGGGTGCTGGCCGCCATCGAGGCGGCCGACGTGATCCTCTTCCCCCCGTCCAACCCGGTCGTGAGCATCGGCCCCATCCTCGCCGTGCCCGGCATCGCGGACGCGGTACGCGGCCAGACCGTGGTTGGCGTCTCCCCCATCATCGGCGGGGCCCCGGTCCGCGGGATGGCCGACAAGTGCCTGGCCGCCATCGGCGTCGAGGCGTCCGCGGCCGGCGTCGGCGCCCACTACGGAGCGGACCTGCTGGACGGCTGGCTGGTGGACGAGCAGGACAAGCACGCGGTGGACGCGCCGGAACTGGCCGGGATCACCGTGCGGGCCATCCCGCTGTACATGACCGACCTGCCCGCCACCGTGGCCATCGCCCGCGCCGCGCTCGACCTCGCCCAGGAACTCCGCCCATGACCGGCCGCACCGGCACCAGCACCGGCACCAGTACCGCTGCGGCCGCCGCCCCCAGCATGCCGCCGCCAGCGGCCATCACCATCACCGGCGTCGCCGGGCTGCCGGAGATCGGGCCCGGCGCCGACCTGGCCGCACTGATCTGCGCCGCCGCGCCGGGGCTGGCCGACGGCGACATCGTGGTGGTCACCTCCAAGATCGTCAGCAAGGCGGAGGGGCAGATCGCCCGCACCCGCCGGGAGGAGGCGATCGACGCCGAGACGGTGCGGGTCGTGGCCCGCCGGGACACGACCCGGATCGTGGAGACCCGGCACGGGCTGGTACTCGCGGCCGCGGGCGTGGACGCGTCCAACACCGAGCCTGGCACCGTGGTCCTGCTGCCGGCCGACCCCGACGCCTCGGCCCGGCGGCTCCGGGCCGGGCTGCGGGCCCAGGCCGGAGCCCGGGTCGGCGTCATCATCTCCGACACCATGGGCCGCCCCTGGCGGGCCGGCCAGACCGACACCGCTATCGGCGCGGCGGGCCTGCTGCCGCTGGTGGACTACCGCGGCCGTCCCGACACGTTCGGCACCCCGCTCGAAGTGACGCTGGCCGCGGTGGCCGACGAGATCGCCAGCGCGGCCGAACTGGTCAAGGGCAAGGCCGCGGCCATCCCGGTGGCGGTGGTGCGCGGCCTGGCCAGCCTGGTCACCGACGAGGACGGGCCGGGCGCGCGGGCGCTGATCCGGCCGCCCGCCGAGGACATGTTCCGGTTCGGCGCCGCCGACGTGCTGGCCGCCCGCCGCACCGTGCGCGACTTCACCGGCGAGCCGGTGGACCCCGGCGCGGTCCGCCGGGCCATCGCCGCCGCCATCACCGCCCCCGCGCCGCACCACTCCACCCCGTGGCGGTTCGCGGTGCTCGAGACGCCCGCGGCCCGCACCGCCCTGCTCGACGACATGCTCGCGGCCTGGACCGCCGACCTGCGCGGGGACGGGTTCACGCCGGAGCAGATCGCCCGCCGGGTCCGGCGCGGGGAGCCGCTGCGCCGGGCGCCGCTGCTGATCGTGCCCTGCCTGCACGCCGAAGCCGCGCACACCTACCCGGACCAGCGCCGCAACGCCGCCGAGCGGGAGATGTTCGTGGTCGCCATGGGCGCCGCGGTGCAGAATCTGCTGGTCGCCCTGGCCGTCGAGGGCCTGGGCTCGTGCTGGGTATCAAGCACGATGTTCTGCCGGGACGTCACCCGCCGGGCGCTCGCGCTGCCGGAGGACTGGGACCCGATGGGCGCCGTCGGTGTCGGCCACCCGGCCGCTCCGGCCCCCGGCCGCCCGCCCCGTGACCCGGGTGAGTACCTGGTGACCCGCTAGCCCACGGGGCATGGCCCGGGCCGCGATGGCCGGGACGGCCCGGGCCGGCTAACGGGAGACGACGGGCAGGGCGGGCCGGCTGGCCCGGACGGACTCGCAGACCCCGTCACTGGCGGTCGATGCCGCCAGTCGTTCGGCCGGAGGATGCCCGTACAGGGTGGTGCGCTGGCGCAACGGGCGCCCGGTCGGGGCGACCAGGGCGGCCAGGTCGCTGATGGTCTTGTACGACCCGTGGGCCGAGCCCGCCATCCGGCTGATGGTCTCCTCCATCAGCGTGCCGCCGATGTCGTTGACGCCGCCGCGCAGCACGTCCCGGCAGCCGTCGGCCCCCAGCTTGACCCACGAGCACTGGATGTTGCCGATCGCGCCGTGCAGCATCAGCCGCGCCAGCGCGTGCACGGCCCGGTTCTCCCGGCGGGTCGGGCCGGGCCGGGCCAGGCCGGCCAGGTAGATCGGCGCGCTGGCGTGCACGAACGGGAGCAGCACGAACTCGGTGAACCCGCCGGTCCGCTCCTGCACCTGCCGGATCACCCGCAGGTGCGCGACCCAGTGCGCGGGCGTGTCCACGTGCCCGTACATCATCGTCGCGGTGGTCGGGATGCCCAGCTCGTGGGCGGTAGTGATGACCTCGATCCAGGCCGAGGCGGGCAGCTTGCCCTTGGTCAGCACCCAGCGGACGTCGTCGTCCAGGATCTCGGCCGCGGTGCCGGGCAGCGAGCCGACCCCGGCCTCGCGGGCCCGCACCAGCCACTCCCGCACGCCCAGGCCGGTGCGGGCCGACCCGTTCATCACCTCCATCGGCGAGAACGCGTGGATGTGCAGGTCCGGGCAGCGCCGCCGGACCTCGGCGGCGATGTCGAAGTAGGCGGTGCCGGGCAGGTCCGGGTGGATGCCGCCCTGCATGCACACCTCGGTCGCGCCCGCCTGCCAGGCTTCGGCCGCCCGGTCGCCGATCTGGTCCAGCGACAGCGTGTACGCGTCAGCGTCGGTCCGCCGCTGCGCGAACGCGCAGAACCGGCAGCCGGTGTAGCACACGTTGGTGAAGTTGATGTTGCGGGTGACCACGTAGGTGACGTCGTCACCGACGGTGTCGCGGCGCACCGCGTCGGCCAGCGCGGCCAGCGCGTCCAGTTCCGGCCCGTCCGCGCCGAGCAGCGCCAGCGCCTGGGCGTCGGTGATCCCGGCCGGGTCGCCCTCGGCCGCCCGCAGCGCCGCCGCCACCTCCCGCCGCAGCCGCGCTGGCCCCGTCGCCGGCACGGCCCCCTCGGCAGCGAAACGGCTGCCGCCGGCCGCTCCCCGGGCCCCGTCCCGGCGGGCGGCCGGGTCGATCCGGGCAGCCCCTTCCGC
>DATDGI010000130.1:0-1700 GCA_036522155.1 Streptosporangiaceae bacterium
ACCAGCGTGACGGGCACAACCGCGGCGGGTCTGATCAGGTGAAGCCGACGTTCAGGGTGAAGTGCCCGAGCCTGAGGTTGAGTACTCCGCCGCCGGCCCAGTGCACGATGAACGCCAGCAAGATGATGGCCAGGATTGCCACGACCACCCAGAAGAAGAACACGATGATGCCGGGGACGGCATACCCCGCTACAGTTCTCGCTCTAGCCACCGCCGCCAGCTACCCACCCCCGCCCGGCTTATTCAGCTTATTCGGCGGGTTTGCCGGGCACGAGAAGGAGGCACGCCGGCGGCCGGCGGTGCGGTCGCGGGCAGGTGGGTGGCTATTCCGGGCCGGCCGTTTGGCTGACGCTGGTGGCCAGTGGTGGTGCGTCGAGGGCGCAGTGGAGGCATTCCGCCGGTGCGGGCGTCCCGTCCGGGCGGGGCGCTCGCTCGGGGTTGGTGATCGTGAATGCGGCGAGCAGCCCGCCTGCCGCGCACGCCGCACCCGAGATGAGCGCAGCGGTGCGGAATCCGGCGGCGAGCGCGTCCTTGTGCAGGTAGGCCGTGCCGGTGATGCCCGCCAGCGCTGGCAATGCGGCGACGGCCAGCAGGCCGCCGAACCGGGCCACGTCGTTGTTGACCGCGGAGGCGATGCCCGAAAGTTCCGCGGGGGCCGAGTCCATCGCGGTGGCGGTGAGCGGCGCGACCGTGATCGCGAGCCCGAGCCCGAAGACCACGACCGCCGGCAGCACGTAGACCACGTAGCTGGACCCGGACGTGGTCAATGTGAGCATGGCCAGGCCCGCGCCGACCACGACCGGTCCGGCGCTCATTTGCAGCCGGGGCCCGATCCGGGTCGCGAGCTGCCCGGAGCGGGCCGACAGCGCCAGCATGATGATTGTCAGCGGCAGCAGCGCGAGGCCGGAGCCGAGCGGCGAATAACCCGACACGACCTGGAGCACTACCGGCAGCAGGAAGGTCGCGCCGGTCAGCGCCGCGTACACGATGAACGTCACCGCGTTGGTCGCCGCGAACTGCCGTTCGGCGAAGACCGTAAGCGGCAGCATCGGCGAGGCCGCGCGGCGCTCCCGAATCAGAAAGGCGGCCAGCCCGAGAATGCCTGCCAGCGCCATGGTGAACACGGCGGGCGAGGTCCAGCCGAGCCCGGGGGCCTCGATGAACGCGAACGTGATGCCGGTCAGGAACACCACCGCGGCCACCGCGCCCGCGTAGTCGATCTTGCCGGTGGCGCTCGGGTCGCGCGACTCGGGGACATGCCGCGCGCCCAGCACGACAACTGCGGCCGCGATGGGGATGTTGATGAAGAAGATCCACCGCCACGACGCGGCCGAGATCAGGTAGCCGCCGATCAGCGGCCCGGCGGCGACAGCAACACCGCTCAGGCCCGACCAGGCCCCGATCGCCCGGGCGCGGTCGGCTGGCCGGAACGACGCTTCCAGGATCGCCAGGCTTCCCGGCGTGAGCAGCGCCGCGCCGACTCCCTGCAGCACCCGGGCGGCGATGAGGAACACCGCGCCAGGGGCGAGCCCGCACGCCACCGAGGCCAGCGCGAACCACACGATGCCGATCAGGTAGATCTTCCGCCTGCCGAAGCGGTCGCCGAGCGAGCCGCCGACGAGCAGGAAGGCGGCAAGCGTCAGGGTGTAGCCGGTTGTCACCCACTGGAGGGCGGCGATACCGGTGTGAAAATCGCGCCC
>DATDGI010000131.1:0-5404 GCA_036522155.1 Streptosporangiaceae bacterium
CTGGACGACGGCCCACGACCAACCACGCACCGAGCACCGTGGCAACGGCCAGGCCGGCCGCGATCGCGAGGCGAGTCCCCTGGGGCCCGCCGTAGGCGAGACCGAGAATAGACCCGGCGAAGACGAGGTAGGCCGCGATGATCAAAATGCCGGTCTGTCGCCCTATCCCGCGGTCCCGGTAGGCAAACGCGAGTACTGCTACGGTCAGCCCGAGATACCACACTGCGGCCAGGATCGCCTGGCCCGATGGCCGGCCCAGCCCGATCAGGGCCGCCGGGATGAGCAGCCCGGCAGCCACGTTGAGGGTGTTGCTGTTCAGGGCCGTGCTCAAGGTCGCGGCGCCACGGCCGCGCGCCGCCAGATAGACGGCCGCGACGGCGTTCGGCAGGCTGGTCACTGCCGCGAGCACCAGACCACCCACGACGATCTCGGGCACCGCGAAACGGTTCCCCAGCGCCGCCGCGGCCCGCTCCATCGTCACACTGGCCGCGACCACGACCACCAGCGACACGGCGGCAACAGCCACATCTGGCCATCGTCCCGGTGCGGGCCGGATTGCCGATTCCAGTTCTGCTTCCTCCTCAGCCACCGCCGACCGCAGCCAGGCGATCCATGGCCGGGGAAGCCGCAAACGGGCCAGGCCCCGGGCAGAAATACCGAGCGCGGCCACGTAGAGCGCGACGATGACGAGGCCGAGCACACAGCCCGCTACCGGCGCCACGGCGCCGAGCACCACCGCCAGGCACACACCCGCGACGGCCACCGCGACGGTCCCGCCCAGCAGGATCACCTTGCGGTGGAGCCCGATTCTCCCGGCGACCACCGCGCCCAGGCCAAGCAGGGCCGCCAGGTTGAAGACGTTGGACCCGATGACGACCCCGGCGCCCAACCGCTGCTCACCACTGGCCATCGCGCTGACCGCGGCCGTGACCTCCGGCGCGTCGGCTGCCAGGGCCGCGACAATGCCCAGCAGAGCCTCCGACAGGCCCAGGCGCTCCCCGACCCGCTCCAGCCGTGACACCAGCAGCCAGGCGGTGGCCAAACTCACCAGCGCCCCGGTGAGAAAAGCGGCTGCTGCGAGGGTGACAGTCATCACGGCAAAACCCCTCGCCTCGCCTTCGGCATGACCGGTCCAGGATACGGGCCCTTCCAGGAACCCCGCGGCTCCACCTCATGCCGGGTGGGCTCCCCTGCCTCGCAGCCGGGCCCTGACGACGCACAGCCAGGTGCTGTCTGCCGACAGGCGTGGCCGGCGGCTCAGCGGGGACCCACGCTTCAGGTCAGCATGGCCGACTTCACTGGTTACCCGGGCCGTTGGCCAACATACCGGGCGGCGACCAAGGTGCCCCGGGGAGCGCCTAAGCTTGCGTTTTAACCTCTCTGCTTTCGGTTCGCCTCGCGAGTGAGTTTTCGTTTGGCGGTCTTGCCGACGCCGTGGCGCTGTGCGGGCCTGCGGTTGAGGGAGCCGGGTGGCCGTCCGGGACCGGGTTTGCCGGGTTTCGGCGCACCGGCCGGGCAGGCGGCCGTCGTGCGGATGTTCCGGAAATCCCGGCGGACCCGGGCAGGGGTGAGCCGGCGTGGCGCGGCAGGGCGTTCCCAGGGCTTGCGCAGGTCCTCGGCCAGCGGCCGGGCCAGCCGGAGCTGGGTATGCGCGGCGATGATCAGCCAGGTCCAGCGGTCTGCTGCCTCCGGGGCGCGGGTCTTCGGGCGGGTCCAGCCCAGGACCTGCTTGAACAGCCTGAACGTGTGCTCGATGTCGAAACGGCGCAAGAACGCCTGCCACCAGTGGGTAACCTCGGCTGGCGTGGCGCCAGTGACCGAGCACCACAGCCAGACCGGCTTGGGGTGGCGGTCACCGGGCAGGTGACCGGCCTGCAGCCGGATCAGGGTGCCGTCAATGACGGGCAGCTCACCGTGGTGATCCAGCCAGCAGGTGCGGTGAGTGAGCCGGGGATGCAGCCGGTCCCAGCTGCTGGCCCTCGCTGTGCCATAGCGAGGGGTGTTCGTGCTGGTGATGTGCTGCGGCGCCGGCCAGGTCTCCGGTCGTGCCAGGGCAAACTCGCCGCCGTGCCTGGGCGGGCGGCCGCTGGTCCGGGGCAGCCGCGGTGGCGCCGGCAGCCGCAGCACCCGGTCGCTACGCAGCCGTCCGAGCAGCACCACCGGCAGATCGGCCAGCACGAACGCCAGCCGTGTGACGTCATAGCCGGCGTCGGCCACGATAAGAATCTCCGGGTCGCCTGCCGTCCACTGCCCCGCCGCGATCAGCCGGTCCACGACCTCACGTATCTGTGCAGCGGTGACCGCCGTAGCATCGTCGGCCGGCTTCAGGCGGATCACATCCAGTACCGCGGTCCAGGAGCTGCGGCCGGTTTCCAGCGCGGCGACGAAGGAATAGGGCCACCCGGGGATCATCTGCGCGGAGCCCTTGCCCCGCCCGTAGATGTGGCAGAACAACCGTTCCGCTGAGGTGGGCGCGTCCGGGCGCAGCCACGGGCTGACATCCACTGCCAGCACCAGCCGTCCATCAGCGGCCCGGGGTAGCGGCACGCTGGCCAGTGCCGCCCGCAGCCGCCCCACCTCGATCCGGCCGCCGTTGATCCCGCCATACAGGCCACCATGACCGCGCCGGTGCTCCGGCACCAGCGACAGCTCAACCAGGCTCCTGACCGGCCCATCGGCGCACAACACCGCCTCGGCCAGCTCGAACAGCGCATCCGCCCGCACGGGCAGGCACCGGTAGAACTCTTGCCGGAACCCGGACAGCTCGCCGAGCGCACCGGCTTGCACGGCATCACGCACTCTGATCATCGCAGCCCTCAATCGTGATCATCTTCCCTGGACAGGAAGCATGATCACCGATGGCCCGCTGCCAGGACCAGCCGGGCCTGCGCTCCCCGGCCCCAGAGGTCCTGCCTGGTTCACCGCCGCTCCAGCGCTGGCTGGCCTAACCGGCAACCGCCAGGAACTCAAAGTTCCCGCGGCCGACAGTGCGTTCCAGCGTGCGGATGACCGGGCGCGGATCGTCGTAAGGACCGGAGATATACAGCGGCTTGCCATCCTTACCGAAGGTGATGGCGCCCGGACCGGCCCACGAACCGAGATGCCCCTCGGCGGCAGCGAAGTCGGGGTGCGGGTCGAAGCCCAGACCGCGTGCGTACTCAACGCAACCAAGCACCACCTCGCGGGCTAGCTCGATGGGCACCTCAAGCGGATCGCCATGGTACCCAGAGAAAAAGTCGCGGACGAACCCCCGCAGACCAAGATCGTCCATGATTTCCGGGCCGAGGGCGTTTTTCACCCCCAGACAGTAAACGTCGGCGAGATAGCCGCAGACCGAGACCTTACCGTGCCTGTGCTTGCGAGCGACCAGCACCGCGACCAGGCCGTCGGCCCCCGCTGCCGGATCCTCGTGCAGCGGCCAGCCGGAGTGATCACCAATAGTCAGGCCAGTACTCCAGGCCGGGCTGATCCAGCAGCCGGCCACAGCGGGCTCGGGTGCTTCAGCCTGGGCCAGGATGGCCGCCGCGCGGACCAGGCGACCCGCCTCCGCGGGCCTGATCCCCAGCGCACGGGCGATCTGCTTGGGGGTCTGCCCCCGCTCCCGCAACACACGTACGCGCTCCAGACGCTCATCGGGCTGCACAGGAACCGATCGTAAAACAGCAAGACTCCCAGCCCGGCACGCCCAGACTGCCAGAGGTTAAATCGCAAGCTAAGGGTAAGGTTCTGCTCGGAGCGCCGGGAAGTCTGGTCGGCACCGGCCCCGGATGTGTTCGGGAGCGCCGGTACTTGGTCAGCATGCCGCCGCTCCTTTCTCTGGGCGGCGGCACACCGAAGGTGGTGGTCGCCATGAGTCCAGAACTGGCTTCTCGGGCGCCCTTGTCCGCTCCGTGTTCTTGCCGGGGTTATGACGCACGGTCGTCCTGCATGAGGTCCCAGTGCTCAGACACAGGCACGGGCCCATTTCGCCCCGGCCGCTGGCTACGGCAGCTGGGCCGGGACTGCCTGTGAAGCTGCCCCGGCGGCCCCGTCTGCTCCGAAATGCGGCGCGGCCCGATCCGGTGAATATCGCTGACCCGCCTGCAGATGTGGAACACGCCACGGATCGGGCCAGGAACTTCAGGAACCCGGCAGGGCCTAGTCAGCACCCCCAGGGCGGCTGGGCTGCCGTTCCGCCGGCCGGTCGGCTGTCCACCAAGACGGTGCTGTTCATCGCGTTCGCTTTTGCGATCATGGCAGACCCGGTGTCGTCGGTGGCGTACACCATCGAAGCGTCCCTGCGGGCCCTGCACGGGCACCTGGCCCTGCTGATGGCCACCCAAATCATCGTGCTCGGGATCATCCTGCTCGTGGACGTGAACTACTGGCAGCTCGTCGGCCGGTTCCCCATGGGCGGCGGATCGGCTGAGGGCACGGCGCGGGCGTTCGGCACCGGCTGGGTGTTCATTCCCATCGGCGCGCTGATCGTTGACTTTGTGCTCACCATCACCATCTCGGTCGCGGCCGCGGTCAGCGCTCTGATCGCCTACCTGCCTGCGCTCGTGCCGCTGCGGATCGTGCTGGGGCTTGCCCTGCTCGCCCTGGTGGCGGGGCTGACCTGGTTCGGGCACGGCGGCCGGCTCACCTTCGCGGTGATGACCCTGCTGTTCGTGGCCAGCTCGGTGGCGGTCCTGGTGCGCGGGTTCACCGACCCGGTCATCGCCCACGGCCACGCCCCGATCACTGGCCCGGCCGGCCCGCCGGTGATTGCCGTGCTGCTGTCCTTCCCGGTGGCGATGGCCCTGGCCACCGGCACCGAGGCCCCCGCCACCGCCATCGCGCAGCTGGGTCAGCTCGGGCCCGATGACCGCCGCCGGTTCGCCCGCGGCACCCTCGCGCTGACCCTGCTCATCGTCGCCGCCCTGACCATCGGCATCGCCGGTCTTGCGGTGCACCTGCACGTGGGCATCCCCGGCCCCAACTCGACCCAGATCGCCGACGTAGCCAACGCCGCCACCGGCCACGGCACCACCTACGCGGTGTTCCAGGCAGCCAGCGCCCTGCTGCTGCTCGCCGCCGCCAGCTCCTCCTTCCAGGCCGGGCCCGGGCTGCTGAAAGCGTTGTCCCGTCACCCGCACAGCGCCGGAGTGGGAATCCTTCCCCGGGCCCTTGGTGACACTAACCGCCACCACACTCCCTACTGGTCGGTGGTTGTCTACTTGCTCGTCTCGGCGGTGGTCCTGGTCGCCGTCTCCGGCCGCGAGCAGGAGCTGGTCCTGTTCTACGCGGTCGCGGTGTTCGTCAGCTTCCTGGCCGGGCTGCTGGCCATGGCCCGGTTCTCCCTCCGCGACCACCGCCGTGGCCTGGCCGTGATCAACATCGCCGGCGCCATCGCGGTTACCTTCACCCTCCTGGTCAACCTCGC
>DATDGI010000132.1:0-19720 GCA_036522155.1 Streptosporangiaceae bacterium
TGCGCGGCATGTGCCCGGTACATCTTCCAGGCTTCGCCAAGAACTCCCGATAGTGGGTTCATGGCGGTGATCGTACAGCGAGCGGGTAACGCGTGGCTGCCTCCACGCCGCTGGATCCCAGGCTGGCGAGGTTCGGTATCAGGTTCGTGACGTTATCCACCCCGGCCGGGTGGCCCGTTGACACCCCCCAAGTCGATCATTATCGTTCGGGCTACTGGCTGAGCCACCTACTGTATGCCTTCCCACCTGGTCGCGCCCCCGAGGGATGACATGACCACCTTCCTTGTGAGCGTTGGTATCGGGCTTTCCACCGCGGCGATCCTGTCACTGTCCGCGGTCGCGTTCACACTGGAATACGCGGTCAGCCGGGTCGCGAACTTCGCCCACGGCGAGTTCCTCACCATCGGTGCCTACGCCGCCTACTCCGGGCAGGCGCTGTTCCACCAGAACGTGGCGGCGGCCGCGGTGATCGCCGCGCTGGCCGGCGCGGCGGCCGGGCTGGTCATGAATCTCGCGCTGATCGAGCAGTTCCGTGGCCGCAGCGCCATCACGGTCTTCATCGCCACCCTGGGGGTGGCACTGATCGTGGAGAACGTGCTTGACCTCATCTACGGCGCGGCCAACGTGACCTACACGTTTGCGCAGGGCAACCTGCACCACGTCGGGCCGTTCCTGTGGACCACCTCCGACATCGAGGTGATCGTCTCGGCGCTGGTCGTGGCCGGCCTGATCTACCTGCTGCTGCAGCGGACACGATTCGGCAAGGCGGTCAGGGCGGTCTCCCAGGACCGGTCGCTCGCCCAGGTCAGCGGCATCCCGGCGCGCCGGATCGTGATGCAGACCTGGGCGCTGGCCGGTGCGATCGCCGGGTTCGCCGGGTTCGTGCTGGCCGACACGATCGGCACCTTCAGCCCCACACTCGGCTTCAGCTTCCTGCTGCTCACCATCACCGCCACGGTGGCGGGCGGCATTGGCCGGCCGTATGCCACCCTGGGCGGCGCCCTCATCGTGGGGCTGGTGATAGAGATCGCGGGCACCTACACCAGCTCGGAATACCAGCTGGTGTACGCGTTCCTGCTGCTGGTGATCCTCATGCTGTTCCGGCCGAACGGCGTGTTCGTCCGGCGGAGCGCGGTAGCAGTGCGGGCCTGATGTACTGGGTCAGCATCTTCACCGAGGCGGGCATCTTCGCCATCCTGGCGCTCGGCCTGGACGTGATCTGGGGCTGGGGCGGCGAATTCGACCTGGCGTTCTACGGGTACCTGGCGCTCGGCAGCTACATGACCTTCGTGCTCAGCATCGGCAAGCCGCCGCCGTCGGTGGAGTACATCATCGGCTGGCACCTGCCCGTGGTGCTCTCGATGCTGCTGGCCATCGTCGTGGTGGTGGCCCTGGCCGCGATCATCGGGGCGATCGCGCTGCGGAACCTGCGCGAGATCTACTTCGCGGTGACCACCCTGGCGGCGGTCTACGCGCTGTACCTGCTGGTCGAGAACTACACCCCGCTGTTCGACGGGTACAACGGGGTCTACGGGCTGATCAACCCGGGGCAGACCGCCCTGAACCTGACCTACAACGGCTACCGCATCCTCTTCCTCGTGGTCGTTTTCGTGCTGCTGTTCCTGGCCTATCTGCTGGTACAGCGGCTGTCGCGCAGCCCGTTTGGCCGAATGCTGCGTTCGGTGCGGGAGGATGAGCGCGCCGCGGCCGCGTACGGCCGGCCGGTGTTCTCCGCGAAGTACCGCGCCTACCTGTTCGGCGCCGCGCTGGCCGGGCTGACCGGTGGCCTGTTCGCGATCTTCATCAGCGCCTTCAACCCGTCCGCGTGGACGCCGCAGGAACTGCTGGTCATCTACGCCGCCATCCTGGTCGGCGGGCGCGGCAACCCGCGCGGCGTGATCCTCGGGGTGTTCGTCGTCTACATCGGCTTCATCGAGCTGACCCGGTTCCTGCCGTCGCCGGCCTCGCGGCCGGACTTCGGCCCGGCGGCGCGGCAGATCCTCATCGGCCTCATGATCATCCTCATGCTGCGGTTCCGGCCGCAGGGGCTCTTCCGGGAGCGACCCGGGCTCGACCGGGGCGAGCAGCCCGCCCCGCCGCCGGAGCCCGGGCCGCTCGCCGTGTCGGCCAGCGCGGCCCGCGAGGCCACACCGGACGCCCAGCCGGACGGCGATGGGGGTGCCGGATGAGCGCCGCGCTGCTGGAGATCGAGCACCTGACCAAGGCGTTCGGCGGCGTCCAGGCCGTGCGGGACTGCACCTTCTCGGCCCCCGAGGGCCACGTCATCGGCCTGATCGGGCCGAACGGCGCGGGCAAGAGCACCGTGGTCGACCTGGTGTCCGGGTTCGGCCAGCCGGACTCCGGCCGCATCACGTTCGGCGGTGAGCCGCTCATCGGCAAGCGCCCGGACGTCATCTCCCGGCTGGGGCTGATCCGGACATTCCAGACACCACGCGAGTGGCGCAACCTCACCGTGATGGACAACGTGCTGCTGGGGCGGCGCCGGTTCGCGAACGAGTCGCTGTGGCGCTCGCTGTCCCAGGCCCGCCGGATCCGCCGCGCGGAAGAGGATGACCGGGCCGCCGTCCGGGTCATCCTGGATCGCTTCCAGCTCGCGGGGCTCAAGAACGAGCTGGCGGTGACCCTGAGCGGCGGCCAGAAGCGGCTGCTCGAATTCGCGCGCATCGCCGCGGCCGAGCCACGGCTGATCGTCCTGGACGAGCCGATGGGCGGGGTCAACCCGGTACTGGGAGCCCGGATCGGGGAGGCGGTCGGGCAGTTCGCCGCCGACGGACGCACCGTGATCGTGGTCGAGCACAACCTCCCGTTCATCGAGCAGACCTGCGACCAGGTGGTGGTCATGGATCTCGGCGAGGTTATCGCCCAGGGACCGTTCGCCGGCCTGCGGGACAACCCGCGGGTGGTCGACGCCTACCTCGGGATGGACCTGAGCCATGGCTGAGCCGGCTGCCACCGAGGTGCTGCGGGCCGAGGGCGTGACCGCCGGGTACGGCGGCCCGCCGATCATCGAGGACGTCTCGCTCGCCGTCCAGGCCGGGAAGATCACCGCGATCGTGGGGCCAAACGGCGCCGGGAAATCCACGCTGCTGAAAGCGCTGACCGGGCTGCTGAAAGTGACCCGGGGCGAGGTGTACGTCCAGGGCGAGAAAACCACGAACGTCCCGCCGGAGAAACTCGTCCGGCGCGGGCTCGGCTATGTGCCGCAGGTATCTAACATTTTCCCGGACCTCACGGTGCGGGAGAACATGGAAATGGGGGCGTTCACCCGCCGGCGCGGTGTGGACGCCCGGATCGACGAACTGTGCGAGCTGTTCCACGACCTAGGCAAGTCGCTGCGGCGCCGGGCAGGAATGCTCAGCGGAGGCCAGCGCAGCATGCTCGCCATGGCCAGGGCGCTCATGCTTGAGCCCGCCGTTTTGCTGCTCGACGAGCCGAGCGCCGGGCTGTCACCCCTGCTCCAGAGCGCGCTCTGGGAGCAGATCGAGAAAATCGCCGCCACCGGAGTCGGGATCTGCGCGGTCGAGCAGAACACCCGGCGAACCCTCCGCCACGCGCACTGGGGCTACATCCTCGTGCTCGGGCGCAACCGGCTCGACGGTCCCGCCCAGGAACTGCTGCACGACGACACCGTCGTGGAGCTCTACGTCGGCCGAATGAACTGACCAAGGCGAGCCAAACGGCCGGGCACTGCCGGGACTCCCGGCATCGGCCGCCCGACTCGCACAGAAATATGAGGAGAACCAGCGTGAAACATCTGAAGATCACCAGGACCGCCGTGGCCTGTTCGGCTGCGCTGCTGCTGGCCGCGTGCGCGTCCTCAAGCTCATCGAGTGGCGGCACCCCGTCCGGGCCGGTCACCTACGGCGTGCTCTCCTGCTTCACGGGCCGGCTGGCGAGCCTGGGCCAGGCCATGCTGCAGGGCTCGAAGGTGGCCCAGAGTGAGATCAACAGCGCCGGTGGCGTGCTCGGCCAAAAGGTAGCACTGGTCACCGGTGACACCGGCTGTGACGTCGCCGACGGCGTGACCGCCACCAACCAGATGCTGACTAAGAACATCAGCGGCGTGATCGGCCCGGAGACCCAGGAGATCAACGGGGTCGAGCCGATCCTGGACTCCCGGCACATCGTGGACGAGTTCCAGGGTGGCGACACCGCCCGCGACCACCAGACCGACCCCTACTTCTTCCGTGACAGCCCGTCCGACTCCCAGCTGGGCGTGGCGATGGCGCTGTACGGGCACCAGAAGGGCTACACCAAGGCCGTCATGCTGTTCTATTCCGACCCGGCGGCGCAGACCTTCCTCAAGCCGGTCTCGACGACGTTCACCAAGCTCGGCGGCACCATCATCAAGACCATCATCGTGACCCCGGACCAGACCTCCTACGTGAGCCAGGTCCGCGAGGCGATCGCCGCCCACCCGCAGGTGATCTTCACCCAGGAGGACCCGCCCACCGCGGCCGTGCTGTTCCGTGAGTTCAAGCAGCTTGGCGGCGGCTCGATCCCGTGGATCGGGACCGACGTCACCAGCGGCAGCGACTACTTGAAGGCGATCGGCTACCCGACCGCGCACTCGGTGCTGACCTCGATCTACGGGACGTCGATCACCGGCACGGCGAACACGTCCTTCATCAGCCTGTTCAACAAGCTCTACCCGAGCCTGAAGGCGGCCGGCCCGCTGGCCAACGCCAACTACGCCTATGACGCGGTGATCTCGCTGGCGCTGGCCGATGACTACGCCAAGACCCTCAACGGCACCACGGTCGCGCACGACATGGCCAAGGTGACCAACCCGCCCGGCACGCCGTGCTACACCTACGCGAGCTGCCTGAGGCTGATCAAGGCGGGCACGAAGATCAACTACGAGGGCGCCAGCGGCAGCCTCGACTACAACAAGTACAACAACACCTTCGGCCCCTACGGCGCCTTCGTGGCCAGCCCGTCGGGTATCGAGCAGCAGGTGACTGTGATGTCGGCGACCCAGCTGGCGGCGGCCACGCCGTAGCCGGCGGCCAGGTCCTGGCCTGCCGCCCCGAGCCAGTGGGCGGCAGGCCAGCGCCGGCCTCCCGGGGCGTTCCGGGCACGGCGGCGGCAGGAACCAGGAAAGGATGCGATGGCGGGCCCACTGGCCGGAGTGCACGTGCTCGATCTGGCACGGGTCCTCGCCGGGCCGTATGCGGCGATGCTGCTCGGCGATCTCGGCGCCGAGGTGATCAAGGTGGAGCGCCCCGGGGCGGGCGATGACACCAGGCACTGGGGCCCGCCGTTCGTGCCCGCCGGTGACGAGGCCGAGAGCACCTACTTCCTGTCCATCAACCGGGGCAAGCGGAGCGTGGCCATCGACCTGAAGGACCCGGCCGAGCGCGGGTTCGTGGAGGCGCTGGTGCGCTGGGCCGATGTGCTGGTCGAGAACTTCCGGCCCGGGGTGATGGACCGGCTCGGGCTGGGGGACGCGCGGCTGGCCGAGCTGAACCCGCGGCTGGTCCGGCTGGCCATCAGTGGCTTCGGCGAGCACGGTCCGGACCGCGACCGGGTCGGGTACGACCAGATCCTGCAGGCCGAGGGCGGCGTGATGAGCCTGACCGGGACCGCGGCCAGCCGGGCGGTCAAGGTGGGCGTGCCGATCGCCGACGTCAGCGCCGCCCTGTTCGGGGTCATCGGCGTGCTCGGGGCCCTGGTGGAGCGGGAGCGCAGCGGGCTCGGCCAGCGGGTGTCCACCTCCCTGCTCGCCGGGCAGACCGGCATCCACACCTTCCAGGCGACCAGGTACCTGGTGGCCGGCCAGGTGCCCGGGCTGTCGGGCAACCATCACCCGACGGTCGCGCCCTACGGGGTGTTCGACGCCGCGGACGGCCCGCTGGTGCTCGCGGTCGGCAACGAGGACATCTGGCGGCGGTTCGCGCCGCTGGCCGGGCTCGACCCGGCCGACAGCCGGTTCGCGACCAACGCGCTGCGGCTGGGCAACCTGGCCGAGCTGCAGCAGATCCTGAACTCGGCATTCGGGCGGCACCCGGTGGCGGGCTGGCTGGTCCGGCTGCGGGCCGCCGGGGTGCCGGCGGGCGAGCTGAAGACCCTCGACCGGGTCTACGACAGCGAGCAAGCACAGGCCGAGGAGCTGGTCTGGGAGGTGGACCACACCCGGCTCGGCCGCATCCGGCTGCCCGGCCATCCGGTGCACTTCAGCCGCACCGCGGTGGCGCCGGGACTGCCGCCACCGCTGCTGGGCGAGCACACCGGCGAACTGCGCGAGGCACTCCTCGGGCCTGTCCAGGCTGATGGCCGCTGAGCCACCGCTGTACACCGAGGTTGCCGACCCCGGCAGCCTGCGGCCCTTCGGTGAGCAGATCGAGGCCTGGAACCCGGCTGGCTGGCCGGGCTACCCGGACCAGCTCCGCCGGGCCCGGCAGGCCACCGGCGCCCGGCACGCGGTGACCACCGGCCTGGCCACCGTCGGCGGCCAGGCCTGCGTGCTGGCCGGCTTCGAGTTCGGCTTCCTCGGCGGCTCGATGGGCACGGCCGAGGGGGCCAGGATCGCCGAGGCCTTCGCCGTCGCCGCGGCGCGGCGGCTGCCGCTGGTCAGCGTGGCCGCGTCCGGCGGGACCCGGATGCAGGAGGGAACCGTCGCGCTGGCGCAGATGCAGACCGCGGCCGCCGCAGTGGTGCGGGCGCGGCAGGCGGGCATCCCGCACCTCGCGGTCGCCGGTGACCCGACCACCGGCGGCGTGTGGTCGTCCCTGATCGCCGGCGCGGACCTGGTGTTCAGCGTGCCCGGGGCGCGGGTCAGCTTCTCCGGCTCCCGCACCCGCCCGGCCGGTGCCGACCCGGCCGCGGTGGAGTACTTCGCCGACGGCCAATACGCCCACGGCGGCGTGGACGTGCTGGTGCCGCGGCCGGACCTGCGCGCCACGATGGCCGCCGCGGTCCAGCTGCTGTCACCGGAGTCCCGGGACGGCGACCCCCAGCCCGCGCCGGTGCCCGCCCGGCCCGAGGGCCCAGACGGCGCGGACGCTTCGGGCCACCTGCCGCCCGCGGACGCCTGGGCGCACGTCAGCGCCGCCCGGCGGGTCGGCCCGGCCCGTGCGGAGCGGTGGCTGGCCGGCTACTTCGGGCCGACCGTGGAGATCCGGGGCGACCGCTGCGGCGGGGTGGACGCCGGGGTGCGCTGCGGGTTCGGCAGCCACGACGGCACCACCGTCGCCTACATCGCCCAGCTGGGGGAGCGGATCACCCCGGCCGGGTTCCGGACCGCGGCCCGCCTCCTCGGGCTGGCATCGCGGTTCCGCCTGCCGGTGCTCACCCTCATCGACACCCCCGGCGCCGCCGCCGCCCCGGCTGACGAGGCGGCGAGCCTGGGCGCGGCCATCGCGGAACTGTTCGCCGCGGTGGCGGCCTGCGAGGTGCCGGTCACCTCGGTGGTCATCGGCGAGGGCGTGTCCGGCGGCGCACTCGCGCTGGCGTCACCGGCCAGCCTGTGGATCGCCCGCGACGCCTACCTGGCGGTCACCGCCCCCGAGCTGGCGGCCGCGATACTCAAGCTCGGCGAGGCCCAGGTCCCCGAGGTGGCGGCCAGGCTCCGGCTCACCCCCGCCGACCTGCTCAGCCAGGGCTTGGTCCGCGGCATCATCTAGTCGGCAAGTGGCCTTGTGGAGCAACTCTGCCGATCCCAACGACTCCGCAGGTGCGTGATCCTGTCGCTTGACAGGTCCAAGGATAACGGTTATTTATATAGCTAACCGTTAGGAGATCCATGCAGCAGGAAGTCGTGCTGGCGTTGCTGGCCAAGGAGCCCTCGTACGGCTACGAGCTGCGGGCGCGGCTGGGCCAAGCATTGGGTCCGCTGGGGGACGCCATCAATGCCGGGCAGATCTACGTCACGTTGGGACGGTTGGAGAAGGCGGGTCTGGTGTCCTGCGAGCGCTCGTCCGGTTTGGCAGACCGCCCAGACCGCAAGGTCTACGAGCTTTCTCCGGCTGGCCAGCAACGAGTGGCTGACTGGCTCACCGAGATGAGATGGCCCAAACCGGATCTGGCCGAGTTCCACTTGAAGTTGGTGGCGGCCGCCGCGGCCGGACTGGCGGACCCGATCTCCATCGTGGACGCCCAGCGTCGGGAACTGCTGCGCCGATTGCGCGACGCCCAGCGGGCCGCCATGGCTGAGCCGGACCGGTCGGACGCCGCGCTCCTGCTCGAGGGTGTCGTCCTCCGTATGCAGGCGGACCTGCGTTGGCTCGAGGCCTGCGAGCAGAGCTGGATCGATCGAAAGGCAACCTCATGAGCACTGCCATTGGCACGCCCATCCTCAGCGCCCGAGGACTTCGCAAAGAGTACGGCAAAGAGGAAGGACTCGTGAGAGCGGTCGACACCGTCGACATCGACGTTGCCCCCGGCGAGACGCTGGCCGTAATGGGGCCAAGCGGTTGCGGTAAGTCGACCCTTCTGCACCTGCTGGGGGGGCTCGACAGGCCCAGCGGCGGAGAGGTGTGGCTGGACGGACGCCGCCTCGACCAGATGGGCGAGCGGGCGCTGGCCCGGATGCGGCGCCAATCGGTTGGCTTCGTCTTCCAGGCCTTCCATCTGATGGACGAGCTCACAGCGCAGGAGAACGTCGAGCTGCCGGCGCTGCTGGCCGGCAGTTCACCGCGGTCGGCGCGGCAGCGGGCTGTGGATCTGCTGGAACAGGTCGGGCTGCCCGACCGGAGAGCCTTCCTCCCTTCGGCCCTCTCAGGCGGCCAGCGCCAGCGGGTGGCCATCGCCCGCGCTTTGAGCAACGAGCCCCGTGTCGTCATGGCTGACGAACCCACCGGCAATCTCGACAGCGCCGCCGCCGTCGACGTGCTCCGACTATTCGACAGCCTGCACGATGCTGGGCAGACGTTGGTAGTCGTCACCCACAACTCGCGGATCGCCGCCACGGCAGACCGGATGATCACCATGCGAGACGGCGCATTCGTCGACGAGACCAACCTGACTGGCGGCACAGCAGGACACCTCGGCGCCCTCATCGGTCTCGAGGGCTGAACCGGTGGGCCGCCTTCTCCTCATCTTCCGCCTGATTGCGGCCGACCTGCGGCGACGGCCAGGCGAGGCAGTGATGTTGCTTGTCGTCATCATGGCGGCCACGACCACGCTAACCCTCGGACTTGTCCTCCATGGGGAGACCAACCACCCCTACGAGCGGACCCGGGTGGCCACGGCCGGGCCGGACGTCGTGGCCAATATCATTCCGCCGACTCAGAACGCGACCGGGAAGGTGACCCAACAGCAGCTCCGCGATCTGAACACATTGGCCCACGCCCCCGGGGTCGTCGGACACAGCGGACCGTACCCGGTCACCTGGGCCGTCCTGGGTGCTCACGGTCTCACAGCCAGCGCAGAGGTGGAAGGGCGTGACCGTGCTCCCGCCAGCATCGACCAGCCGAGGGTGACTGAGGGCAGCTGGATCCGCAACGGTGGGGTCGTGGTCGAGCGGACTTTCGCAGAAGCGCTTGGCGTTCACACCGGTGATTCGATCAAGCTCAACGGCCGGTCGCTCAACGTGGTGGGAATCGCTGTGACCGCCGCATTCAGTCCCTACCCCGAGATCTGCACCGATGGTTGTGACCTGAATACCCCGCAGCTGAGCAACACCCCCGGCCTGGTCTGGGTCACTCAGGACGAGGCCCGGAGTCTGTCGTCATTCGAAGAGCCACTGACGTACTACCTGAATCTGAAGCTGTCCGATCCGGCCCAAGCTGTTGCCTTCACCAACAAGTACAACAACTTCAACTCCGCAGTCACTCCCTCTCTCTACACATGGCAGCAGATCAGTCAAGACGACGGCCAGCTCCTAAAGAAGGAGCAGCTGGTCCTGATGGTGGCCAGTTGGCTGCTGGGGCTGCTGGCCGTGGCCAGTGTGGCCGTCCTGGTGGGAGGGAGAATGGCAGAACAGATCCGCCGGGTCGGCTTGCTCAAGGCGGTGGGCGGCACTCCTGGACTGATTGCCGGCGTGCTCCTGGCCCAGTATCTGCTCCTGGCCCTGCTGGCGGCGGGGGCCGGGTTGGCGCTCGGCCGGCTGATCGCTCCGGTGCTGGCCGGGCCCGGTGCTGGGCTGCTCGGAACCGCGGGCCCGCCACCGGTAACTGCGGCCAACATCGGAGTGGTCGTAGCGGTGGCGGTTGCGGTGGCGGTGGCGGCAGCGCTCGTGCCGGCCGTCCGGGCCGCCCGCATCAGCACGGTGCGCGCCCTGTCCGATACGGCTCGAATCCCGCGACGCCGGGCGTGGTTGATCGCGCTCTCGGCGCGCCTGCCGGTGCCGCTGCTGATCGGGCTCCGGGTAGCCGCCCGCCGGCCCCGCCGTATCGTGCTGAGCGTGCTCAGCATCGCTGTCACCGTCAGCGGCATCGTCGCCGTGCTGTTCGCACACGCCAGTCTCGATGCCTCCCAGTCCGGTGCATCCTCTGGACTGGCCAATCCGCAATCCGAACGGGGCAACCAGATACTGCTGATCGTCACCTTCATGCTGGTTGCCTTGGCGGCGGTCAACGCCGTCTTCATCACGCGGACAACCGTGCAGGACTCTAGGCATGCATCGGCCGTGACCCGCGCCCTCGGTGCCACCCCCGGACAGATCACCGCCGGACTGTGCGCGGCGCAGGTGCTCCCTGCCCTGGCCGGCGCCGTTCTAGGCATAACGGGAGGCATTGCTCTCTACCTGGCGGTCAAAGGCGGGGGGGCCACCGTCATCCCGCCCATCTGGTGGTTCGTCGCCGTGGTGGTGGGCACCGTGATCGCGATTGCCGGACTCACTACCATTCCATCTCGGCTCGGCGCTCGCCGCCCGGTGGTGGAGATCCTCCGGGCCGAGACCGCGTGATCTGGCGACGATAGATCCACTGAGGGATCCCCTACGGGGCACTGAGAGTTGGCCCGGCGGGTCCGACACTGTTAACGCCGCGCTTACCCCGCCCACAATTGCACTTATAGGCGCCGACCTCTCGTGGGCGCTGTTTCAATCGCACCTGCCGGCTCCCCACGGGGGGGCTGGACCTGCAGATCCCCCTTTTCCGCGCCCAGGTCCCGTCCCGCTGTCAGGCCCGGAACAACCCATACACCGACGCCCACGGCCCATACCGCTCCGGCACATCCCGCCACGGCACCCCCGCCCGAGTACGCCACCGGATCCCACCAATGAGCTGCCGTTTCGCCCACTTCGGCGGCCGCCCCGGCTTCTTCCCCCTGGGCAGCAACACCTCCAGCACGGCCCACTGCGCGTCACTCAAATCCGCGCGGCCACTGACCGGTACGGTAGGCACGAGGTCTCCGGTGCGATGGTCTTCTTGGTCGTTTACTCATCTACCGAAGACCTCACTGCTTTCCCGGCAGCGACACGCCCCGTCACCAGGTCGTGATCACCACCCGCCGCAGGCCACTTTCTAAACACGCCCTAGGTCCCGCTCAGCGGTGCTGACCCTTAAGGCCAGTCGTAGCGTTGAAGGCACTCATCTGTGTCAGCCCCGCTCGGAGCAGCACGTAGGCCCGTGCGTAGGAGCCGCTGCGCAGCCCGATCTCACCCGCGCTATGGAAATCGCCCATGGCCGCCACGTATTCGGCGGTCCCCACGGGCGGCGGGTTGCCGAGGGCGGTCCCGGTGTCGGCGGCGAGGTTCCGCAGGTCGGTCGTGAACGTGGCGTCCTGGTCCTTCATCACGTCGGTGATGATGACCTTCCACAGGTCGGCCGCGACCTTGGCGTACTGGGACCGGCCTGCACGCCGCCACCAGGAGTGGAAGGTCCGGTGATGGCCGGCACGGGCGGCTACCGCACTCGCGCGGGGCGTTGGCTCGCGATGACGGCTAGTGGCCGGGAGTGAAGGTGAGGGGTGGTGCGCAGCGATGGCGGCAGGCCGCGATGATGGCTGACCGTGGCTGCTGCCCAGGGCGGGGGTGGCGCAAGAAGTGATGGCGACGATTCCCAGGCCGAGCCCGGGGATTAGTTTGATCTTGTTCCGTGTCATCTGAGTTCCCCTAGTTCGCGTCACTGCCGGCTTCGCGTACCTGGCTGATCGGCCGCGGGAGGGCTCGCTGGCCGTGGGTTCCAGAGGAGATTAGGCAGCGCGGGACGAACGTGGTATCGGGCGAACGAGGTACGTCACTAGGCAAAAGGGCTGACCATGCCGACGGCGACTGGACGACCGTCCCAGGGGCCGGATCAACCCGGACGTGATGATGAGCTAACTCGCCTCGCAGGTCCTGGTGCTGGCCCAGCCGACCCGATGGTGCCAAGTCCGCAGAAGAAGTTCGCGTACGGGACTGGGCGGAGGTGCGGGGGCCGGGGCTGCCTGGCGCAATGCGACTCGATCCAGCGCACCCGCGGGTCCGGGCCCGGCGGTGACACCGGCAGCACGAATACCCGCACGTAGCCACGGCGGATGTCGGCTCGCAGCGTGGCCAGCGTCGGGGCCGGCACGTTGCCGAGGAAGCCGCCGATCGGCAGCACCTCCCGGCCGCTGTACAGGATGTAACTCTGCGCGAGGCCGGACGTGTCGGTGCCGAACAGGGCATCACCGGATGGCGTCTCGAGTTCTAGCCGCTGGACGGCCCGGGTCAGGGCGGGCGCGGCGGCGGCCAGCGCCTGGTTATTGTGCGCGGTCTCCGGCGACTCGAACGGGGTGTCAAACGGCCCCAGCCCGCGGGCTACGCAGCTCACGGACGCCGCCGCGGGCAGCAGGAGCACGGCGGCACCGGCGAACGCGACGGCGGGCAGGTGCCCGGACATGCCTGACGCGGGCAGCAGCAGCTGGGCGACGGCGGCCACCGCCACGATCAGCGCCACCACGGTGAGCACGACCGGGCCGGATACCGTCCCGGACATGAGATAGGCGCCGTAGCCGGCGCAGCCGAGCACCGTCGCGGCGACGATCAGCCGCACCCGGGCCGGCCAGGGCCGGGGTCCGCACGCGGCGATGCCGGTGCCGCACAGCGCGGCCACCGCGGGGACGAGCGCCGCGACGTAGTACGAGTTGAGGAACGTACCGGCGCTGAAGAAGACGGCGAGGACCAGCCACCAGCCGCCCCACAGCACGACGGCGGCGCGCAGCGGGTCGCGCCTGCCCCGGCGGCGCCGGGAGATAAGCACGCCCAGCGCGCCGGCAACGGCCGCCGGCAGCAGCCAGCCGCTGCCGGCCGCGAACGGCCCGGCCAGCAGACGATGCCAGCTCGCCTTGATGCCTCTTGTCTCGGCGGTCAGCGACCGCCCGCTCTCTGCGGCCGCGACCACAAGCGGTGATGGCGGTCCGGCGATGCTCGCCCATTTCCCGGTGAGCCGGCCCAGGCCGTTGTAGTCGAAGACCTGCGTGTACACCGAGTCGTCCGGACTGCCGTCCACGTACGGCCGGTCCTGGGACGGGACCAGCGAGACGGCGGTCATCCAGGACAGCGAGACGACGGCGGTGACCAGCCCGGCCAGCGCGACATGCGCGCACCGGGTGCGCAGCCGCGCCGCGGGCGCCGCGAGCAGGTAGGCGGCGGCCAGCGCGGGCAGGACCAGCCAGGCCTGGATCATCTTCGCCTGGAACGCCAGGCCGACCCAGACGCCGGCCAGCAGCAGCTGCCGCAGCGACTCGGTGAGCAGCGCGGCGGACGTGGCGTCAGCGGCGAGCACGAGCAGCAGGATGAGCAGCGAGTCCGATACGTTGCCGCGGCTCAGCAGCACGGTGATGGGCGTGACGGCGAGCACGGCCGCGGCGGTCAGGCCGGCCGCAGGCCCGGCCAGCCGGCGGACCGCCCGGTACAGCACCAGGACGATCAGCACGCCCTCGACCACTTGCGGCAGGACCAGGGCCCAGATGTGAAAGCCGAAGATCCGCAGCGACAGGGCCTGTACCCAGAGCGCGCCGGGCAGCTTGTCGACGGTGACGGTCCCGGCCGGGTCGAACGCCCCAAAGATGAAGTCGTGCCAGCTTTCCGACATGCTGCGGGCCGCCGCGCCGTAGAACGCCTCGACGCTGGCGCCGGCCATTCCCCAGCCGTACGCGACCGCCGCGACGGCGGCGATGGCCAGCAGTGCCGGCCGGGCCCAGGCGGGCTGATCCGCGGGCGAGCGCCACGGCGTCAGGAAGCCGCGCCAGCGAGGTGCCCCCGATGCAGGCGCTGGTGCTGTTTCCGGGATAATTGCCATTTCCCCCACCGGCCAAGTATGGCGGAGCGCGTGTCGTGTCCGCCTGGCGCCGGGAAGCGCGGGCAGGCGCGGGCCATGCCCTACTGGGGTAGGGAGCCGAGGTAGTCCAGGGCGGCGGCGACGCCGCCGCGGGCGATCGGCGCCCCGGCCGCGGCCAGCCCCATCTCGACGCCGCACAACGCCCCGGCCAGCGACAGGTCGTTCAGGTCCCCGAGATGGCCGATGCGGAACGCCCGTCCCGCCAGCCGCCCGAGCCCCGCGCCGAGCGACATGTCGTACCGCTCCAGGATCAGCGCGCGCATCTGGTCCGCGTCGTGGCCGTCCGGGAGCAGCACGCCGGTGAGGGTGCTGGAGTAGGCGGCCGGGTCCTGGCAGACGATGTCCAGCCCCCAGCCGCGGACCGCCCGCCGGGTCGCTTCCGCGTGCCGCGCGTGCCGGGCATGCACGGCGGCCGGGCCTTCGGTGTCCAGCATGGCCAGCGCCTCCCGCAGCCCGAACAGCAGGTTGGTGGCGGGCGTGTACGGGAACATCCCGGTGCCCGCGGCGGCCAGCACCGGCGGCCAGTCCCAGTAGCTGCGCGGCAGGCGGGCCTGCCCGGACGCGGCCAGCGCCTTCTCGCTGACCGCGTTCACGCCCAGGCCGGGCGGCAGCATCATGCCCTTCTGGGAGCACCATATGGTGACGTCCACGCCCCACTCGTCGTGCCGGTAGTCGACCGAGCCGAGCGAGGAGATGGTGTCCACCAGCAGCAGCGCGGGATGGGCGGCCTCGTCCAGCGCGGCCCGGATGGGCGGGATGTGGCTGGCGCAGCCGGTGGACGTCTCGTTGTGCACGACGGTCACCGCCTTGATCTGGTGCCCGCGGTCGGCGGCGAGTTTCTCGTGCACCTGCCCGGCGTCGACCCCGTGCCGCCAGTCGCCCGGCACGAGATCCACCTCCAGCCCCAGCCGGGCCGCCATCTGCGCCCACAGGCTGGCGAAATGCCCGGTCTCGAAGGCGAGCACCCGGTCACCGGGGGACAGGGTGTTGACCAGCGCCGCCTCCCAGGCGCCGGTGCCGGACGAGGGGTACAGCGCGACCGGCCCGGCGGTCCCGCACACCTGGGCCAGCCCGGCCAGCACGTGCCGGGCCAGGGCGGCGAACTCCGGGCCGCGGTGATCGATGGTCGGCGCGGCCATCGCCCGCAGCACCCGGTCCGGCACGTTCGTTGGGCCGGGAATCTGGAGAAAGTGCCGCCCGCTCTGGTAGGTCATGTACATGTCCTCTCGTAACGCCGCTGGCCAGCCGGGGGAAGGCGCCGCTGTCGCGGAAGCGCTGCGCCGCGTGGTCGGCGGCGAGGTCCGGTTCGACAAGTACAGCAGGCAGCTGTTCGCCCGCGACGCGAGCATGTACGCGATCGAGCCGATCGGGGTGGTCTTCCCCCGCGACGCCGGCGACGTGGTGGCGGTGGTGGAGACCGCCGCGCGGTTCGGCGTGCCGGTCCTGCCACGTGGCGCCGGCACCAGCCTGGCCGGGCAGACGGTCGGGCACGCCATCGTCGTGGACCTGTCCCGGCATCTGCGCACGATCATCGATATTGATGCCGAACGGCTGACCGCCCGGGTGCAGCCCGGAGTGGTGCAGGAGCAGCTGAACCTGGCCGCCGCGGCACATGGGCTCATCTTCGGGCCGGACACCTCCACCAGGAACCGGGCCACTCTCGGCGGGATGATCGGCAACAACTCGGCAGGCAGCCAGTCGGTCAGGTACGGCATGACCATCGACCACGTGCTCGCCCTCGACGTGGTGCTGTCCGACGGCAGCCGGGCCAAGCTGGCCCCGCTCACCGGGGCGGAACTGGCCCGCCAGGCGGCCGCGCCGACGCTGCACGGCACGATCTGCCGGGAGCTGCCCGCGCTGGTGGCGCGCAACGCGACTGCCATCGCCACCGGCTACCCCGGCTTCTGGCGGCAGTCCGGGGGCTACCGGCTGGACCGGCTGGCCGGGACCGGCGGGCTGGATCTGGCCAGGTTCGTGACCGGCTCGGAGGGCACGCTGGTCACCGTGGTGGAGGCGACCGTGGGGCTGGTGCCAGCCCCGAAGCACCGGGTCATCGCCGTCGGCCACTTCACCTCGGTGCCGGCCGCGATCGAGGCGACCGAGGACGCGCTGGCCGGCCAGCCGCTGGCGGTGGAGCTGATCGACCGGACCATCCTGGAGCTGTCCCGGCAGAAGCTGGAGTACCAGGCGCTCGGCTCGATCCTGCACGGCGACCCGGAGGCGCTGCTGTTCGTCACGTTCACCGGTGACACCCTGGCCGAGGCGGTCGCCGCGCTCGACCAGCTTGACCGGCGCTGGCAGGCGCACGGCCACGGCTACCACACGCTCCGGGCGGTGCGGGCGGCCGAGCAGGCGGCGCTGCTGAAGGTCCGCGAGGCGGGCCTGGGCCTGCTCATGGCGGCCAGCACCGGCACCCGCCGGCCGCTGGCCTTCGTCGAGGACACCGCGGTGGATCCGGCGCGGCTGGGCGACTTCACGAGCCGGTTCCGGGCCATCCTGGACGCCCGCGGCCTGACCGCCGGCTTCTACGGCCATTGCTCGGTCGGCTGCCTGCACATCCGGCCGTTCGTGGATCTCGCCGCGCCGGGCCAGCGGGAGGTGATGCGCGCCGTCGCCGAGGAGGTGCGCGAGCTGGTGCTGGAGTTCGGCGGGGTCAACTCCAGCGAGCACGGCGACGGGCTGGCCCGCAGCGAGTTCAACCGCCGGATCTTCGGCGACGGCCTGTACGGGGCCATGCAGGAGGTCAAGCAGCTGTTCGACCCGGACGGCCGGATGAACCCGGGCAAGATCGTGAACGCGCCGCCGATGACCGACAACCTGCGCGACCTGGCCCAGCCGGTCCCGCCGCCGCTGGCCACCCGGCTCAGCTTCGCCGGACCCGGCGGGATGCGCGGGGCGGCCGACCGGTGCATGAACATCGGCATCTGCCGCAAGACCGCCACCGGGGTGATGTGCCCGTCCTACATGGCCACCCGGGAGGAGGAGCACTCCACCCGGGGCCGGGCGAACGCGCTGCTGCACGCGCTGTCGATGCCCGACCCGAAGGCCGCGCTCGGCGACGAGCGGCTGCACGGCATCCTCGACCTCTGCCTGGAGTGCAAGGCCTGCCAGAGCGAATGCCCGCTCGGGGTGGACATGGCGGCACTGAAGACCGAGACCCTGGCCGCCTACCACGACCAGCACGGGGTGCCGCTCCGCTCGCGCCTGTTCGGGTCGATCCGGGCGCTGAACAAGCTGGGATCGGCGGCGGCGCCGGTGTCGAACCTGGCCGGCCGCGCGCGTCCGGCCAGGCTATTGGGGGAGCGGTGGCTCGGGATCAGCGCCGCCCGGCCGCTGCCGGTGTTCCAGTGGCAGGATCTGCGCGGCTGGTTCCGCCACCGTCCGGCCCCGGCGGGCCCGGGCAGCCAGGGGGAACTCGTCTTCCTGGCCGACTCGTTCACCACCTTCACCGAGCCGTCGGTGGGGAGAGCCGCCATCGAGCTGCTGGAACTGGCCGGATGGCGGGTCCGGCTGGAATCGGCGGGCTGCTGCGGCCGGGCCAGCCTGTCCAAGGGGCTGGTGGACCAGGCCCGGCGGATGGCCACCTCGATGGTGGCGCGGCTGGCCGACGCGGCGAGCCGCGGGGTGCCGATCGTCGCGGTGGAGCCGTCCTGCCTGCTCACCCTGCGCGACGAGTACCTGGCCCTGCTGCCCGCCGACCCGGCCGCCCGGGCGGTGGCGGACGCGACCCGGCTGCCGGAGGAACTGCTGCTGGCGGCGGCCGAAGCGGGACGGCTCGTGCTGCCGCTGGATAACCCGGTCAGCGGCCACCGGATCCTGTTCCACGGCCACTGCCACCAGAAGGCGCTGGCCGGCACGGCCGCCACGGTCGGCCTGCTGCGTGCCATCCCCGGAGCCGAAGTGACCGAGGTGGACGCCGGCTGCTGCGGCATGGCCGGCTCGTTCGGCTACGAGGCCGAGCACTACGAGTTGTCCATGCGGATCGGTGAGCTCCGGCTGTTCCCGGCCGTCCGGGCCGAACCCGCGGACACGATCCTGGCGGCGACCGGTACCTCCTGCCGTCAGCAGATCGCGCACGGCACCGGCCGGCCCGCCCGCCACCCACTGGAGATCGTCCGCCAGGCGCTGGGCTGACGCTCGCTGGAGCATCGGTGCTGGATGGGTGTGTGCCGACGGCAATAGTGTATCTGATCGGATACACTTGCTGGGAACGGTTGGCCAAGCAAACGGATCACAATGACACAGTCCAGAGAGTTGCTGGAGAGGGCCAGGCGCCTGGCCGGACTCTCCCGCTCAGAACTGGCGCGCAGAGCGGGCGCCTCCCGCCCAACGCTCGCGGCTTACGCAGCCGGGACGAAGAACCCGAACCTCGCTACGGCCGAGCGCATCATCCGCGCAGCAGGGTTCGACCTCGACCTCGTCCCCAACCCCACCTTCCATGAGGCGGCAGTCGCTCACGGCCATGCGGTCTACGTGCCGACAGTCCTGCCCCGGCTGCCGCTGGATCGTGCACTCGGCCGGGTACGCCTGCCCCTGCACCTGGACTGGTCTCAGTCCGGCCGCGAGTTCGACCTGTCCGACCGCCGCCAGCGTGCGCGGGTGTATGAAATCGTCCTCCGTGAGGGGGTCGGTGAAGACATCCGCGACTACATAGATGGGGCGCTTCTGGTGGACCTGTGGCCAGACCTGGTCCTTCCCGCTCCGGTCCGTCGCGCCTGGCAGCCTCTCATTGACGCAGTCCGCGGGCGGGCAGTGGCCTAGATGCGCCGGGGCAGCCTCACACCGCTTCAAGTCAAAGCCACGCGCCTCTTTTTCAGCCTGCCTCAGAGCGCCGGATTCGCGGTCTCTATCTGACGAGGATCTGCCGGTCGATTCCGCAGCCGCGCCAGCATTGCGCGCCTACTTCCGCGACTGGGCCGCCGAACTTACCGCGGCCTGACCCGCCGCGGAATGTCAGGGGGCTGTCAGGTCCGCGTCACTGTGCCGGGCTCGGCCGGCGGCCGCACACTGCCAGCATGAACAGCACATCCTGCGCCCTGGTGGCCGGGGCCGGTATCGCCGGCCTGGCCACCGCGAAGGGCCTGCACGACCAGGGCTGGCAGGTCGACCTGGTGGAACGGCGGCCGGTGTTCGACGCGGTGCCCACCGGCCTGTTCGTCCCGGCCAACGGCCTGCGTGCCTTCGCGGCCCTCGGCGCCGCCGCTACCCTGCTTCGCTGTGGCCAGCTCATCCAGCGGTTGCGCCTGAGCAGCGCCAGCACCGACGAGGAAGGGGTCGTGGACCTCTCGCTCGTGTGGCCGGGCGTCGGGCCGTCGGCCGCGATCCACCGTCCGCGTGCCCTGGCCGCCCTGGTCGGGTGGTGCCCGGTCCCGGTCCGGTTCGGCGTCGGCGTCCGGTCGCTGAGCCAGCCGGGGGAGCGGGTGCAGGCGGAGCTGACCGACGGCTCCACCGGCGAGTATGACCTGGTCGTCGGGGCGGACGGGGCGCACTCGACGGTGCGCGCCCAGCTC
>DATDGI010000133.1:0-6846 GCA_036522155.1 Streptosporangiaceae bacterium
ACCGACGAGGGCTGGGCCAAGTACAACCGGCACTACTGGCTGCGCGACTGGCGCGGCTACGCCGAGTTCTTCTTCGGTGAGCTGGCGCCCGAGCCGCACTCGACCAAGGTGCAGGAGGACTGCGTCGGCTGGGCCATGGACATCGGCGTGACGACCATGCTGCTGCACGACGATGGCCCGTTCGCCAGCACGTCGCGGGAGGACACCGAGGCCATGCTGGCGCAGGTGCGCTGCCCGGTGCTGGCCATCCACGGCCGCGACGACCGCTGCCAGCCATATTCGCGGGGGGAACGGCTGGCCGAGCTGACCGGCGGCGACCTGCTGCTGCTGGACGGTGCCGGGCACCTGGTCCACGCCCGCGAGCCGGTTGTCGTCAATCACGCGATCCGCGACTTCGTGGACCGGTTCCGGCCCCGGCCGCCCGCGTATCCCAGTGCCGCCCCGGCCGCCGGCGCCCCGGGCCGGCGAACCTGGACGCGGCCGCTGAACCGGCCGCGGCGCGCGCTGTTCATCTCCTCGCCCATCGGCCTCGGCCATGCCCGCCGGGACCTGGCCATCGCTGACGAGCTGCGCAAACTGCGGCCCGGGCTGGAGGTCCACTGGCTGGCCCAGCATCCGGTGACCGAACTGCTGGTGCGGAACGGGGAGCTGATCCACCCGGCATCGGCGTTCCTGGCCAGTGAGTCCGGGCACATCGAGAGCGAGGCGGCCGAACACGACCTGCACGCGTTCCAGGCGGTCCGGAACATGGACGAGATCATGGTCAGCAATTTCATGGTGTTCGCCGACCTGGTCGAACAGGAGCAGTTCGACCTGTGGGCCGGTGACGAGGCCTGGGACGTCGACTACTTCCTGCACGAAAACCCGGAGCTGAAGCGGGCGCCGTATGCCTGGCTGACCGATTTCGTGGGCTGGCTGCCGATGCCGGACGGCGGGCCGCGGGAAGCGGCGCTGACCGCCGACTACAACGCGGAGATGATCGACCAGATCGCGCGGTTCCCGCGGCTGCGGGACCGCGCGGTGTTCGTCGGCAACCCCGGTGACGTGGTGCCGGACGGCTTCGGCGACGGCCTGCCGCTGATCCGTGACTGGGTGGCGCAGAACTACGAGTTCAGCGGCTACGTGTCGGGGTTCGAGCCGATCGGCCCGGGCGAGCGGGACGCGCTGCGGGCGGAACTGGGCTTTGGCCCTGACGAGCAGGTATGCCTGGTCGCCGTCGGCGGGTCCGGGGTCGGCGGCGACCTGCTGCGGCGGGTGGCGGCCGCCTACCCGGCCGCCCGGCAGCTGGTGCCAGGGCTGCGGATGATCCTGATCACCGGGCCGCGGATCGACCCGGAGTCGCTGCCGGCCGCGGACGGCCTGGAGGTGCGTGGCTATGTGCACGGGCTGTACCGGCATCTCGCGGCCTGCGATCTGGCTGTCGTGCAGGGCGGCCTGACCACCACGATGGAGCTGACCGCCACCCAGCGGCCGTTCATCTACGTGCCGCTCCGGCACCACTTCGAGCAGAACTTCCATGTCCGGCACCGGCTGGCCCGCTACGGGGCAGGCCGCTGCCTGGAGTACGGCGACCTGGCACCGGACGTGCTGGCGGCGGCCATCGCGGAGGAGATCGGGCGGCCGGTGGCTTACCGGCCGGTGGAGACCGGCGGGGCGGCCCGAGCGGCGGCCAGCCTGGCCGAGCTGCTCTAGCGTGCCTGGATCGCCGCAGCGGTCCGTACTGCTCTACCGTGTCCTGGCCGCGGCCGACCGCTGGGCGGCCCTGGCCTCGCGGAGCACGTGCGGCAGGCCATGCTCGCGGGCCAGGTGCACCGAGCGCCGCAGCGCTTCGGCGGCCGGCCCGGGCTGGCCCAGCCGGATCAGGGCCTGGCCGTCCACCGCGAGAGCCGCGGCCTCGGTAGCGATCCAAGGCACCCGCGACGCGACGGATAGCAGCGGGGCGAGGATCGCGCGCGCTCGTTCGGCATCACCGTGGCCGATCCAGGCGCGGGCCAGCGACAGGTAGGCCTCGTCGCCGAGCACCCAGGCGCCGCCATCCGGGAGACTGGCGGCGGCGAGCAGATCCGTGGCCTCGGCCAGCAGCTGGGCCGAGGCGGTGGCCTCGGCCAGCGGCGCCGCGCAGCGCAGCAGGTAGCCCTCCATGCCCGCCTCCTGCGCGGCGACCAGGCCCTGCTCGAACAGCGTGACCGCCTCCGCCCGCTCGCCGGTGAGCAGCAGCGTGCCGCCCAGCATGGCGCTGGCGGCGGCATGCCACCAGTTGTGCGGGTACTGATCGGTGATGGCCAGCGCCCGGCGGCCCTGGCTGACCGCCTCGGCGTCGTGGCCGCGCAGGCGGGCCAGCCAGCCCAGGTGGGCCACGTACCAGGCGGTGGAGGCCCGGTAACCGGCGCGCTGGTTGGCCTCGATCCCGGTTTCGATCGCGGCCACGGCGGCGTCCCAGCCGGCCGCCGCGACGTGCACGAACGCGGAATCGAACTCGGCCCAGTGCAGCCGGAACTCATCGCCCAGCCGCCGCAGCAGCGGGTGGAGCTCCGCCAACACCGCGCTGAGGGCCGGGATGTCACCGAGGCCGCCGTGGATGGCCTTGAGACTGTCCAGTCCCGCCGCCACTGCCTGGTCGTCGCCGGCCGCGCGTCCGGCCGCCACCGCGCGGTGGCCGAAACCCAGCGCGGCGTCATACTGCAGCCGGTTGGCGGCCACGATCGCCAGCCGGGAGAGCAGGTCGGCCTGGCTGGACCGGTCACCCAGCGCCTCGGCGATCCGCAGCCCGCGTTCCAGGTTGGCCGCATAGATCGTGACTGGCTGCCCCAGTGAGGCCGGCGCGTCGCCGCCGAGTTCGCGCAGCACGAGCATCTCCAGCCGCCGGTCCCCGGCCGCGCGCGCCGCCGCGGCGGCGGTGGTCAGGTCGGCCAGCGCCCGGGCCTGCGCGCCGGCCGCTTCGTACGCCCGGCCCCGGACGAACACGGAGCGGGCGGCCACCTCGGCATCCGCGCCGCGTTCGGCCGCGCCGAGTGCCTGCGTGGCCAGGGCGGCCGCGTCGGCCGCGGCATACCGGCGCATCGCGTCCTCGGCGGCCAGCAGCCAGGCCCGGGCCGCCCGCGGCCAGTCGCCCGCGGCGGCGGCGTGCCGGGCCAGCGACTCGGGCTGACCGGTCAGCAGATCGGCCGCCCGGCGGTGGTACGCGAGCCGGACCGGTTCGGGAGTGGTGGCGTACAGGGCCTCGCGGACCAGGTCGTTGGCGAACTCGAAGTCGCGCCCGCTGACCACCAGCAGCCGGGCGGTCAGGGCCAGTTCGCACCGCTCCAGCGCGGTCGCCGGGCTGAGGTCGAGCAGGCCGGCGACCTCCATCGGGTCGACCGTGGCGCCGAGCACGGCGGCGGCCCGGAGCAGGGTCTCGGCGGCCGGGCCGGTCCGGCGCACCCGCGCCTGTACCGCGCTGCGCAGCGACTCGGGCACGCCGGTGCCGCCGCCCGCCAGGGCGCGGAGGACCTCGACCACGAACAGGGTGTGGCCGCCGGTGCGCTGCAGGATGCGGTCCGCGAAGTCACCCTGCCCCGCCTCCCGGGCAAGCTGGCTCACCGCGTCCGGGCTCAGTGGGCCCAGGTTGATAGTGGTGGCGACCGGTGCCAGGGCGGCGCCGATCTCCGCGTCGTGCTCGGCGCGGACGGTGGCCAGGGTCAGCAGCCGGGCGCCGGCCGCGTGCCGGCCCAGGTAGTGCAGCAGCTCGACGGTGGACTGGCCCGCGTACTGGAGATCGTCAACCAGGAGGAGGACGGGACCGGTCGCGGCCAGCCCGGTGAGGAAGGCGGTCACCGCCTCGAAGGCGCGGCGGCGCTCCATCTCGACGCTGCCGCGCCACGGCTGCGGCGGCCCCAGCAGGGCGGCCGCATCCGGCAGGAGAGCCGCGGCGGCCTGGGTGTGCTCGCCGAGCAGTTGCCTCAGCGCGTCGGCCGGCATCCGGACCGCGGCCGGCATGATCGCCTCGACGATCGGCTGCAGGAAGAGCGAGCGCTCGGTCTCGTAGCAGCGGGTCCGCAGCACGGAGGCGCCGTCGGCCTCGGCCTCGGCCGCCAGGAACTCGGCCAGCGTGGTCTTGCCGATGCCCGCTTCGCCCACGATCGTGACCAGGCTGGGCTGGCCGGCGATGGCATCGTGCCAGAGGGCCTGGAGCTGGCCGATTTCGCGGGCACGGCCCGCCAGTACCGGCCCGGTGCCCGCCGCCGGGGCCAGTGGGCCTGGCACGGCCGCCGCGGGGCGGCCTGGCCTGGCCGCGGCCACCGGGCGCTGGCCGGACGCTGGGGCACCCGGCTGTTCCTGCAGGATCGCGAGGTGAACGTCCCTGGTCTGCGGCGCCGGGTCC
Source organism: Streptosporangiaceae bacterium (assembly GCA_036522155.1). Lineage (GTDB taxonomy): Bacteria > Actinomycetota > Actinomycetes > Streptosporangiales > Streptosporangiaceae > UBA9676. Next base: position 4,361 of record DATDGI010000133.1, read on the forward strand.
GCCCCCAGTTCCTCGGCCAGCCGCTGGCTCAGCGCCGCGTAGGCCGCCAGCGCCTTGCCCGGCTCGCCCGCCGCCGCCGCCGCCGACATGTACCAGCGGTGCGCCGCCTCATCCAGTGGGTCAGCCGTCATCGCCGCCCCGGCCAGCCGCGCCGCGGCGGGCGCGTCGCCGGTCCCCAGCGCCGCCTCGGCCGCGACCAGGCGGGCCCGGCGCAGGAGGTTGCGCAGTTCGTCCCGGGCGGGATCTGCCCAGGTCGCATAGGGTTCGTCGGCCAGTGCCGTGCCCGCGGCCAGCAGTTGCAGCGCCCGTTCGGCCGCGGCCAGGGCCACCGCGGCGGTGGCCGACACCTTCCGTTCGGCCTGGTCGCAGTAACCGGCGGCGGCGTCCAGGTCGACGCTGATGCCCGGCCCGTCGGCCAGCCGGTAGCCGGGCCGTCCGCCGAGAATGGTGCCCGCGCCCAGCACCCCACGGAGCCGGCTGACCAGGGTGGCGACGTTCTGCCCGGCGGCGGCCGGGGACTGGCCGTCCCACAGCACGTCCACAATCCGGTCCACCGGAACGAGCCCGGGCCGTTCGACGGCGAGCAGTTTCAGCAGCGTCCGGGCCTTGCGGCTGCCCACCTCGCCGTCGGCGAGTTCGGTGCCGTCGCGGATCACAGCGAAGCTGCCCGCCAGTCGCAGCTCAACGCGCGAAAAGCCGGCGGTACCGGTGGCAACACCCCCGCCCACGGACCGTTTCTACCCTGGCCAGCATGGCCGTGCAAGGTTGCATGGCCGCCCGGCCGCCCCGCGGAACATCGGCGAGAGCGGCATTCCTCAATCCGCCGCCTGCGGGAGACCGGAAAACCGGGCTCGCGGTGGGAAGGATTCGCCCGCTCCGGGCGGGAATCTAGGGGCGGGCGTCGCGGCCGAATTAAGCCCCGGTTAAATCCCTCCTGCCGATTGGTTGCTGCCCTGGCGAATTGCCTGTTCCGCCCTACGATTTGACCGTTATGTTGCATACCGAGGTTGTCCTCGCCGGCCGCTTCCGGCTGGAGCGCAGGATCGGCTCTGGCGGGGTGGGCGAAGTCTGGCGGGCTGTGGATCTCAACGCGGGCGTGCCCGTCGCCGTCAAGGTGCTGAGGTCGGATTTCGACTGGCCACCGGAGACCCTGACCCGGTTCCGGGCCGAGGCCCGGCATGCGAGTTCGGTATCCCATCCCGGCATCGCCCGGGTCTATCACTACGACGACGGTGATCCGCCGGTCCCGCCGTATCTGGTGATGGAACTGGTGATGGGCCCGTCGCTGGCCCGGGTGCTGGCCAACGGCCCGCTGGAGCCCGTGCGCGCCATGGATGTGATCAGCCAGGCCGCCGCGGCGCTGAGCGCTGCGAACGGGGCGGGCCTGGTGCACGGCGACATCAAGCCGTCCAACCTGATCCTGGCCCAGGGCGGCCAGGTGAAGATCACCGACTTCGGGATCGCCTCATCCGCGGGCAGCGCGGCCCTCGCCTACACCGGCGCGATGCTCGGCACGCCGGACTACATGGCCCCCGAGTGCGCTTCGGGCCTGCCTGCCAGCTGGGCCAGCGACCTGTACTCGCTGGGTGTGGTCGCGTACGAGTGCCTGGCCGGGCTGCCACCGTTCGACGGCCCGCCGCTGGATGTCGCGACCGCGCACCGGTACCACCCGATGCCGCCGCTGCCGGATTACGTGCCGGAAACGGTCGTCACCTTCGTGGCCAAACTCACCGCCAAGGACCCTCGGGACCGGCCCACCAGTGCCGACCAGGCCAGTTGGTGGGCGCTGCAGCTCCGGGACAGCCTCGACCACCACCCGGGCATCCTGCCGCGCTCCTGGCAGGCGGGCGCGGGCGCGGCTGCGGGTGCCCGGGCTGCGGGCGCTGGCGTTCCCGACGGGCCCCCTCCCGGTCCCGGCCGGGGCTACGCGGAAGCCCCGGCGCGCCCGGTGCCGGGGCGTTACAACGGCGCCGGGCCGGTGTACCCGGCCCCGGCGGGCTACGCCGAGCCACCCGACAACGTCTTCCCGCCGCCGGTCACCGACATGGGCCCAACCACGCTCGCACGCATCGAGCCTGCCGAGGTGACGGGCGTGGGACCGGTGCTGCCGATCGACGTGACTCGGACAGGTGGCGACCGGTTCGTGCCCTCCCCGCGGCTGCAGTACAGCCGTCCGCCCTACCCCCGGACCGACCGGCGGGCCGCGCTCTACCGCCGCCGCGCCCGGGCCCGCTCCCGCCTGGCCGTCCTACTGGCCAGCGCGGCCGCTATCGCGGCGGTCCTGATCGTCATGCTGATCATGGGTGCCTTCCGTGGCTCCTCGTCGCCTGGCAAGACCGGGGCTGCCGCCTCGCCCCGGCCCAGTACGCACGCTCCCGTGAAGCACTCTGTCCTGGTGTCGGCGGCCGTGCTGGTCGGCAAGCCCGCCAAGGCGGTGAGGAGCGAGTTGCGCAAGCTCGGCCTGAAGCCGCACCTTGTGCGCAAGG
>DATDGI010000134.1:0-13373 GCA_036522155.1 Streptosporangiaceae bacterium
TCCCCCTACCACCCCAACTGACTCACCAGCCGGCCGCGAACGCACCCGGGAAAGGCCCGGTCCGGTGTCAGCCGGCGGGGCCGGGGACCGAGGTGGTGTCGGCACCAGGGGCCGTGGCCGCCTCGGCCAGCCCGTCGGCCAGGATGGCGGTCAGGCGGGGCAGGTCAGCCGGCCTCGGCCCGCTGCTTGAGCGCTTTGTTCAGGGCCTGGAAGCTGGCCTCAGCGCCGGCGAAGGTCTTGCCCGAGAAGGGAACCAGGAGGCCGCGGAAGCTCTCGCTCTGGACCAGCCGGGTGCCACCGTTCACCGGGCTGAGCGTGAAGCTGTGCTCGCCGGACATGATGCCCGGGAGGCTGGCGGACCACCGCAGTTCCACCCCGGGCTCGGCGGCGACGATCCTGGGCTTGACGGTCATCATGCGGCCGTTGGCCGGGTGGACGCTTCGCAAGGTGATCCGCTTCCCGACCTCGATGTCCCCGGCCGCCTCCCGGAACAGCGGATTCCACTCCGGGTAGCGGCTCAGATCGGTGAGAACGGCCCACACGGCCATCGGCGGGGCGGCGATCTCGATCGCCGCCGACATGGTCTTCATCGGCCGTCTCCTGGCGGTCAGCGCCGCGGCGCCTGGCTCGGGTATTAACGTGCGTAGTACGTTGTTTCCGATAATACTACGTACAGCGCACGCTGAAAGCCGGGATCATCACATGGCACGGACCGCGGGCCAGCGGCCGCACCGGGCGGCTGGAACCAGCCAGCCTGGCCGCATCGAGCGGGCCAGCGCCCTGGCGTCCATCTGGGATCTGCCCGAGCGGGGCAGCCGGGGGCCGAAGCCGCGGCTCGACCGGGACGCGATCGCGGCCGCCGCCGTGCGGATAGCCGACACCGAGGGGCCCGCCGCGCTCACCATGCGGCGGGTGGCCAGCGCGCTGGGCATCGCCACCATGTCGCTGTACAACTACGTCCCGGCCAAGGACCATCTGGCCCAGCTCATGATCGACCGGCTGGCCGGCGAGTACAGCTACCCGCCGCAGCCGCCGGCGGACCGCCGCCGGGCCGTCGCCGACCTGGCCCGGCAGGCCCGCGACATCGCGCGGCGTCACCCGTGGCTGCCCGGGCTGTTGCACCGTCCCCCGCCCGCTGGCCCGAACGGCCTGCGCTACCTGGACTACTTCCTGGGCCTGCTGGCCGGCTCCCGGCTCGACACCGGCGCGAAACTAGAGGTCATCGCGCTGGTCAGCGGCTTCGCCACGATGTACGGCGGCATGCAGGCGGCGCTCGCGGATGAGCGGGCCGGGACCGGGACCAGCGCGGCCCAGCAAGCGGCCGCCCAGGTCCAGGCGTTCGCCCGGGCGGCGGCCAGCGGCCGCCATCCCCACCTGGCCGCCGCGCTCGCGGTGGCCGGGCCGGCCCGGGCCGAGGAGGACATCTTCGAGTCCTGCATCGTGCGCCTCATCGAGGTCGCGCTTCCCGCTGGGGGCTAACCGCCGGGTGGCCCCGGGGTGGTGGCCGGGCGCGGGAGGCGGCCGGCCACGGTGGCGGCCAGCCGGGGCAGCACGTCGGGCGGCACGGTGGCGGCGGCGGAGCCGCCGATGGTGACCTTGGCGGTCAGCGAGCCCTGCCGGAAGACGATGGTGCGATCCCGGCTGACCAGCCACGCCTCGTCGCCGGGCCCGGGCAGCGGGCGGCCGGACCGTTTGGCCGGACCCGAGCTCAGCAGGCCCAGCCGGCCTTCCGCCACGGTGACGATGACGGTGATGCCGTCGCCCCGGTAGACCGCGCCGACCGCCCCAGCCTGGACACCGGTGGCGCGGATCGGGCGGCCGACCGCGGCCTCGACCTCCTCGGCGCTCAGCAGCGGGCTCGGCTCGGCGGGTTCCCCGGCGGCGGTGCCCGCAGCAGGCCGGTCCGGCACCAGCGAGAGCAGGCGGCCGGTGCGGGGGGACGCCCGCACCGCCACCGGATCGCCCAGGGACAGCTGGCCGAGCGCGGCACCGCTGACACCGAAGCTCCAGGCCCGCTCGCCGTCGTCCACCGCCAGGCACGGCACGTAGACGTCGTCGTCGCCGCTGCCGCGGCGCTCCACCCAGCGGGCGATCACCTGGCCGTGGAAACTGACCGCTAACGGCTGGGCCAGCCAGGCCGCCACCCGGCGCACCCCGATCACCGCGGCGGCGGCGAAGGCGGCCAGCAGCACGATGGGCAGCAGCGTGCCCCATGGGCCGGGCAGCAGGGAACTCAGGTACGTCATCAGGGCCAGCCAGGCGGCGAGCAGCAGCCACCCCACCGGGTGGGTACGGCCGAACGGCAGCGGCTGGATCGGGACCAGCCGCCACTGCCCGCCCAGGGACGACCAGGCCGCGCCGGGCCGCGGCGTCTCCTCGGCCTGCCAGGGAGCGCTCCGCCGGGCCGCGGCCAGGCGGCGGCGCGGGCGGGCCCCGGCGCCCCGGCCGGGAACCGCCCCGGCCAGCGGCACCGGGACACCGGCGGCGACCACCGCGGCCAGCCGGCTCAGCTCAGCCGCCGAGCCGGCCGGAAGCCCGCCCTCTGGGCCCGGGCCGGCCGAGCTCAGCCAGCCCCAGGCCGCGGCGGTCTCGCGCGCCGTTTGCGCCGCCAGCTTGCCCAGCGCGGCTCCCTGGCCGGTCAGCCGGTCCCGGCGGGCCAGCAGGCCCGCCCAGTAGGCGGGCAGCATGATCGCGAAGAAGCCCGCGGCCAGCGGCGCGAACAGGCCCGAATGCAGCCGGGCCTGCAGCGCGAGGAACGCGAGCATGCCGACCACCACCGCGCCGACAGACAGCGCCAGCTGGCCGGCCACCGGCAGCCGGCGCCGGGCCAGCCCGGCTTGCCTGCCTTCGGCCCGGACAGCCCGGTCGAACGGATCCCACCGGCCCTGGACATCGCTCACGCAGCTGTCCGCTAGCACCTCGAACGGCGCGCCCGCCCGGCCCGCCAGGGCCCGCACCCCGGCCAGGACCAGCGACTCCGACGGGGCCAGCTCGGAGCCGGCGATCGGCCCGGCCGGTATCTCGCACCACAGCTGGCCGGGCGCCCACTCGGTGACCACCAGGTACCCGCGGGCCGCGAGATCGAGGATGGTGGCCGGGTAGGCGGGGGCGTCCAGACGGCACCGGGTCACGGCCAGGTTCACCAGCGCGGGCCGCACCGCCTCCGGCCGCGTGGCCGCGCCGGGCCGTGGTGGCCGGGCGGTGACCACCGCGGACCAGCCGAAGGCCAGCAGCCAGCCGGCCGCGGCCGCGAGGGCAAGGGACTCCATCATGGGCTCCGCCTTCCCGAGGCCACCGGCCACGCCCGCCCCCGCGGATGAGCGCGGCGAGCGGCCTCACCGACCGGCACGCGGAAACCATGAACGGCGGGTGAACGGCCCCCGGGCCAGCAGAAGGTCAGCCGGGGCCAGCCGCAGCCAGCCCGGGCCAGCAGAAGGTCAGCCGGGGCCAGCCGCAGGTCAGCCGGGCAGGCCGTACTGGCGGCGGATGACAGTGTCGAAGACGCGGTCGGGCAGCACGCTGCTCAGCGCCACCAGGCTCTTGGCCACCGGGTTGATCAGGTAGCGGGTCCGGGGCCGGCGGGCGGTCACCGCGCGGGTGATGACCCGGGCGATGCCGTCCGCGTCCGACCCCAGCCGGGACACAAGCGGGTCACTCTCGGTCCTGGCGAAGGACACACCGACCGCCGCCTTGAAGGCCGCGTACGGGTCGTCGCCAGCATCCGCCGCGGCCGGCTGGCCGGGCCCGCCGTCCGCCGGATCGGTCACGGACAGCGAGGCGGCCGCCCGTTCGGTCCACGGCGTCTTCACCGGTCCGGGCTCGATCAGCACCACGTGGATGCCAAACTGCGCGACCTCCATCCGCAGCGCGTCGCTGAGCGCCTCCACCGCGTACTTGGACGCGTGGTAGAAGGCCCCGCCGGGCAGCGTGACCCGGCCGCCCATGGACGACACGTTGAGAATGCGCCCGCCACCGCGGCGGCGCATGCCCGGCAGGACCAGCTGGATGAGCCTGGCCAGGCCAAAAAAGTTGGTCTCGAACTCCCGGCGAATCTCGGACATCGGCAGTTGCTCGACCGGGCCGTACAGGCCGTACCCGGCATTGTTGAGCAGCGTGCCGACCGCACCGGCGTCCCTTTCCACCTGTGCCACCGCGGCGGCCATGGACGCCTCGTCGGTCACGTCGAGCGCCAGCGTGGCGATGCCCTGGCTAGCCAGGGCGGCCAGGGTGGCAGGCCGCCGGGCGGTCGCGTAGACCCGCAGGCCGGCGTGATGCAGGCTGATCGCGGCGGCCCGGCCGATGCCGGAGGAGCAGCCGGTGATGAGCACCGGTTCCGCGCTGGTCTGGCTATCCATGCCGCACCTGCTTTCCGCTGCCGTCACAGCCGGGTAACAATTCCTAACACAACGGGACGCACATTATCGCCGTCACCACTCATGGCGAGAAAATCCGGGCACCACTCTCGCCCTGTAACCTTAATCCTGGTTACATGGCGATCATTAGCGTGATCGGCCTTATTTGGGGGCGGGGATTAGTTCGTGAAAGGGCTGGAACCGGGTGACCCGCAGCGGGTCGGCAGGTACCGGCTGCTCGGGCGGCTCGGCAGTGGCGGCATGGGCCGGGTCTTCCTGGGCCAGTCCCCCGGTGGCCGGCTGGTCGCGGTCAAGCTCATCCGCCCGGAACTGGCGGCCGATCCCGAGTTCCGCGCCCGGTTCGCCCGCGAGGTGGCGGCGGCGCGGCACGTCAGCGGCATGTTCACCGCCGCGGTCGTGGACGCCGATCCGGAGGGCCCGCAGCCGTGGCTGGACACCGCCTATGTGCCGGGGCCGTCCCTGTCCGCCGCGGTCGCCCGGCACGGGCCGCTCCCGGTCAGTTCGTGCCTGACGCTGGCCGCCGGGCTGGCCGAGGGGGTTGGCGCGGTCCACGCGGCGGGAATGGTGCACCGTGATCTCAAGCCGTCCAATGTGCTGCTGGCCGGCGACGGGCCGCGGATCATCGATTTCGGGATATCCCGCGCCGCGGATGCGACCGCCCTGACCCGGGCCGACCTGGTGGTTGGCTCACCCGGGTTCATGTCGCCGGAGCAGGCCATGGGCCTGGAGGTCGGCCCGGCCAGTGACATATTCAGCCTTGGCGCGGTCATCATCTTCGCCGCTACCGGCCAAGGACCGTTCGGGACCGGATCGGCCACTGCCCTGCTCTACCGGGTCGTGCACGATCCGCCGGGGATGGACCGGCTGCCGGGCGAGATCCGTCCGCTGGCCAGCGCGTGCCTGGCCAAGGACCCGTCCCGGCGGCCGACGAGCGAGCAACTGCTGGCCCAGCTCGGCAGCGCCGAGCCCGCCGCCAACTGGCTGCCGTGGCCGGTCGCATCCGAGGCGGTCTACCCGCGGACCGCCGACGCCCCGCAGCCGTGGACCCTGACCGAGCCGTTCGGGCCACCGCCGACCCGGCCGGCCCCGGAACACCTGACACCGGAACACCCGGCACCAGAAGAGCTCGCACCCGAGCACCTGGCACCGGAGCGCTCGGCGCCCGGCCAGCCGGGACCGCACCCCCAGGACCCGGCCCAGCGGGGACCGCACTCCCAGGATCCGGCCCCGCAGGGTGGCCCGCCGTCCGCCATTCCGCGCGCCGGCACGCCACAACCGGGGCCGATGCGGCCGCCGTCGCGGCCCGTTCCGCGCGGCCGGGCACCCGGCACTACCAGGGTGCTGGGCCAGGTCCCCGGCCAGGCCGGGCGGGCAGGCAGGCCAGGCGGCCCCGGCCAGAAACGCGGCCCGGGCCGGGAACGCGGACCTGGCCGGCGACCCGGCCCCGGCCAGTCACCCAGCCCCGGCCGGCCACGGCGCCCCGGCGCGGGCAGGCCCGGCCCGCCCGCTGGGCGGCGGCGGATGGGGCTCTGGGCGGCCTCGGCCGTGGTGGTGCTGGCCGGCATCGTGGCCGCCGTGGTCGCCCTGACCTCGCACTCGCCCGGCAGCGGGCCGGCGACCGCACCACCGCCGCCTGGACCGCGGGCCGTCGTGCTCGCCTACATCGCAGCGATCAACACCCGCGACTGGCACCGGGTATGGGATCTGGGCGGACGCAACCTCAGCCCCTCCTATCACGCTATGGTCGCTGGTTACCGGCTGACTGCCCACGACGACCTGAGCAATATCAGGGTCAAGGGCGACATGGTGGACGGGAACCTGCTCGCCCGCGAGACGACGGGCGCAGTACAGCGCTACCGGATGCATTATGTGGTCAGGGACGGCGTCATAACTGCCGGGCGCGCCACCTTGCTGGGGACCAGCTAGCCATCCATGCGAACGGCGGGAGCGGAGTCATGAAGAGAGCCATCATCACCGCCGGCGTGCTGCTCGCCATCGCGGGCTGCGGCGCCAGCGGGCACTCGTCCGGGCAGACCTCGGGCAGTGGGCACATGTCCGGGCCGCTCACCGGGAGCCCGGGCGCCAGCAGCCCCCGGCTGATCTCCGTCGGGCACGGCACGTGCACGCACCCCTATCCGGGGAACCCGCACGTCACCGCCTGTGTCTACCCGTCCGGCCTGTACTCGATCTCGTACCGGCTGGAGAATCAGTACTACTGGCATCCCGGCCCGGGCTACTTCGCGGTGGCCGAGACCTACTACAAGCAGAACGCCCCTGGCCGGGCCGCGGGCGCCTGGACCGGGCGGGCCATCTCGGTCGGCGACAGCTGCCTGATCGACGACGAGTGGATCCCAAACCTGAAGACCCCGCCCGGGAACTGCCTGGACGCCCGGGACGGCGAATACCGTTCGGCCACCGCCTATGAGCAGCGGAGCGTGATGGCGTTCTGGCGGATCATGACCACCTACATTCCGAGCGACGAGCGCTGACGCGGGCCTGCGGCTCAGCCGTGGCTCAGGTCCACCACGCAGAACCGGTTGCCGTCCGGGTCAGCCAGCACCACGAAGTCGGGATCGGCGGGATACAGGTCCCAGTCCAGCTGGCTGGCACCCAGCGACACCAGGCGGTCAGCCTCGGCCACCTGCTCGGCCACGTTCGCCACGGACAGGTCGAGGTGCAGGCGCGGGTGCGGCTCGACCGGGGACTCGCTGTACTGGAGGGCCAGCGCGGGACCCTGGCCATCGGGCGGCGCCAGCTCGGTCCACCTCGCCCCGGGACCACCGGCGGTGACCACATAGCCCAGCGCCTGGGTCCAGAACCCGATCGCCCGCGCCATGTCGGTGACGCCCAGCACGAAGAATTGGACGCGCAGCATGGGCCCGATCCTGGCAGCGCCGCCTGTCGCCGGCAACTGGCAATATGACCGGCATGGACGCCACGACCGTGCGCCGGTTCTGGCACGACGCCTCGGTCTTGCTGGCCGGGTCCGCACAGCACCCGTCCCGGGTGCTGGTGCTCGGCACCGCGCTGGCGGCGCTGGCCGCCGTGGCGTCGTCGCGGCTGTGGCCGGTGACCCGGACGGTGGTGACCATCGCCCACGAGGGCGGGCACGCCCTGATGGCCCTGCTGGCGGGCCGGCGGGTCGACGGCGTGCGGGTGCTGCGGAGCACCGCCGGGGTGACGGTGTCGGAAGGGCATGCGGCGGGCCCCGGCATCGTCCTGACCGCCGCGGCCGGGTACCTGGCGCCGCCGCTGCTCGGGCTGGGCGCGGCGGCCCTGCTGGCCACCGGCCACCTGGCCGGGATGTTGCTGCTCAGCCTGGTCATGCTGGCCGCGCTCGCGATCGCCATGCGCAACGCCTTCGGCATCGCCGCCGTCATCGCCACCGGCGCGGCCATCGCGGTCGTGCTCTGGCGGGCGTCCGCACTCGGTGAGGATGTGTTCGGCTACCTGCTGACCTGGTTCCTGCTGTTCGGCGGCGTCCGGCCGGTGTTCGAGCTGCAGCGGATCCGGCGGCGCCGGCGTGACCGCCATACCGACGCCGACCAGCTGGCCGCGCTCACCGGCGTCCCGGCCGGGCTGTGGGTCGCCCTGTTCGGCCTGGTCGCGCTGGCCGCGCTCGCGTTGAGTGCGTTCTGGCTGGTGCCCTGACCCGGCCGCTGGCCGCCCCGCCCGGAGCAGGCCGCCGTGCCGGGTGGTCTCATTGCTTAGTAAACCGACCGAATATATATACTTTGACTAACCAGCAGTTGACAGCCTCACCTGGGAGCACAAAGACTGCCGGAGTAGCCTCGCGTTCCGGGTAAATCCCCCCTCTCCCGGATGACTGCGAAGGGACTCCGCCATGGCAGACGAGCACGGGTACCACGACCCCACCTTCTACCGCTCTCCCCGCGACGCGGCCGCCGGGCCACCGGAGAAGCTCGCCTACGTCGCCGCCTTTGCCAAGCCCGCCGACCAGCCGGACGGAATCGCGGTGGTGGACACCGATCCTGCCTCGGCCGCTTACGGCACGGTCGTCGGCTTCACCGAACTGCCCCATCTCGGCGACGAGCTGCACCACTTCGGCTGGAACGCCTGCTCCAGCGCGCTCTGCCCGACCGGCTCGCACACCCACGGCGACCGGCGTTACCTGGTCGTCCCGGGCCTCCGCTCGTCGCGCCTCTACATCCTGGACACCAAGGACACCGCCACCTCGCCGCAGGTGGTCAAGGTGCTCGGGCCGGAGGAACTCGGCAAGCGGGCCAGCTACTCGCGCCCGCACACCGTCCACTGCGGCCCCGGCTACCTGTACGTGTCCTGCCTCGGCGGCGCCGACGGCAACGAGGGCCCGGGCGGGGTGGCGCTGCTCGACCACTCCTCGTTCGAGGTGCTCGGCCAGTTCGAGCAGGACCGCGGTGACCAGTACCTGGCCTACGACGTGTGGTGGCACATCAACGACGACGTGCTGGTCACCTCGGAATGGGCCACCCCGTCGATGATCGAGGACGGGATCGTGCCCGAGCTGCTGCTCGGCCGCAAGTACGGGCACCGGCTGCACTTCTGGGACATGAACACCCGCCGTCACGTGCAGACGGTGGACCTCGGCGACCAGCATCAGATGGCACTGGAGCTGCGGCCGGCCCACGACCCGGCGCGCAAGTACGGTTTCGTCGGCGTGGTGGTCAGCGTGGAAGACCTGTCGGCGTCCATCTGGCTCTGGCATGAGGACGGCGGCCAGTGGGCCGCCACCAAGGTGATATCGATCCCGGCCGAGCCCGCCCCGGCCGAGCAGCTGCCGCCGCTGCTGCAGGGATTCGGCGCGGTGCCGCCGCTGGTGACCGACCTGGCGCTGTCCGTGGACGACCAGTTCCTGTACGTGTCGTGCTGGGGCACCGGCGAGCTGAAGCAGTTCGACGTCAGTGACCCGTTCCACCCCCGCGAGACCGGCTCGGTCCGGGTCGGCGGGATCGTCGGGCGGACGCCGCACCCGGCCCGGCCGGGGCAGCCGCTGGCCGGCGGCCCGCAGATGGTGGAGGTCAGCCGGGACGGGAAGCGGGTGTACTTCACCAACTCGCTGTACGGGGCGTGGGACGAGCAGTTCTACCCCGACGGCGTCGGCGCCTGGATGACCAAGCTCGACGCGGCCGGGAGCGGCGGCCTCAGCTTCGACGAGCGCTTCTTCCTGGAGGGGGATGTGTTCCGCGGCCGCCGGGTGCACCAGGTCCGGCTGGAGGGTGGCGACGCGTCCAGCGACTCGTACTGTTACTCCTCCTGACCGCCCTGACCGGCCGGGGCTACCTGCGTAAGCTGTTCGCCGTGGCGTAGCGCAAGGACGCGCCGGCCCGGAGTGGGGAGGGGAACATGGTCACGCGCGACAGCGCCTGGCCCAGCGGGACGCCGTGCTGGGTGGATCTCGGGGTCGCTGACATTCCCCGGGCGGGCAGGTTCTACTCGCAGCTGTTCGGCTGGGACATCCAGGCCGGCCCGCCCGAGGCCGGGGGCTACGCGCTGTGCCTCAAGGAAGGCCGGCCGGTGGCCGGCATCGGGCCCCAGCAAGGCCCGCCGGGCACTCCCCCCACCTGGGCGGTCTACCTGGCCACCGACGACGCGGACGCGACCGCGAGCACGATCACATCGGCGGGCGGGCAGATCCTGGTCGCCCCGATGGACGTGATGGACGTCGGGCGGATGGCGGTCGCCGCCGACCCGGCCGGGGCGGTGTTCGGCATCTGGCAGGCCCGCAGCCACACCGGTTTCGGGCTGGCCAACGAGCCCGGCACGGTCTGCTGGAACGAGAACTTCAGCCGCGATCTGGAAGGCAGCCAGGCCTTCTACCAGAAGGTGTTCGGCTACGAGTACGGCGCCATGCCCGATCCGGACTTCCGCTACGCGACGCTCAAGCTGGGCGGGACCGAAGTCGGCGGGATCGGGGAACTCGGCAGCGGCTTCCCGCCGGAGGTGCCGGCCCACTGGTCGACGTATTTCGCGGTCGCGGACACCGACGCGGCGGTGGCGACCATCACCGCGGCGGGCGGTTCGGTGTCGCGGGCGGCGTGGGACACCCCGTACGGCCGGATGGCCGTGGTCAGCGACGACCAGGGCGCGGCCTTCTCGCTGATGAGCCTGCCGGAGTGGGTCACCGGCTGACCCATCCTGGCCGTCACCGGCCGGGCAGGCCGGCGCGGCACCGCCGTTAGGCAGCCAGGGCGGGTCAGGGGGTGGCCACCCGCGCCCGGGCATCCTCCCTGGTGATCCGCTCGGCGGTGCGCGCGGCCGTGGCCGCGGCCCAGCGCCCGGTGGTGACCAGGGCGAGCACCAGCACGGCGCCGCCGCAGCCGGTGACGACCCACCAGGCGGGCATGCTGGCGCGGGTGAACCCGGCCGCCAGCGGTCCGTGCAGGCCGGACTCGAGCACCGAACCGGTCACCGCCACCCCGAGCGACTGGCCGACCTGGCGGCTGGTGGAGGCGATCCCGGCGGCCACGCCCGCCTGGGCGCGGGGCATGCCTGCCACCGCGGTGGTCGTGATCGGCGCGTTGACCATGCCGAACCCGATGCCGAGGATCACGTAATCGGCCAGCACCAGCCCAATGGGGGTGGTGGGCCGAAGGCCGGTGAGCAGCACCGCGCCCGCGGTCATGCCCACCCCCGCCACCACCAGCGGCAGGCGGGGGCCGCGGCGGCCGATGATCCGCCCGGACAGCGGCGACAGGATCAGCGTCATCAGCGCCACCGGCAGCGTGTACAGGCCGGCGTGCAGCGCCGTGACACCGCGTACCTCCTGCAGGTACAGGGTGTTCAGGAACAGGAAACCGCCGAGCGCGGCGAACGAGCTGACCGCGATCAGGGTGGCGCCGGTGAACGGGGCGCTGCCGAAGAACCTGAGGTCGAGCAGTGGCTCGGCCCGGCGCGGCTCGTAGGCCACCAGCCCGGCCAGCGCCGCCGCGGCCACCGCGAACAGGGCCGGGATCTCCGGTGACAGCCAGCCCGCCCGCGGGCCCTCGATGATCGCGTAGGTGAGGCTGGCCAGCAGCACGACGACCAGCGCCTCGCCGACCGGATCCAGGCGGCGGGCCCGGGCGGCCCGGGACTCCGGCACGAGCAGCGCGGTGAGCACGATCGCCGCCACCCCGATCGGCACGTTGACCCAGAAGATGCCGCGCCAGCCGACGCTGGCCACCAGCAGCCCGCCGCAGACCGGGCCGGCCGCGATGGACAGGCCGAACACCCCGCCCCAGATCCCGATGGCGCGGGCCCGCTCACCGGGCTCGGTGAAGGTGTTGGCGATGATCGATACCGCGACCGGGTTCATCATCGACCCGCCGACCGCCTGCAGCATCCGGAACGCGACCAGCCAGCCCAGGCTGGGCGCCACGCTGCACAGCAGCGAGCCCAGGGTGAACGCGGCCAGCCCGGTCTGGAACACCCGCCGCCGCCCGAACCGGTCCGCGGTCGACCCGGACAGGATCAGCAGGCTCGCGAGGACCAGCGTGTACGCGTCCACGATCCATTGCAGGCCGGACACCGACGCGTGCAGGTCCCGCTGGATCGAGGGCAGCCCGACGTTGACGATCGTGGCGTCGACCCCGGCGATGAACAGGCTCGAGCAGCAGACGGCCAGGATCAGCAGCCGCCGCCGGCGGCTGAGTTCGGGCACGGGCTCCCTCATGGTCGCAGCGTTCTGGCCCTTGCGAAAATACAACTAACGTTCTGAGCGGCGGAACCGGCCCGGCCCGTCAGGCGAGTGCGCGCTCGGCGATCAGGTAACAGCCGGGCAGGATCAGGGCGATGGCGGCGACCTGTCCGGCCACGCTTGCTGCCCGGTGCCGCCATGGTTGACTGCTTGCGTGCCGTCCGACCAGCTGCCCGTGCTCGGCTTTGAGTCGGTGGACGCGTGGGACGCCTGGCTGGCCGAGCACCACGGCGCCTCCCCCGGGCTGTGGCTCAAGATCCCCCGCAAGGGCTCGGGCGCGGCTGGCATCGGCTATTCCGACGCGCTCGATGTGGCGCTGTGCCACGGCTGGATCGACGGCCAGAAGGGCAGCCACGACGGCGGCTACTGGCTGCAGCGTTTCACCCCGCGCAAACCCGGCAGCCGCTGGTCACGCATCAACACGGAGCGGGTGCAGGCGCTGACCGCCGCGGGCCGGATGCGCCCCGCCGGGCTCCGCGAGGTCGAGCGGGCCCAGGCCGACGGCCGGTGGGAACAGGCGTACGAATCCCAGTCGCGGGTGACCGTGCCCGAGGATCTGGCCCGGGCGCTGGCCGCGAACGAGCGGGCGCGGGCGTTCTTCGCCACCCTGGACAGCACCAACCGGTACGCGATCCTGTACCGGATCGGCGCCGCGAAACGGCCGGAGACTAGGGCCCGGCGGGTAGCCACGTTCGTGGCCATGCTCAGCGAGCACAAGAAGCTCTACCCGTGACCGGGCCGTCAGCGGCCAGCCGGTGACGGGCCTCGTTGCGGACGCGGGCACCCGGCGGGCCAGGAACGCCGTCTACGTCGTCTTTGCCGCCGCCGGTTTCTCGGTCGCCAGCTGGGCGGCCCGGATTCCGCAGATCCGGGCCGCGCTCGGGGTGACACCCGGCGTCCTCGGCCTGATCCTGATGTGTGCGGCGGTGGGTGCGGCCATCTCGACGCCGCTCTCTGGCCTGGTCGTCGGGTGGCTGGGGGAGGCAAGGGCGGTCACCGTCACCGCCCTGACCGCGGCCGCCGGGCTGGCCACCACGGCCGGCTACCGGGCCGGCATCGCGCCGGTGGCGGCCGGGCTGTTCCTGTTCGGCGCGGGCACGGCCGCCTGGGACGTGGGCATGAACGTGCAGGGCGCGGCGGTCGAGCAGGCGCTCGGCCGGTCGATCATGCCCCGGTTCCACGCCGGCTGGAGCATCGGGACGGTGGCCGGGGCGGGCACCGGCGCGGTCATGGTCGCGCTCGGGGTGCCCGCCAGCGTGCACCTGCTGGCCGTCGCGCTCGCCGTCGCCGTCGCGGCGCCGGCCGCGACCCGGCGGTTCCTGCCC
>DATDGI010000135.1:0-26421 GCA_036522155.1 Streptosporangiaceae bacterium
CCCGCCAGCCGGCGGGGTCTACGCTGTGGCCAGCGGCCACCGCATCATCATCGGGCGCCGGCACAACCCCGCATGATCACGCGGTGGCCGTGCTATCGACCGGGTTACGTCAAAGATCACGAAGTGACGCTGCCGTACTAGGCAAGCGGGCAGCCTAAGCGCAGGCGAACAGCGAGGGTGGCTGGGCTGGGGCGGTGCGGCTAGCCGATGGATGCAAGGAGCCGGTGCATATCGGCGCGGGTGGCGATCCGCGTGAATGCGAGGTGGCTGTAAGCGGGGTCACGGGCCGCGGCGGTGTAACGCTCCCGGTAGATGGGATAGTGGTGCCAGGCCCACGAGATGACCGATTCCTGCTGATCCCAGGTGAGCAGGTTGCGCCAGCGCTCCCGGTTGCCGTTCCACAACTCCGTCCGGGCGGCCACGCGGCGGATGGAGCGCCAGATGAGCCGGCGCATCACG
Source organism: Streptosporangiaceae bacterium (assembly GCA_036522155.1). Lineage (GTDB taxonomy): Bacteria > Actinomycetota > Actinomycetes > Streptosporangiales > Streptosporangiaceae > UBA9676. The sequence goes on from DATDGI010000135.1 coordinate 460, forward strand.
GTGCGGCGGGGCGGGTCCAGCCAGATCACCGTGTCCGCGCGTGCCCAGATCAGCGGCAGGACGGCGTGGTAGTTGCCATCGACGACCCACCCGTCGCCGGCCACGATGGCGGTCACGCGGTGGCGGAACTGATCCTGCGGCAGGGGTGTCCAGTCCGGTTGATGATGGATCGCGTCGAGTTCGGCATACGGCACCGCAAGGCGCGCGGCAAGATCCCGGCCCAGGGTCGACTTCCCCGATCCCGGCACACCGATCATGGACACGCGCCGCACGAACCGCGACGCTACCAGCGCGCCCGCACCCCAGATCACCATGCGCGCTCATGCCGCAGGTAGAGCGGCGTATGGCTGGCTGCATCCTGAACCGCGGTTGGTCTTTGGCAGTGGCTTACCACAGTGGCCGCAGCGGGCCCGTGGGGGCGATGCGGGCGAGATCGTCACGCAGGGCACGCAGGCGTGGTGCGCCCAGCGCGTCCGCCCAGGGACGCACGGTGTCTGCCATGGCCGCGTCGGCGGCGCGGGTACAAGCCCAGCCTTTCTCGGTAAGCACGATCAGCCTGGCGCGGGCGTCGCCGGGATGGGTGCGGCGCTCGACGTAGCCTTGGGCGGCGAGTTCGTCAATGAGCTGGGCGGCGGCCTGGCGGGAGATGCCCAGATGGCTGGCCAGCTGCGTCAACGTAGCTCCGTCCGGGGCGAGCCGGGCGAAGGCGAAGCCATGAGCCGGGCGGATGCCGGTGAATCCGCGAGCGCTGACGCCGGCCGAGATCCCGTCGACCAGGGCCCGGCTCGCCGTGAGCAGCGCGGCCGCCAGGGCCTGGGCCTCGTGGTCCTGCATGGGTACAGCTTGACAGATTAGGCAGGCTACTTGAGCATATAGGCAAGCTACTTGCGTAAATCCGGGAGAGAAACCATGCCGGTCATCCCTGCCAGCCAGGCCGTCGTCCACCAGATGCACGGCGCGAGCTTCACCTCCTACGCCGCCCCGGCGAGCGGCAGCCAGGAACTGTGCGCCTGGCGCGTCGACATCCCGGGCCGCACCCAGGGCGTCGCTCACCAGGTCTCGCGCGAAGAGGTGCTCTATGTCCTCAGCGGGACAATGCAGGTGATCCTCAATGATCGGCCGGCCCAGGCGACAGCCGGCGACGCGGTCCTGGTCCCAGCCGGCTCGAAATTCCGCATCGACAATCGCTCCGACGAGCCCGTGACCGCCTGGGTCACCACCAATGCCGGGCTCACCGCCCTCATGCCCGACGGCTCCCGCCTGGTCCCGCCCTGGGCCCGTTGACCATCATTGAACGCGGCAGCCATCCGTGGAGCCACAATGAGGGAGCCACATGTCCGGACCGTTCATCTTCATCGCCACCAACCGGCTCAGGGACGGCAGATTCAGCGCCGAGCAGCAGCGCGTCCCTGGGCTGTCCCATTTCATCGAGGCGAATGAGCCGCGGCTAATCGCGTTCAACGAGTACGTCAATGAGGACCACAGCGAGGTTACAGTCGTCCAAGTCCATCCGGATGCTGCCTCACTGGAATTCCATATGGGCATCATCGGCGACCGGGCCCGGGAAGCTTACGCCCAGGCGCTGGAGGCCACTACGGGCATCCAGGTCTTCGGAGCGCCGACCGAAAACATCCTGCGCATGCTTCGCCAGCAGGCCGGATCGGGAGTCCCGCTGAGCATCTACCCTCATCACCTAGGCGGGTTCACGCGCACACCGGAAGGCTCAGCCGGATAAGAGAGCACCTCCTGCAAGCCGGCCGTGAAGCCACTCAGCTAAGCGCGCGCTATCCCGCCGACCGGGTGCGACGGCGAAGTCCTGGTCGCGCCGCGTGGTGGCGCTAGCGCAGTTCTGACTCAGCGTCCCGCCGGCTCGGCCTATCTAAGCCTCGGTTCTGGGTGTCCTGGGTTTCTGCCCGGAGCCGATGCCGCTCCGGAACCCCCCGGTAACGCGGAAGAAGGCGTGCCGCGCGAGCTGACCTCTTGGGATCCGCCAGCACTGGAGCGGATGGTGGCCCGAGTGCATGATGCATATGTTGCATGACGTGCAGTCAACCGTGCCGCGCAGTCCGTGCTCGATGCGGCGGACCAGGCTCGGTTCGCGGATGAACGGCCGGGCGAGCGCGACGAAGTCCGCGTCGCCGCTGGTGACAATGTCTGCCATGGTCGCGACTGAGCGGATGCCGCCACCCAGTACGAGCGGAACCTGAACCGCCGGGCGCAATGCCCGGACGATCCAGCGGTAGTAGGCCTCCGCCGCTGGCCTGCGCCACAGGCGGTGCGGCAGCAGGTCCGCCACGGCCCGCCGCCTGCTGACGGCGACGTAGGGGACGATGTTGTCGGCATACGAGCTCATGAGATTGCAGGAGACCTCGAAGGCATCGGCCCCTGCGGCAACTAGCAGTTTGGCCCGCGGGATCGATTCGTCGAGGCCAAGACCACCCTCCATGATGTCGGTGAACCCGAGCTTCACGCTCAGCGCATGCGTCGGCGGGAGCTCGGCCCGGACCCGGCGCGTGACTTCGATCGCGAAGCGGTCTCGTCTGTCGGGCGAGCCACCCCAGCGGTCCTCGCGCTGATTGGTCAGGGGCGAGGAGAACTGCGAGATGAGGTAGCCATTGGCACCATGAAGATGCACGCCGTCAAAGCCGGCGGCGACCGCCCGGCGGGCCGCGGCGCCGAACGCCTCGACGGTGGCCTCGATCTCCGCGGATGTGGCGGCAGGTACCTGGCGCCCAGTCATCACGTTCGGCATACCAGATGGTGCGATCGGCCGGCTGGCCACCGCCACCGACTGGCTGCCCGCGTGAGAGATCTGCGCGAAGATCTTGCCACCGTGCCGGTGGACGGCGGCCGTGACCGCCTCAAGCGGGCCGATGGCTTCGTCGGTGTCGATCGCGGTCTGATCGCCGTCGTATTGGCCGCGGCGGTCGACGAACATGTGACCGGTGATGATCAGGCCAACCCCGTGCCGCGCAAGCTGACCCAGCAGCCGGGCGAGATCCGCGCTGGCAAGGTTGCGGCGGTCGACCATTCCCTCTGAGGTTCCCGCCCGCACGAAACGGTTGCCGATGGCAGCCTGCCCGATCCGGCACGGCTCGAACAGTGCCTCAATTGCCGCCGTGCCGGCCCGGTCCACTTCGATACGGTACATCAAGCCCCAGGTAAGAGCGCCGCCAGGACCTGTAGGCCGCGCCGGGCGTATCCGCTGGGGCATGCTCTGACTCGTGGCTGTGTGGATCGGCGTTGATGTGGGCGGAAAGCGGAAGGGCTTCGACGTGGCGGTCATCGATGACCGCCAGGTCCTGGCCCTGCAGGGCCGCTTGACGTGCCAGCAGGTCGTTGACCTTGTCATGGCGAATCCGCCCAGGGTCGCCGCCATCGATAGTCCTCGTTCCTGCGCGCCCGAGGGCCAGACTGCCCGGGAAGGCGAGCTCCAGCTCGCCAAGTCGATCTGCGGTATCCGCTGGACACCCGATGTGAGCCGTGTGCAGGCGAGCGCCTACTACGCCTGGATCATCGAGGGGCTCGCCCTCTTCGACGCCCTCGTTATGCGCGGTCTCGACGTCATCGAGGTCTTCCCTACTGCCTCGTGGACTCGCTGGCACGGCAAACGAGGCTCCCGGACCCGCTCGTCCTGGACCCGGCAGGGATTGGCCGCCCTTGAGCTGGATGGCGTGCCGGCACGGACGAACCAGGACCAGCGAGACGCCATTGCCGCTGCGATGACCGCTCGCCAGCACACTCTGGCCATGACGGAGACGATGGGGGATATCGTCGTGCCGGCCGGCCACTGGTGACCAGCAGGCTCCCAAAGCCGGGGTCTGGTGATCGAAGTTCCAGGTGAAGCCCTGCGGGCCAGCTGACTCACTGCCGCCACAGGCGGTTACCTATGTTCGCCGCCGCAGCAGCGCGTCTGCACCCGGGTCCGCCACCAAGACACCGGCCAGCGCGGGGTGTGACGCGACATGCAGCTGTGGGCGTGTGCGTGCCGGTGTCGATTTCGCCTGTGGTCGTTCGTGTAGGGGTGACAGGGCCGCGGCAGGGCGGCCCGCGGCACGAAGGGAGCAGGTCCATGCGTTCGATCACGGTCACGATGTGGGTCACACTCGACGGCGTCGTGCAGGGCCTCGGCCGCCCGGACGAGGACACCCGCGGCGGCTTCACGCACGGCGGCTGGGGCCCGCGGTACACCGACGAGGTGATGGGCCAGGAGATGGCCAAGGCCATGGCCAAGCCGGGGGACATGCTGTTTGGCCGCCGCACCTGGCAGGACTTCATCACCGCATGGGGACGCCTGACCGACGGCAACCCGGTCACCACGCAAATGAACGCGGCCACCAAATACGTCGTCTCGAGGACCCTGGAGGATGCGGATGCCTGGCAGAATTCGATCCTGCTGCGCGGCGATGCGGTCGGCGCGGTGGCCGAGCTGAAGGCCCAGCCGGGCGGGGATCTCGGGATCATCGGCAGTGTGTCGCTGGTGCGGAGCCTGCACGCCGCCGCCCTGATCGACCGCTACACGCTGCTGATTCACCCGCTGACCCTGGGCAGCGGGTCACGGCTGTTCGAGGGCCCCGCCCCGCTGGCCGAGTTCGAGCTCACCGGTAGCGTTGCGACCACCAAGGGCGTGATCATCGCGCAGTACACGCGCCGGTGAGGAGGGGCCGTGCCGCAATACCTGCTTTCGATCTACCAGCCCGACGGCGGCGCGCCCGGCGCCGAAACCATGGCCCGTATCACGGCCGACCTGCACCGGCTCAACGAGGAGCTGCGCGAGAGCGGCTCGTGGGTGTTCACCGGCGGCCTGCACGCCCCCAGCAGCGCCACCGTCGTGCGAGCCGACGGCATGATCACCGACGGCCCGTACCTCGAGGGCAAGGAGCACATCGGCGGGATCTATGTGATCACCGCGCCCGACCTGGACGCGGCGCTGAGGTGGGGCCGCCAGGCGGCGGCCGCGACCACGCTGCCGATCGAGGTCCGCCCGTTCCAGGACGTCCCGCCCTTCTGACGCGATGACGCCGGAGGAGATCGCGGCGGTCTTCCGCGCCGAGTACGGCAGGGCCGTCGCGGTCCTCGTCCGCGTGCTGGGCGACATCGACCTGGCCGAGGATGCGGTCGCCGACGCGTTCGCGACCGCCCTGCAGCGCTGGCCGGGCGAGGGCCCGCCGCCCAGCCCGGCCGGCTGGATCATCACCACCGCGCGCAACCGGGCCATCGACCAGCTGCGCCGCGAGTCGGCTCGCGCGCACAAGCACGCCGAGGCCGCGATCGTGCACGCCGCGGCCGAGCCCGTAGAGGAGGGCGCTGTGCCCGACGACCGGCTGCGGCTCGTGTTCACCTGCTGCCATCCGGCGCTCGCCCGGCCCGCGCAGGTGGCGCTCACCCTGCGCCTGCTCGGTGGGCTGACCACGCCCGAGATCGCACGCGCCTTCCTCGTCCCCGAGGCGACGATGGCGCAGCGGATCGTCCGGGCGAAGGCGAAGATCCGCGACGCGCGCATCCCCTACCGGGTGCCACACGAGAGCGACCTGCCCGAGCGCCTCGACGCGGTGCTCGCCGTGCTCTACCTGATCTTCAACGAGGGCTACGTCGCGACGTCGGGCGCCGAGCTCGCGCGCGCCGACCTGTGCGCCGAGGGGATCCGGCTCGCCCGGCTGCTGGCCGAGCTGATGCCCGATGAGCCGGAAGCGGCGGGGCTGCTCGCGCTGATGCTGCTGACCGAGGCGCGGCGCGGCGCGCGCACCGACGCCGACGGTGCACTCGTCCGGCTCGCCGACCAGGACCGCTCCCGCTGGGACGCCAGCCTGGTCGCGGAGGGCCGGGCCATCGTCCGCGCCTGCCTGCGCCGCAACCGCCCAGGCCGTTACCAGCTCCTGGCCGCGATCAACGCCGTGCACACCGACGCGGTCACCGACTGGAAGCAGGTCCTCGCGCTCTACGACCAGCTGGCCCGGCTCGACCCGGGCCCGGTCGTGGCCCTCAACCGTGCGGTCGCGGTGGCGGAGGTCGACGGCCCGGCCGCGGCGCTGCGCCTCGTCGACGGCCTGGGCCTCGACGGCTACCACCTGTTCCACGCCATCCGCGGCGATCTGCTGGCCCGGCTCGGGCGAGCAGCCGACGCCCGGCAGGCGTTCCAAGCCGCCGCACGGCTCACCCAGAACCAGCGCGAACGCAACTACCTGCTCGCGCGACGCGACGCACTGAACTCACCGGAATGAGGGCTAGAGGTTGTCGAAGACCTGCCGGGTCGCGACCGCGACGGTGCGTGCGAGCTGGTTGAGATGAGCCAGGTCGTGCCCGGCGATCTTGGTGATCATCAACCCGAACTGCTCACGGCCCTTTTCACTGTGGGTCCCCCACCGCTGCCACAGGCCGCGCGGAGTGTGACGCAGCAACGCGGTGTTGTACGCCCGCAGTCCGCTGAGCCGCGACGAGCTTGGTGGGCTCGGGACGAGGGAGTTGTGACCAGAGCTTCTCGTCGTAGCCCGGGTGTAACTGGATAGGTCTGCATATTGCTGGCGCTGGAATTGGCTTGTGAGCGGGCCTGGGATGTGCTGGTTTGAGGTGGCGGGCAGGCTGGGTAGCCTGGGTGCAGGCAGGAGCGCCTGCCGCACTCCGAGCTGCCGTGGCCCGCGCCCGCGGTGGCGGTGAGGACAAGGGCCGCCGGTTCGCGCTAGCTGGGACAGGTCAGTCACCGCTGAGCCAGGCGATCAGGGCGCGGGGCGGGGTCGCCGCGAGGGACATGGCGTGACTGACGACAGCGCGTTCAAGAAGCAGGTCCGGGCCCGGATGGAACAGACCGGGGAGAAGTACACTGTCGCCCGCCGGATGGTGATCGCCGGGCGTGATCTGGGCCGGCCGCCGGTGGTGTTGCGGGTGTACCTGAATCCGCATGTGGACCTGGAGCTGACCGGCGAGGCGGCCCGGGCGTATGCGGCGGCGGATGAGCCGGGCCGGCGGGACATGGTGAACCGGCTGCTGGCGGACCATATCGAGGTGGCCGGGTCCGGGGAGGCCGGGGTCGCCGCCGGTTCGGGGATCATGACGGTCCAGGCGCTGCGCATCGAGGAGATCGGTGAGGTGGTGCGCCGGCGGATAGGACGGGCGGCCGGGGTATCCGCGGTGGAGGTCGGCGGGGACATGGACCAGGTCCGGGTTGATATCCATGCCGCCCGGCCGGGTGTGGTGATCGGCCATGGCCACGCGGAGATCGACCGGCTCCGCGCCGAGCTGGAGGAGCTGACCGGCAAGCCGGTGGCGGTGAGCCTCCTGGACGCGCCTGGCCCGCAGGAGGGGCCGGGGGACGCAGGGTCCGGGCCTGCTGCGAGCTGAGGAGCGGAGCCGGCGCCTGCGCGCGGCGGCACCGCGGTCCTGATTGCTGTGGCCGGCCTGGCGTGTCACCTTGATCACGGCGGGCCGGCCGTGGTGGAGTGCGGCTTGTGCCCGGTACGCCCCCCGAGCCCGGTGAGCCGGCTGTCCTGGCTGAGACGGTTGCCGGGCTGCGCGCGGCGAACGCGCGGCTGCGGGAACTGCTCGCCGAACGCGACGGGCTGATCGCGGACCTCCGGGCGCAGGCGGCTGAGGCCGGTGAGTTGCGGGAGCAGATCGGGCTGCTGCGGCAGCAGGTCGCTGACCTGGCCGCCCGGGTGCAGCAGAACTCCAGGAACTCCTCCCGGCGCCGTCGCAGGACGGGCTGGGGAAGCCTGCCCCGAAGTCGCTGCGGAAGAGCACAGGCCGCAAGCCCGGCAGGCCGAAGGGGCAGCCGGGCGCGACGATGCAGCTGACTGATCACCCCGATCACGTGGTCCGGCACGAGCCCCGTTCGTGCCGGGACTGCGGCACCCGGCTTGACGGCGCGTGCGAAACGGGCATGGAGCGGCGGCAGGTGACCGAGATCCCGCCGGTGCGGGCCGAGGTCACCGAGCACCAGATGATCGAGAAGCAGTGCCCGTGCTGCGGGCGCGCACCAAGGCAGACCCGCCGCACGGGGTGACCGCGCCGGTGCGGTACGGGCCGCGGGCCGCCGCGCTGGGCACCTACCTGTGGCACGGGCAGTTCCTGTCCCGGGACCGGGCCTGCGCCGCGCTGGGTGAGATGTTCGGCTGCACGCCGTCCCCGGGCGCGATCGCCGCGATGACGGCGAAGGTCGCCGGGATCATCGCGCCGGCGATCGATGCCATCGTCAAGGCACTGATCGCTGCTGACGTCGCGCACTTCGATGAGACCGGGTTCCGGGTGGCCGGGAAGCTGGCCTGGGTCCATTCCGCGTCGTCTGGCAGGTTCGTCCTGGTTACCATGCACGGCAAGCGAGGCAGGCAGGGAATGGACGCGGCCGGGGTGCTGCCGTCGTTCGCCGGGATTGCCTGCCACGACGCTTGGGCGCCCTACGACGGCTATGACGGCGTGGCCGGGCACGCTCTGTGCGGTGCTCACCTGCTACGGGAACTGGCCGGGGTCACCGAGACCGGCACCGCGGACGACGTGATCTGGGCGCGGCAGGCCATCGACGCGCTGCTGGAGCTGAAGCAGGCCACCAGCGCCGCCCGCGCCGCCGGGCACGACGCGATCGACGCGGAAGTCCTGGCGAAGCACGATCGCTGGTTCCGTGACGCCGCGGACGCCGGGATCGTCCTGAACTCCGCCCGCCGCAGCAAGCTGCAGAAGAAACGGCACGCTCTCGCGAGAAGGATGCGGGATCGCGCCGGCGATTACCTGCGCTTCGCCCATGACCTGCGGGTTCCCTTCGACAATAACGAGACCGAGCAGGTCATCCGCATGAGCAAGCTCCGCATCAAAGTCTCCGGATGCATGCGCTCCATGACCGGCTCCCAGGTCTTCTGCGCCGTCCGCTCATACCTCGCCACCGCCAGCCGCCATGGCATCGGCTGGCTCGACGCCCTCACCCGCGCTGCCCAAGGCGATCCGTGGATCCCGAACCAGCCTGACGGAAATCCTGTCCGTAATCAGCTACCCGGCGCACGCCCGAAATTACAAACCTGCCTCATACCTATCCAGTTACGCCCGGGTAAGCGGGCTCGCCCTCGGTCAGCACTAACCGGAACCGGAACCCGTACACGATGTCGACGTCGATCAGGTGCCCGACGACCTGCGCGGCGGACCACTCGCCCGCACCCAGCGGGACGTTCCACTGCCGCAGGGACAGACCCTGGCACAGCCGGCGCACCTCTCCGGCTGTCGTCTCGTACACCTCCAGCGGATCGCGATCGCCGAGAGTGCCGATCAGGGCCTGGACGTAGGCGGCGGGTTCGGCGGTGGCGCCGGGGATCTCGATGGCGGGGACGGTGTCGCTGGTCATGTTCCGGCTCCGGTGGCGTGGACTGGGCGGTCGGGTACGCGGGTCACGCCGTCAGCCCCCAGTCCGAGGGCTTCTCCTCGCCTCGCTCGACGGGGCGGCGGCCTTCGGTGGGGTGGCCTTCGCGGATCCAGTACTCGATCCCGCCGATGAGCTCCTTGACCTGCCTGCTGTGCATGGCCAGCAGCATCGCGCCCTTGGTGGCGGCGTTGCAGGACGGACCCCAGCAGTAGGTGACGAGCAGCCCGTCGGGCAGAGCACGCACGGTCTCCTCGGTGATCTCAGGCCAGGGCAGGCTGATCGCTCCGGGAAGGTGCGTCTTGGTGTAGTTGCCGACTGGGCGACAGTCGACCAGGGTGAACTCGGCCGTGCCATCGGCGATGTCCCCGGCAACATCGGCCGGATCGGCCTCACAGGCAAGCCTGGCCTGGAAGTGGGCGAACGCCACCTCCGCGGGCACGGGCGCCACCATGGTCACCCGGGAGCCAGGACTCCCGGTGGTGGCGGCCGATTCGGTCGTAGCTCCGGCGCTCATCGTCGTCTCCTCTTCGTCGGCCTCGTGTGATCGGCCACGGGTGCCACCCACATGTCGCTGACAACAGTCAATGCTGTCCCCCTTCTCTTCCATGCTGGCCCCCTCCTCTCGTTCGCGCGAGTGACGGAAACGACCCGGTGCGCTAGATTTCCGTCATGCACACTGAACCTCACCGGGTGGTCCTGGCGGTGACGTCCGGCATGCCGATCTTCGAAGCATCATTGGCCTGCGAGGTCTTCGGCATCGACCGGCCAGACCTCGCCTCCCCCTGGTACAGCTTCTCGGTCGTGGGTCTCGGGGACGCACCGCTGAGCCTCGGGCATGGGTTCTGGCTCTCGCCCACCGACGACGTGGGAGCGCTGGCCCGCGCCGACACCCTCGTCGTCCCCGCGTGCGCCAACGTGCACGACGATCCGCCCGCGCCACTCGTCGACGCCGTCCGCGCGGCCCACGATCGCGGCGTGCGCCTGCTCTCCATCTGTTCGGGTGCCTTCATCCTGGCCGCCGCCGGCATATTGGACGGCCGCCGCGCCACCACGCACTGGATGCACGCCGCCGAACTGACCCGCCGCTACCCCGCCGTCCAGGTCGACCCGAACGTGCTCTACGTCGACGACGGGGGCGTCATCACCTCCGCCGGCACCGCAGCCGGCATCGACGCCTGCCTGCACATCGTCCGCGTCGACCACGGCGCCGCCGTAGCCGCCGAGCTCGCCCGTCGGCTCGTGACACCGCCACACCGCGAGGGTGGCCAGGCCCAGTACACGCGCAGCCCCATGCCGGTCCACGACGACTGGCTCGCTCCGCTGCTGGACTGGGCCAACGCGCGGCTTGACGCCCCCCTCACGATCGCGGAGCTCGCCACGCAAGCGAACGTGAGCATCCGCACCCTGGAACGACGGTTCACCCACACCTTCGGCGCTCCGCCACTGCACTGGCTGCTCCGTCAGCGAGTACGCCGAGCCCAGGAACTGCTGGAGACGACGAGCCAGCCCGTCGAGGCCGTCGCCGCGTCCTGCGGGTTCGGCACGGCGGCCAGCATGCGCGCCCACTTCAAAAGGCACGCCGGAGTCTCGCCCGCCGCCTACCGCCGCACCTTCCAGACACCGCCCGCGCTCCAGCCGGCCCGGTAGGTCAAGCGGTCAGAGCTGGCGGCGCCGGGGTTGACATTCGAGTAACGCTTGCTGGTTGCCGGCCCGGCGGCATGATCGGACCGGTTCACAGACTCCACCGGCCTGCCCTCAGGTGATCACCCAGAATTCCCTGAACGGCGTCGTGATATACCACGTCGTGCGGGCGCCGGCGGGCAGTGAGGCCATATCGCCCGCCGTCAGCTCCAGCACCGGCCCATCATCAATCTCGATTCTCGCCGCGCCCTCCAGGACCAGCAGCGTCTCCCGGCCGGGCAGGGTCCACCTGACCGGCCCGGTCGCCTCCGTGAAGCGGGACAACCCCGACTCGGCCCCCTCGGCAGTGCACAGGACGTGCATCTCGCCGCCGACCTCTGGGTCCGGTTCCCATGCTTCGGCTGTCAAGCTCGACACGAACACGCCCGGGTATGGTTCCATCCGCGCAGCCTAGCCCGGCCAAAACTCAGGAGCCCCTGGGCGGGCTCCTCGGCGCGGACGTAGACCGGTTGGTGGCCGGTCTCGTCACGAACTCGCATTAGCGGTGGTCGAGGGTGAGGAGCTTGCTGCGCCGCCCTAGTCTTGGCCGATGAACACGCGCAGGGCTGAGGGTGTCCTGCTCACCGGGGTTTATGGGTCGGGTAAGAGTTCGGTCGCCGAGGAGATCGCCTACCTGCTTGAGCAGCGGGCCGAGCCGTACGCGCTGCTCGACCTGGACTACCTGGGCTGGGCCGGAACGGGCACCAGTGACCGGGCGAGCGAGTTCGGCTTGATGCTGGCCAACCTGGCAGCCGTGACGACGAACTACCGGCGGCCGGGATCCGGTTCTTCCTGCTCGCCTACTTCGTGCGCAGCCCCGGCGAGGTGGAGGGCGTGCGGAAGGCTCTGGGACTGCCGCTCCGGGTCGCGCGCCTGACGGTTGGGCTGCCCGAGATCGAGCAGCGGCTGGCGCACGATGCCACCAGCGGCCGCCGCGACGACCTGCGGGCGGCGGCCGCGTCGATCGCGGCAGGGGAGGGAGCTGGCGTCGAGGACGTCGTGATCGCGAACGACCGCCCACTCGGGATCGTGGCGCGGGATGTGATGACGTTCCTCGGGTGGATGTAAGACCAGGGTTATGGCGGCGGGTCTTCACCAGCAATGGGCGGGATGGCCGGTTCGCTGCGGGTGGTGGAGCTGGCCTGGCCCCCATGGCACTGGCTCCAGGCACGACGCCTGCGCCGGACAACAGTGCCATCTTCCAGCACTTGCGAGCCCGGATGCGCGCCCAGAGTCGACGCTCGATCGTGGGGTGTTGCGCTGCTGGGGTACCCGGTGGTGCGCTGGGCGGGTGGAGCCTGGCCGGGTGCTTGCCACCTTCGATGCCGAAGTCCGCCGGAGCGTGCGGCCGGATGGGTCGGGGGCACTGATTGAGGCCGATGGCCTCGTCGTGCGCTGGGCGGGCGTGGATGCCCGGGGCTGGTCGGGAATCGCCTGGTCGGGCTTGGGCGAAGCCGACGCGGACACGGTGATCGCCGAACAGGTGACCTATTTCGCCGCCCGGGGCGAGAAGTTCGAGTGGAAGCTCTACGACTACGACCGGCCACCGGATCTGGCCAAACGGCTGGCGGCGGCCGGGCTTGTGGCCGAGGGCGAGGAGTCCCTGATGGTGGCCGAGGTCCCGGCGGTGCCGGCCGACGTGGCGCTGCCGCCCGGGGTGCGGCTGCTGCCGGTCACCGACGAGACCGGCGTAGGCCTGCTGATCGAGGTGCACGAACGGGTCTTTGGCACCGATCACTCCCGGCTGCGCCGGTCACTGCTCGCCCAGCTACGCGACCACCCGGAAGTGACGGCCATGGTGGTGGCCATGGCCGGAAACGGGCCAGTCTCTTCGGCACGGATCGAGTTCCTGCCGGGCACCAGCTTCGCCAGCCTGTGGGGCGGTGGAACCCTGCCCAACTGGCGCGGCCAGGGCATTTACCGCGCCTTGGTCGCCTACCGCGCCCAGCTGGCCGCCGCCCGGGGCTACCGCTACCTATACGTGGACGCATCCCCCGACAGCCAGCCCATCCTGGCCCGCCTCGGGTTCAGCCGCCTGGCCCGGACCACGCCCTACATCTGGGACCCCAGTACGCAGGCCTAACCCCGCCGCCGGGCCTCCCGCCCGCCGCCCTTTACTCATCTTGGCCGTGGGTGGCCGGCTGGCCGACCAGGTGGGCGATCAGCGTGGCGACCTGGTCCCGGAGCGTGGTGGCGGCGGAGAGCCGGTTGTCGATGGCCAGGTGCGGGACGGCGGGTTCGGTGCCGGGCCGCATGCGAGCGGTGAACGCGGCGAAGTCAGCCAGTTTGGATGAGTCCCGTTCCAGCCCGCGGTTGGCCAGCCGGTGGCGCAGCGTGGCCGCATCCGACCGGACCCAGACCAGGTGTATCGGCTCGCCGCCAAGCTCGCCGGCCCATGACTGCCAGCGGTCCGGGTCGTGGATTTGCTCGGTGAACGGGCCGGACAGCATCACCGGGCAGCCCTGTGAGCGGACCTGGCGGGCGGTCGCCGTCATGCCGGCGTACTCGTGGGCCTTGATGTGCACGTCGTACCACGGGCCCTCGCGTTCCCCGGCCGGGTGGCCGGCGGCGGCCAGGATCGCCGCCACAAACGGCCCGTACATGGTGTCCTTGTCCAGCAGCGCGGGTGGTGGCACGAGACCGGCGAGCAGCAGAGCGGCCACTGTGCTCTTGCCGGCTCCCGGCGGGCCAGCCACCACCCATGCGGGCGCAGGGACGCTCATATCTCGCGAGGATATGGCCAGGCGACCTTGAACAGAATGGCAGTTCTGCGCTAAGCGGCAGCTCAGAGCCGTCCGGGCGGCACAGGCTGACGGCACCCATGGGCGGCCAGTGCGTCCGCTATCTCTTGTGTGGTCTGTTCCCAGCCGCGCAGAGTCGACCGCCGCTGTCGCGCGGCGGCCCGTAGCCGGTGCCGGTGGCGCTCGTCACCCAGCCAGTCTCCGAGCGCGGCGGCGAGGGCAGCCGGATCGCCGGGAGGGACCAGTTGGCCGGGGCGGGTGCCGTCGGCGGTGAAGCCGAGCGCTTCGGGCAGCCCACCGGCGGCGGCGGCTATGACGGGTAGGCCATGGGCGAGTGCTTCGGTGACGGTCATGCCGTAGGTCTCCGAGCGGGACGGCGCGACGAGCAGGTCGGCGGTGGTGTACGCGTGGCTGAGCGCCGCGCCGGTGAGGACGCCGGTGAGCCGGATGCGGTGGCCGTAGCCCAGGCGCGTGATACGGGTCTGCACTTGGTCGACGAAGTCAGGGTCGCGGTCGAGCGGTCCGGCCAGCAGGCAATGCCAGTCCCGGTCAGCGAGGTCGGCGAGCGCCTCGACGAGGAGGTCCTGCCCCTTGTGGCGGCCGAGGACCCCGACGCAGATCAGGTGGCCGCGGACGGGCCGGGCCGGGGCAGCGACCTGATCGACGCCGGGCCGGGCGACGTGCACCCGGTGGGCCGGGATCGCATATCGGGTCAGTACCTGCTGGCGGGTCCATTCGCTGGTAACGACCACGCCGGTGGCCGCGCGGAGGACGACCCGTTCGGAGCGCTCCGCGCTGGCATCAGGGTGCGTGTCGAGGACGGTGGCCAGTGGCATGTGCAGCAGCACTGTCATTCGTATCCGGCCGGTGTGTGGCAGCAGTTGCACGGCGGCCGACGAGGCGATGAGCCCGTCGATCAGGACGGTCGCACCGTCAGGGATGGCGGAAACGATGCGGGCCAGGTCGGCCCGGGCGCCCGGGCCGGGTACCGGCCACGCGCCGGCGACGGTCGTGACCAGCACATCCCATCCGGCCTCGGCCAGTCCGGCGCAGACGCGCCGGTCATAGATGTTGCCGCCGGTAGGCCGGCCGGGATCGTCGAACCCCTCGGGGGCTACTACGTGGACCCGCACGATGTTCCGGCCCTCCAAAGTGCCTGCCAGACCAAGCCAGCCTCCACCCTGCAGCCGGGCTGAACCACACCCGCCGCCGATCCGTCATACCTGACACAGTGTGGTACGTAGCAGCGGTGGACGCGGTTCGAGCCGAGACGACCGGCGTCCGCTCGACACGGGCGCGGCGCGGCACGGCAGGTAGCTCTGCCGGGCCGGGTGGCACCGGGTCCGCCGTGCCAGGCACATGCGGGATCTGACGTGAGACAGGATCAACAAGCACTATTCTTGACGGCGCTAGAGCGGGCCCGGGCGACCGCCTACCCCGCGGGCGAGTATGTAGGCCAGGAAAGCTTCATGCGGGCGGGCGAGGTCCGGACGTTGGCTCACCGGTCCTGGGTCGGCCCCGGCGTCTCAGTGCTCGACCTGTGCTGCGGGGTGGCCGGCCCCGGCCGGATGATCACGGCGGAGTCGGGATGCCACTACCTGGGGGTCGATCACTCCGCTGGCGCACTGGCCACCGCCCAAGAGCTGGCCGGGAATCTCCCCTGCCGCTTCAAGCAAGCTCACCTCCCGCCGCTGCCCGAGGGCCGCTTCGAGGTGGTACTCCTGCTGGAGACGATGCTGGCCTTCCCCGACAAGCAGGCCTTGGTGGGTGAGGTGGCGCGCGTGCTGGAGCCGGGCGGGCGTTTCGCTTTCACGGTCGAGGAAGGCCAGCCGCTCACCCAGCAGGAGCGGGCGCGGATGCCCGGCGCCGACACAGTCTGGCTCATCGAGTTGGCGGAATTGACGGGTGTGCTGCGCGAGGCGGGGCTGACCGTGATCTGGCGGCAGGAGTGCAGCTCCTCTCATCACTCGATAGCGACGGCGCTGCTTCGCTGTTATCGAGCTGATTCACCTCAGATCGCCGGCCAGATCGGGACGCGGGCCACCGCCGAGCTGATCACAGCCCACCAGCTATGGAGCGACTGGCTCGGCAGCGGGCGGGTGCGCAAGTTCGCGATGGTGGCCGAGAAGCAATGAGTTGCTTCGATGAAGACCCGATGACCCTCGACAATGCCCGCTACCTGGCCGCGAAGACGACCGTGGATGACCGGGCGCTTAACCGGCAGGTGCTGGCCGAGTTGTGCCGCCTGATGCCCGCGGGTGCGCCGCAGGTGCTGGAGGTCGGCGCCGGCCTGGGGACGATGGTCGCCCGTCTGATGGACTGGGGCGCGGTCGGCGCCGGCGAGTACATCCTGCTGGATGCGGATCGGCGGCTGCTGGATTGTTCTCGCCGGTGGCTGTGCGATTGGGCGGCCGCGCGGGGCCTGCGCAGCGACCTGCTGCCGGATGGGCTGCGGGTGGGTGATCTCCGGGTGCGCCTGGTGCACGCCGAGCTCGGCAGTTACCTGGAGGCCGCTCATGGGGCGCCGGCCGATGTGCTGATCGCCAACGCCGTCCTGGACCTGGTGGACGTGCCGGCCGTCCTGCCCGGATTGCTGCGGTTGCTGGTCCCCGGCGGCGTCTACTGGTTCACGATCAACTACGACGGCGAGAGCATCTTCGAGCCCGGCCACCCCCACGACGACCAGATCATGCAGGCCTACCACCGCGACATGGATGAGCGCTTTCGCTACGGCCGGCCGGCCGGGGAAAGCCGCACGGGCCGCCGCCTGTTCCACTGCCTGCGGGCTGCGGGCGCGCCCGCGCTGGCGGCGGGGCCGTCGGACTGGGTCGTAAGCGCCGGCCCGGATGGGAACTACCCGGGCGATGAGGCATATTTCCTGCGTAGCATCCTTAACACGATCCAGAACGCGCTGCAGAATCGCCAGGACCGGGTGGAACCGGCGGACCTGACCGGCTGGCTGGCCGAGCGCGGCCGGCAACTGGCCGCGGGTGAGCTGGTCTATATCGCCCACCAGCTTGATTTCGTGGGCCGCTCGCCCGGCTAGCGCCCCGCCAGCGCCCGGCGGCAACGGCCGGCCCTGGTCGCCGCAACTGCCGCAGCCGGGCCCACATCGCCTGTCGCAGCGGGATCCACCCGCGGTGCCGCTGGAAGGGGATCTCGAACACAGCGGCGAACAGACGCGCGAAGCACACGGTCACGGGCAGCAGGATCGCGGCCAGCACGAAGAATCTCATCGTCCCGGCAGCGACCCGGCTCAGTACCAGGCCGTACGACACAGCGATGACGATCGGCATGTGCGTCAGGTAGAGGCTGTACGAGCAGGAGCCGAGGCTCCGCGGCAGGCGGCTGTCAAGGAAACGGACGACGGGCCGCGGGCGCGAGGTGGCGATCGCGGCGAGCAAGCAGCCGATCGCCGGAGCCCAGGCCAGGTCGAGCCAGAACAGATTGAGGTTCGACCACGTGGAGCCCTTGACCACCATCAACGCAATGGCCGGCACCGTGGCGGCCAGCGCGTAACCCGCCCAGGGCCGGGATCGGATGCGCTCGTCGGCGGTGACGATCCCGGCGGCCAGCAGGCCGACGGCGAACAGCACCGCGAGGTCGGGGGTGAACTTGACCAGGGCGCTGTTCATCAGCGGGACATGGGGCCCTAGCAGGCCGATGGTCACGACGATGGCGGCCACTAGGCCCACCATCGCGCGGGCACTCACCCGCCGGACGAGCAGCAGCAGCAACGGCAGCAGGAAGTAGAGCTGGGCTTCGACGGCGATCGACCAGAACGCCCGGTTGGGGCTGCCCGCGGCCCAGAACCCCGCGTGGTGGCCCTGGGAGAAGGCGTCCTGCACGAGCAAGCCGTACACGACGGCGGACTTCCCGTTGGGCACCGGCCAGCCGGGCTGGGCGAGTACGTACCAGGTCATCACCAGACTGAATCCGAGCGCGGCCCAGTAGGGCGGCAGGATGCGCCAGGCCCGCCGGTGCGCGTACGTCGCGATCGACTTGAACCGCCACCCTGAGCGCGCCGGGCCGAGGCCCAGCGAGAAGCCGGACAGCACGATGAACATCGCGACCGCACCCCGGCCGTAGATCATCCAGGCCGCCCAGAACGGAGCGGGATTGGCGGGGTAACCCGGCCAGGCACGCTCGAAGATGTGGCTGAGCACGACGAATAGGGCGGCCAGGCCCCGGATCCCGTCCAGGCCGACGACGCGGCCCGGCCGGGTGGTTGCCATCGCGGGCGTGGCTGACCCGGTGGTGAGTGGCGGGCGCTCGCGGGTGTCGGTCATCGGCCCTCGGTCCCGAGGTGTGCCGGGCCGGCGTTCCGGTGCGGCTCGGCGGCGCGTTCAAGACTCCGCGACAGCAGATCATGCCCTCCGCGCCGCGCCTTGGTGGCCAGGTAGACGGCGTTGGTCCCGGTAAGGTGCAGCCCGGTGGGGACGTGCCTGGCGACCGTGATGCCCAGGCGGCCAAGCTGAGCGCCCTTGTCCGGGTTGTTGCTCAGCAGCCCGATGCGGTTCGCGCCGAGCGCGTGCAGCATCTGGGCCGCGCTGGTGTAGTCGCGCTCGTCGGCCTGGTGACCGAGCGCGAGATTCGCGTCGTACGTATCCAGACCGCGATCTTGCAGCGCGTAGGCGTCGAGTTTGTCATACAGTCCAATGCCGCGCCCTTCCTGGCGCAGATACAGCACGTACCCGCCGTGTTTGGTGATCCGCTCGACCGCTTCGCGCAGTTGCGGCCCGCAGTCGCATCGCTGGCTGCCGAACACGTCACCGGTGAGGCATTCACTGTGCAGGCGCACCAGCGGCAGTCCGCCCGCGGCGGGCCGACCGAGTTCGAGGGCCACGTGGTGCTGCGCGTCGGCCAGGCCGGTGAAGCTGACGACCGTGGCAGTGGTTGCGTAGTCGTCAGCGAAACGCAGCGGGATCCGGATACGCCGGCGGATCGCCGCCGCCTGGACCGCCCCGGTCACGGGACGAGCCGTTCGGCCTCGCACCGGGTCGGGGGCGCCGTCAGCGGGGTGCCGAGGCCGGTCGCCGGGTAGGGCCGGTCAGCCACGAACGGCCTCCAACGCCCGCGGCGCCGGATCGGGCCGTTTCGACTCGCCCGGTTGTCCCGGGCCACGACGGCGGCGAACGGCGTCCCCAAGCAGCAGGCCAGCGCCCGGGGCAACCGCGGCCAGCATGATCACCGCATAGAGGGTGGCGACCGTGACCCCGGTGGCCGCGCCGAGTCCGGCCGCGGCGAAGGCCCAGGCGGCGGCTCCTTCTCTCAGCCCCCACCCGCCGATACTCAAGGGGATCACCATTACAGTCTGGACCACCATCAGCAGCGCGACCAGTTCGCCAAGGGGTGCCGTGCAGCCGGCGACCCTGGCCGCGATGACGAACGTGGCCGTGTGCCCGGCCACGACCAGCACCGAGGCCAGCGTGAGCCGGGGCCACACGCCTGGGGCCAGCAGTCCGCGGCGCAGGTCAGCGGAAACGGCCCGGGCGGCACCTGCCAGCCGCGACCGGCCGCGGCGAGCGGCGCCACGCACGACCAGCGCAGCACACCCGGCCATGCCCGCGACACCCGCCAGAACGTACGGCAGCACGGGACGAACCGGCGAGGGCAGGGTCAGCAACACGACGACGGTCACCACGGCCTGGATGACCTGACCGCACAACCGTTCCCACGCCACCGCGCGCAGCCCCCGACCCACGTCTCCAGCGCGCCGGCCGTGCGTGACCGCCCGGTGCACGTCGCCGAGAACCCCGCCGGGGAGCACGGAGTTGAGGAACAGGGAGCGGTAGTAGGCACTGACCGCGCCTGGCAGGCCAATGCCGACGCCGAGTGCCCGGGCGACGGCCCGCCACCGCCAGGCCGAACACACCGTGGTCAGGGCAGTGAGCGTGACGGCGGCCACGACCGCCTGCCAGGTGACCGCGCGCAGCCCGTCCTCGAACGGCGCCGCGCCCACCTGCCGCCAGAGAAACCACAGCACGGTGACGCCGACGGCCAGGCGCAGCAACGATGGGCCGAAACGGCGGACGGCCGGACCGATCCCGGCCGGAGCTGAGTACAAGCCAGCCACAACGGGTTACACGGGCCGGCCGGGCACATAGTTCAACCGCCCGGCTGCGGCAGAATAGCGGGCCGGCGGCCGGTCGCGGTGAACCAGCGTGACCGCGGACCCGTTGTCCCCATCGGGACGGCGGCAGATGGTTACGGAGACGGAGGTGCGGTGCGTACGATTCAGCCTGCGGACGAAGGCGCGCCGCCTACGATTCGGCTCGAGGGCAAAGGCGCGCTGCCTGCGGTTCGGCTCGCGACGATCCTGGGGTTGCTCGCCACAGCCGCCCTGCTCGGCGTCGTGTCTGCCACGGCTGGTCTCGGTGTCGCCGGCTGGATCGCCGGGCTGGCCACCGGTTCGGCGGCGACCGCGTTGCTTGTCACCGCCCGCATGCGCAGCGACCAGCCGGCGATACACCCGGCGGACTGGGTCACCCTGACCCGAGCCCTGCTGATCGCCGGGGTCGCGGGCCTGGTTGCCGACTCGTTCGTCCGGCCGGTGGCGGTCGCAGCGCTGGTCACCCTGTCCGCCGTCGCGCTGGTCCTCGACGCGGTGGACGGGCAGGTGGCGCGCCGGACCGGCACCGCTACCGCGCTGGGCGCCCGCATCGACGGCGAGGTCGACGCGTTCCTCATCCTGCTGCTCAGCATCGCGGTGTCCCGGGACTACGGCGACTGGGTGCTGGTCATCGGCGCCGCGCGCTACGCGCTGCTGCTGGCGGGCTGGCTGATCCCGTGGCTGGCCGCGCCGTTGCCACCCCGGTACTGGGGCAAGGTCGTGGCCGCGGTCCAGGGCATCGTGCTCACCGTCGCCGCATCCGGACTGCTCGACCGCCTCGCCGGAATGATCGTGGTCGCCGCCGCATTGCTGCTGCTGGCCGAGTCGTTCGGCCGCAACGTGATCTGGCTGTACCGCACCGGCGCCGGCCCGCGCACCCGCCGGGCTCTGCGGCTGGCCATCACCGTGCTTTCGGTCGTGCTTCTGTGGGGTGTCCTCGTCGCGCCCGAGCGTATCCTTCAGCTCACCCCCGCCGCCTTTGCCCGCATCCCCGTGGAGGGGCTGGCCCTGGTTGCCATCGCGCTGGTGCTGCCGGCCTGGCCGCGACGGATCGTGGCCGCCGTCGCTGGAATCCTGTTCAGCCTGCTCACTCTCGTCAAGATCCTCAACATGGTGTTCAACCTGGAGATCGGGAAGGCGTTCAACCCGGTGTTCGGCTGGGTCGACATCGGCCCGGGTATTGGCGTGGTACGCGACTCGATCGGCCCCACGCGCACAAACATCGTGCTCGCCGCGCTCTGGATCGGGGTCATCCTGCTCGTCGGCGCAATCACCGCAGCAACGGTTCACATCACCACCGTGGCCGCCCGGCATCGCCGCGCCACGCTTCGCGGACTCGCTGCCCTCACCGCGGTCTGGGTGCTGTGCGCGGGCCTGTCACTGCAACTCGTCCCGGGATCCCCGGTCGCCTCGGCCAGCGCCGCCGGGCTGGTCGTCGCGCAGGTGCGCAACACCCAGGCAGCGCTCCACGACCAGCGCCGTTTCGAGAAGATCCTCCACGGTTCCGACCCCGAAGCCAGCGTCCCCGCTGCGGACCTGCTCACCGGATTGCGCGGCAAGGACGTCATCATCGCCTTCGTCGAAAGCTACGGGCAGGCCGCCGTTCAGGGCACGAGTTTCTCCCCCGGCGTCGACGCGGTCCTTCGCCGGGGCACCGCCTCGCTGGCCCGCGCCGGCTGGTCCACGCGGAGCGCCTGGGTCACATCCCCGGGCTTCGGTGGGGTCAGCCAGCTCGCCCACTCCACCCTGCAGTCGGGGCTGTGGGTCAACACCGAACAGCGGTATGCCGAACTCGTCGGCAGCCGCCGGTTCACCCTCAGCGACGCCTTCGACAAGGCCGGCTGGCGCACCGTGGGCGACAGCCCCGAGGACGACTACGCCTGGCCGCCCGGCACGCAGTTCTACCACTACGACAAGCTCTACGACCGGCGCAACGTGGGCTACCACGGCCCGACCTTCAGCTACCCCTCGATGCCCGACCAGTACATCCTGGCCGCGTTCCAGCGGCTCGAACTCGCCCCCAGCCACAAGCCGGTGATGGCCGAGATAGACCTGGTCTCCTCGCACTATCCCTGGGCCCCGCTGCCGACCATGGTGCCCTGGAACAAGATCGGCAACGGCTCGATATTCGACCCGATGCCCGCGCGCGGCGAGACCCCGCTCTCCATCTTGGGCAGCGCCAGCAAGGAGCGCCGGGCCTTCGGCAAGTCGATCCAGTACTCGCTGCAGGCCCTCACCTCATGGGTCACCGAGCTCAACGACCCAAACCTCGTGCTCATCCTGCTCGGCGACGAGCAGCCCGCTGGCCCTATCAGCCGCCCCGGGGCCAGCCACGAGGTCGTGATCTCGATCATCGCCCGCGACCCTTCCGTGTTCAGGCAGATTGCTTCCTGGCACTGGCAGAACGGGCTGCTGCCCGGGCACTTCGCTCCGCTCGAGCCAATGAGCGCCTTCCGCAACCAGTTCCTCGGCGCCTTCAGCACGCCCTCGTCCCAAACGGCGCCGGCTCATGGACCAGCAGCACCCGAACCGCCACGGTGAGCGGGTCCTCCAGGCGGTGACATCTGCTCCCGTGGCGCCGGCGCACCTTCCCGGCACTCCGGCAGCGGTACGATCGGTTCCTGTCGCGAGCCAGGTCACGCGAGCCGGGACGGAGCAGATACTGGTGAACCAGTCGCAGCCGCCGTGCGCATAACGCGACAGGAGTGGCGGCGCCGGCGCCCCGAGATCGTCACCGGCCGCCTCCCTGAGCAGCCAATCGGCGACGCCAGCGAGCAGGTCGTGAACCGCCATCTGGTGGCCGCCGCGCTAGGCCGGCTGGCGCAGGAGCATCGGGACGTGCTGCGGGAGTGCTACTTTCGCGGCAGCTCGGTTGCGCAGGCCGCTCATGCCCTGGGAATCGCACCCGGCACGGTGAAGTCCCGCACCTACTATGCGCTGCGTGCGCTGCGGCTGGCCATCGAAGAACTACGAGATGCCGAATGACGGCCGACCCGTACGCGCGCTTCTGCAGACGCCGAGTTTCCGATCGTCAGCATCGCGGCGAACAGAGAAGGGCGCCGCGAGAGAGCCGCTTCTCAGGTTCCAGGGCCGCGGGATCCGGCAGCGAGGAATGCGGTTCCGAAGAACAACTCGGTCCAGGAGAGATCGGCCAGTTCTTCCTGCATGGCTGCGCGAATCGCCTCCCACGGACGGCGCATGATCCACTCATCTATGGAGGCGAAATGCCGCACAATCGCGGTTCCGGCCTGCGCTAGCCATCCAGGCGTGTTGTCGGGAACCTTGAGATCCAGCACGACCCAGTGTCCCCCTCCGGAGAGGGCCGCGGCGCCGTGGGCGATGACCTCCGCGCACTCGGGCACCTGCGACAGGGCGTACGTGGACAGGATCGCGTCGACCTCGGTCGGGAAGTCGAAGTCGGCCGCGTCGGCTTGCACGAGGCTGATATTGCTCCAGCCGTTCGTCTCTATCCGATCCTGGGCCCGGGCGAGCATCGCGTCGGTCAGATCGACACCGACGATCCGGCCGTCGGGACCGATCACCTCCTCGATCAGCGCGAAGTTCAGACCCGTGCCGCATGCGATGTCGATCACGCTGTCACCCGCGCGAAGGCCGAGCGCCTGTACGGCCCGGAGGCGTTGTGCCCGCTGGGGGTAGCCGGGCGCGGGGTAGAGCCGGGAGGTGATGTCGTAGTGCTTCGCCTTCTTGCGGTATGTCTCGATCAGGTGCTCTCGCGTAGGGTCGATCTGGCTCACGGTGTTCTCCTCGATCTCGGTAGCGTCGCGGTAGAACGGCGCGCTGCCCCATCTAGGATTCCGCGCCTCCCCGCGTAGCGGACTCGACCGCAGCCTTGATCGCCGCCATCTCGCGATCGCTTACGCGCTGAATACTGCCTTTGAGAGTGCGGCCGGGGACCGCGCGCATGATGCCCGCGAGGTCGACCTCAATCCACATCTTGGCGTCGGTCTGCCTATCGTCCACCGGCTCGAGTTCCATTCCCCACCGCGCCGCGGACGTACCCATTCGCCCGGCGAACGCCACGTAGCGGGGCGCCTCGACAGCGGTCACTTCCTGGCTCCGGCCGTGAGTCCACCACAGGTCCTTCGCCCGCTGCTCCACCCGCGAGCCGGGCTGAAGCGGAGCTCCTCCGCGAACCCGGCATTCGAGAACCGTTGGCGCCCACTCCGGCCAGCGTCCGACGTCACAGACATACGCCCACACCTCACGGACGCTGCTGGCGATTTTTATGCGGCTCTCGGTTCTGATTGTCATCGGGCGGACTTTGTGTTGATCACTTTCCGGTTGCGTGAGGTTTCCCGCGACGCTACATCCTGACTGAGACGCCTGCAAGTGCGCTCCGATGGCGGAAGGACCAGGCAAATCTCGCTAGTCAGGCCAGCGGCCCGCAGCCTGGCCCCGGCATATGCGGACCTGCGTTCGCGGCGGGACGAGACGGGGCCCGGTGAGTCAGGGAAGGTGGCTGGTGTCGTTGACGCAATGGACGGCGGCAAATCCGCGGCCGTGCCACCGGATCTCGTTAATGCAGGCGGAGCCGAGATACAGCCGGTAAAGGGTGCCAAGCGGGACGCCGAGAGCCTGGCACAGCAGGATCTTTATCGGGGTAACGTGACTTACCACCAGGACGGTCTGGCCGCCGTGGTCCCGCAGCAGCCGGTCACAGGCCCGGTTCACCCGGTGTGCGGTGTCGGCGAAGCTCTCCCCGCCCGGCGGTGCCTGTTCGGGATCGCGTCGCCAGGCCGCCGCGGCTGTGGGCCATCGCTGCTGGATTTCTGCCAGGGTGAAGCCATCCCAGTCACCGAAGTCGGTTTCACGGAGATCATCATCGATGACTGCGGTCAGGCCCAGTTCGCCGGCCACAATGGCGGCGGTGGCGACAGCGCGCTGCAATGGCGAGCTGACCACAGCATCGATCGGGGCACCGGTGGCTAGGCGGCAGGCGGCGGCCTGGGCCTGCCGGGTTCCGATGGCGCTAAGCGGGAGGTCGCGCAGCCCGCTGAAGCGGTGTTCGGGTGACAATCGGGTATCGCCGTGCCGCAGCAGGATGGTGGTGGTGGGATCTGCTGTGGGGTTATCCCAGCCCAGTGTCATATGGCTGTCCCGCGAGGATGACGGAAATGTTGTGTCGACTGTTCCCATGACAGCAAGACGAACATGTCAGCAGAACGGTTCAGCCGCCAACCTTGGCCTCGTCACAGTACCCATGCCGGCGACCTGGCCGGGCTGGTCACCGATGCGGTACCGGTACCCGCCATCAGGATGGCCAGGTCGCCCGGGCAATCAGGCGGAGCGTCAGCATCGTGCGTGGTATCCGCCAAACGCGACGGGAGTCTCCCACACCCGTACTGCCAGTGCCTCGCCGCCTGCGGCAGCGACGGCAGGCGAGAGGCTGTCATGCACCCAGCGGGCGAACACCTCGACTGTGACCGCCTCGACCCCGGCTGGGCGTATCTCCTCCAGGTTGCGGCCTTCGACCCGGCTGGTCAGCTCGGTCAGCGCCGCTTCCAGTACATCCAGATCACAGACCATGCCCCGGTCGTCGAGCTGCTCGCGGTCCACCACGATCTCAATCCGGTAGTCATGATCATGCAGTTGCCCCTCTGGCCCGGGCAGTCCCGGCATGATGTGGAAAGCACGGACGCTTCGGCCCAACCCGACTTCACAGGCCACTGGCAGCACTCCTGTCGTAGTCAAGAACGGCATGCATCAACCCGGGTATCCCCTGGTCCACGGCTCGGAACGCCTCGGCTGCGTGGCCGAAGGCGAAGACGTGAGTGCACAGCTGTGCCAACGGCAGTTCGGTCAGCAGTTCAACGGCCTCCCGGCGGCGCCGAGACCGGGTCCAGGTCCCGGACAACCGGGCCGGCACCGTGGAAACCTGGGTGCTGCGGATGATCAGACGCCGCCGGTGGAACGCGCCGCCGAGCGGCAGTACCACTGGTTTGGTGCCGAACCACGACGCGATCAACAGGGTTCCCTCGTGGGCCAGCATGTTCAGCGCCATCGCTGGCGCATCCGGGTTACCGCTGGCGTCAATGACCAGCGGAACCTTCTCTTTCACCAGTTCCTCCGGT
>DATDGI010000136.1:0-1872 GCA_036522155.1 Streptosporangiaceae bacterium
AGAGCTTGCAGGAAAATAACCTATAGCTTCCGGAGTTCCGCTCGCTGGTGTGGTATGGGCGCATGGACGAAACCCGGGAGAGGCTGGCGGCGACGTTCGGGGCGATCTTCCCGCATCTGGATGAGCGGCAGCGGCGGCTGCTGATGGGGGCCGAGGCCCGGGTGCTGGGCCATGGCGGGATCCGGCTGGTGGCCCGGGCCGCCGCGGTCGCCGAGGCCACGGTGTCGCTGGGCGTCGCCGAGCTGGAGGCGGGTGCCGAGCCGCTGGGCCGGGCGCGGCGGACGGGAGGGGGGCGCAAGCGGGCGGCTGATGCCGATCCGGAGCTGGTCCCGGCGCTGCTGGCCCTGGTCGAGCCGGAGCAGCGGGGTGATCCGATGTCGCCGCTGCGGTGGACCACGAAGTCGACCCGCAAGCTGGCGGACGAGCTGACCCGCCAGGGTCACCGGGTCGGCGCCGATACCGTCGGGGACCTGCTGCGGGCCGAGGGGTTCAGCCTGCAGGGCAACGCCAAGACCATCGAGGGAAAGCAGCACCCGGACCGGGACGCGCAGTTCCGGTACATCAACGAGCAGGTCAAGGCCCATCAGGGCACCGTAGATCCGGTGATCAGCGTGGATACCAAGAAGAAGGAGAACCTCGGCGAGTTCAAGAACGGCGGCCGGGAATGGCGGCCCAAGGGCGAGCCGGCTGCGGTGCGCACCCACGACTTCCCGGACCAGCGGCAGGGCAAGGCCATCCCGTACGGGGTCTATGACCTGGCCGCGGATGCCGGCTGGGTGTCGGTCGGCACCGATCACGACACCGCCGCGTTCGCCGTCGAGTCGATCCGCCGCTGGTGGAATGCGGTGGGACGGGCCGCCTACCCTGGTGCGCGCCGGCTGCTGATCACCGCGGACGCCGGCGGCTCCAACGGCTACCGCACCCGGGCGTGGAAGGCTGAGCTCGCCGCGTTCGCCCGGCAGGCCGGGCTTTCGGTCACGGTGTGCCACTTCCCGCCGGGGACATCGAAGTGGAACCGGATCGAGCACCGGCTGTTCTCCCACATCACGATGAACTGGCGCGGCCGGCCGCTGACCAGCCACCAGGTCGTCGTCAACACGATCGCCGCGACCACCACCCGCGCCGGGCTGACCGTCCGCGCCGAACTCGACCCCGGCAGCTACGGCACCGGCGTCAAGGTCAGCGACGAGCAGATGGCCCGCCTTCCGCTGGACCGGCACGCCTGGCACGGCGACTGGAACTACACCCTGCGCCCGGACCCCCCGCGTCCCTCCGCCGCCGCGCCCGCCCCGGCCCGGCCTCCCCTGCGCGACAGCGCCGGCTGGGCCCATCCCGCGCTCACCGGGATGTCCCCCGGCGACTGGGCCCGGCTGACCGCCGCGCTGGTCATCCCCTACCACGCCCACCGCGAAGCCCGGCTGCACATCGCGCGCGGCGGCCCCGCCCGCCGCAAGCCCGCCGGCGGCTACCCTCCCGCGCTCACCCTGCCCGAGATGATCCTCGCCACCGTCCTGCGGGCACGCTTCCGCCTCCCGCTGCGCATCCTCGCCGAGCTGTTCGGCGTCGTCATCGGCACCATCGCCAGCGCCGGCCACGCGATCCGGCCGCTCCTGGAGCAATGCCAGCTCGTCATCGAACCTGCCGGGACCAGCTTCAAGACCCTGGCCGAGTTCAGTGCCTACGCCGCAGCACACGGCGTCACCCTTACCCCACCGACAAAAGCCGCAAGTTAATAATCTGCAAGCTCATAACTCTTCGCGATCATGAAGACCCGCCCCCGTGCCCCGTCGGCGCAACCGCTTAAGCCAGTGGCAGCGCCCCGGCCGCGACCAGCCGCGCGTGCTCGGCCTCCTGCACCTCCCGAAGCTGCCC
>DATDGI010000137.1:0-2360 GCA_036522155.1 Streptosporangiaceae bacterium
GCCAGCTGCATGGCACGGTGATGCTGGAGAACGAGCCGGTCGTTGGAATATGCATAACGAATGGCTGCGTGGCTGGAGTGGAGACATCCGGCCGGTCGATCGCGGCGCCGATCGTGGTGGACGCCGCCGGTGGCTGGGTGCGGCAGGTCGCCGCACTGGCCGGTGCGTGGGTGCCGGTCGCCCCGGTCCGCCACCAGCTGCTGATCACCGGGCCAGCACCGGAGGTAGACCCGGCCGACCCGATCACCAGGGTGGTCGACGCCGCCGTGTACCTGCGCCCGGCCCGGGGCGGGCTGATGTTCGGCGGGTTCGAAGCCGAACCGCTGCCGGTCGACCCGCGGCAGCAGCCGGGTTCGTTCACCACCGATGACGTGCCGCTTGACCTCGGCGTGCTGCGGCAGCTCGCGGCCCAGATCACGGCGGAGGCCCCCGCCATCACCGCCCCGATCGCCGAGCACCGCGGCGGCCTGTTCACGATGAGCCCCGACGGCCGGTTCGTCACCGGCCCGGTGCCTGACCTGCCTGGTCTGTGGGTGGCCAGCGGCTGCAACGGATCGGGGTTCTCCTCGTCACCCGCGATTGGCGAAGCGCTGGCCGCCTGGATCACCAGCGGCGCCGCGCCACCCGGCGTGGAGGCGCTGTCACCGGGCCGGTTCGGCCCGCTGCCCGAGGACGGGCTGGTCACCCAGGGGCTCTGGCAGTACGCCCATTACTACGACCCAGTCGATAGCGCTTCCACGGCCGCCCCGCCGACGGGTGTACCCAGCCAGGATTGAGACCGTGCCGAGTAAACAGTCACACGGGTGAGGGCTGACTTGGTCACGCCGCTCCGGCCGCTGGCCAGTGGCCGCGAGGCAGCCAAGCGCTCCTGGCAAGGCCCCGCGCGGCAGGTCACTCGGCGAGCCTGAACGACTCGTCCGGAGTTAGCTCACCCACATCCATCTGCGCCTTCTGCAACCGCCCGGAATAGTCCCAGTTCATCGACTGCCACCGGGTGAACTGGTCGAGCACCCACATGCCCGACTGCCGAGACCCGTTGCCGGACTTGCCATTGCCGCCAAATGGCAGGTGCGCCTCAGCGCCGGAGGTTGAGTTGTTGACGCTGACCATGCCGGCGCAGATGCCCCGGCGGAAGGCGAAAACCTCGGCGGGTTCCCCGGTGTAGATCGCTGAGGACAGCCCGTATCCGGGGACGTTGGCCAGCCGGATCGCCTCGTTCAGGTCGCGGTAGGTTGTCACGCCGACGAGCGGGCCGAATGTCTCGTTGCGGAAGATCGCATCGTCCTCGCGCACGCCGTCGACGATCGTGGGGTGGAAGAAGATCCCCACATCGGGATCACCGATGAAGCCTTCGCGGGGATTGGCCGCAGTGATACGGCCAATCCCCGTGGACCCGAACACACTGTGATGCCCCTGGATCCACCGGAGGTAGTCCTCGAAACGCTCAGCGAACTTCTGATCGAGCATCGGGCCGAACACGACGTCGCCGAACGGGTCGCCGACCCTCGCCTGCCGGGTCGCCTTGTCGAAGCGCGCGATGAAGTCGTCATGGACGCTCTCGTGCACGATGACGGTGCCGAGCGATGTGCACCGCTGTCCCGCAGTGCCGAAGCCGGAGAACAGCGCCGCCTCCACCGCCAGGTCGAGCTCCGCGCTTGGTGCCACGACCATCGGGTTCTTGCCACCGAGTTCCAGGCAGGCGGACTGCAGGTGACGGCCTGTGAGCTCGCCGATGCGCGAACCCACCGCGCTGGAGCCGGTGAAGCCAACTTTGTCGACGTGTCCCTCATCTAGGGCCCGCTCGAGCCCGGCGAAGGTCGTCTCGCCGTCCGCCATCACCAGGTTCAGGACGCCGTCGGGCAGGCCGCCGCCGCGGACGAAAAGTTCGGCCAGCGCCGCGCCACATGCCGGGGAGTAGTCGGCCGGCTTCCATACCACCGTGTTGCCGCACAGCAGCGCGGGAACGAGATACCAGGACGGCACGGCGACCGGGAAGTTACCTGCGGTGATGACGGCGGCGACGCCCACCGGGTTGCGGAATGTGAACAACTGCTTGTCCGGCATCTCGCTCGGCACGGTCTGGCCGTACAGCCGCCGGCCCTCGCCCAGGAAGAAGTCGCAGGTGTCGACGATCTCGCGCACTTCGCCGAGCGCTTCGGCGTAGGGCTTGCCGATCTCCCGGGTGACCAGCCTCGCGAGCGACTGGGCGCTGGCCTCCACCACCCGGCCGATATGCGCGATCGCCCGGCCCCGGACCGGCGCCGGCACGTCCGCCCAGGCCGGCTGCGCCTCGCGGGCGGCCCGTGCCGCGGTGACGAACGTGCCCGGATCACCCAGCGAGACCTCGGCGACGACCTCGC
>DATDGI010000138.1:0-3153 GCA_036522155.1 Streptosporangiaceae bacterium
GGCCTTCATCCCCCACGCGGCGTCGCTGCGTCAGGCTTTCGCCCATTGCGCAATATTCCCCACTGCTGCCTCCCGTAGGAGTCTGGGCCGTGTCTCAGTCCCAGTGTGGCCGGTCGCCCTCTCAGGCCGGCTACCCGTCGTAGCCTTGGTGGGCCGTTACCCCACCAACTAGCTGATAGGCCGCGAGTCCATCCCCAGCCGAAAAACTTTCCACCACAGCAGATGTCGGCCGTGGTCATATCCGGTATTAATTCCGGTTTCCCGGAGCTATCCCAGAGCTAAGGGCAGGTTGCTCACGTGTTACTCACCCGTTCGCCGCTCGAGTACCCCGAAGGGCCTTTCCGCTCGACTTGCATGTGTTAAGCACGCCGCCAGCGTTCGTCCTGAGCCAGGATCAAACTCTCCGTTGATGTCTATTTGCAACCGCTGCCGGGCCGTGGGCCTGGCGGCGGGATGCTGACATGAAAGAGAGCCCGTCGGGCCGGTTACACCGGCTCTCCAGGCGATCATGGCATCCGTTCGTGGGTGGCTGGGCTGTCACCAGCTCAGTCCCCCACAGACGGGGTATGTGCTTTTTGCACTGGCTTTTAGCACGCTGTTGAGT
The DNA here is from genome assembly GCA_036522155.1 of Streptosporangiaceae bacterium. Classification (GTDB taxonomy): domain Bacteria; phylum Actinomycetota; class Actinomycetes; order Streptosporangiales; family Streptosporangiaceae; genus UBA9676. The sequence goes on from DATDGI010000138.1 coordinate 605, forward strand.
TCTCAAGGAGCGGACGCGCACCACCGCAAGGCTTTCGCCTTGTCTCGGGGGCAACCCTGCTAACTTACCAGCGAGTTACGTCCCTGTCAACCGATTTCACCGGGTTCACAGGAGTCCGTGGCTCACCGTAGTACCCCAGCATACCTCAGCTATCGCTCAGCGAAGACCAAGCTTCAACGTGCCCGGGATGAGTCTGCGAACCAATTCCATGCCAGCCCCGGACCGGCCGCCGACGGCGGCCCGTGGTTAGTGCTGGGGCCGGGACGAAACACTAGGCAGCACGGCGGCTTCCGTCAAATCGGGGGGCGCTGGCGTGCTCAGCCGCTGACGACTTCCACCCCGGCCACGGTGCGCTTGCCCCGCCGGACGACCAGGAACCGGCCATGCAGCAGGTCGGACCGGGCCGGCTCGGCTTCCTCGGTGAGCACCCGCCGGTTGTTCAGGTACGCGCCGCCCTCGGCGATCGCCCGGCGGGCCGCGGACTTGCTGGCGGCGATCCCGGTGGCGGCCAGCAGCTCCACCACCGTGGGCAGGCCGGACGGGGTGCGCTTGACGGTCACCGACGGCACCTCCGCCAGGGCCGCGGCCAGCGTCCGCTCGTCCAGGTCGGCCAGTTCCCCCTGGCCGAACAGCGCCCGGCTGGCCGCCACCGCCTTGGCGCACTCGTCCGCGCCGTGCACCAGGGTGGTCACGTCCTCCGCGAGCACCCGCTGCCCCTCGCGCGCGGCCGGCTTCTCCCGGGCCAGCCGCTCCAGTTCCTCGATCTCCGCCCGGGAGCGGAAGGTGAACACCCGCAGCAGCCCGCCCACCTCGGCGTCGCTGCGGTTGATCCAGAACTGGTAGAACGCGTACGGGCTCATCAGCTCCGGGCTCAGCCAGACCGCATCGTCTTCGGTCTTGCCGTACTTGGTCCCGTCCGGCTTGGTGATCAGCGGGAACGCGAGCGCGTGCACGGACGCGCCCTCGACCCGCTTGGTCAGGTCGACACCGCCCACCAGGTTCCCCCACTGGTCGCTGCCACCAAGCTGGAGCGTGCAGCCGTACCGCCGGTGCAGCTCCAGGTAGTCGTAGGCCTGCAGGATCTGGTAGCTGAACTCGGTGTAGCTGATCCCGCCCGCCTCCAGCCGGGCCTTGACCGACTCGCGGGCCAGCATCCGGTTCACACCGAAGTGCTTGCCGATGTCACGCAGGAAGTCCAGGGCGGACAGCGGCTCGGTCCACTCCAGGTTGCTGACCAGCACGGCACCGGACGGGTCCGGGCTGAAGTCGAGGAAGTGCACCACTTCCCCGCGGATACGCTCCACCCACGCCGCGACCGTCTCGCGCGGGTTGAGCACCCGCTCGGCCGACTTGCCGCTGGGGTCGCCGATCAGCCCGGTCGCCCCGCCGACCAGCCCGATCGGGCGGTGGCCGGCCAGTTGCAGGCGGCGCATCGTCAGCAGCAGGACCAGGTTGCCGATGTGCAGCCCGGGCGCGGTCGGGTCGAACCCGCCGTAGAACGTCACCCGGCCGGAGCCCAGCGCCGTGCGCAGCTCGCCGATGTCGGTGGACAGGGCCAGCAGGCCCCGCCAGGTGAGTTCGTCGAGGATGTCGGTCACCGCTGCATCGTCCCATCTTCGCTGGCCGGGGGTGAAATCACTTTCGCGCCCGCGGCGTGTGCGGGCGGTAGCTGGACACGGTCGGGTCGCCGGTCAGCCAGAACCGCCAGGGCCGGTCGGCGGCCACGCTGATGCCGACCCGCGGCCCGCGGCTGACCCCGGGCGAAGGGCCGTCCGGGCCGGCCAGCACCCGCAGCGGCGAGGCGGGGTCGCACACGTCGGCGCCGTCCAGCTCGCGGCCGATCCCGAGCGCCTGGCACAGCCGGGCCGGGCCGCGGGCCAGTTCCCGCTCGGCGAGGCGGCCACCGGGGCCAGGCCCGGCACCGTTGCGCCGGGCCGCCCGGCGGGCCGTGGCCAGCGGCACCCCGGCGACCACCCGGCCCGCCCGCAGCAGCACCGCGGACGCGGTCCCGGGCGGCAGGCAGACCAGGTTCACGCAGAAATGCATGCCGTAGGTGAAGTACACGTACGCGTGCCCGGGCTCACCGAACATCACCGCGTTCCGCGCGGTCTGGCCCCGGTAGGCGTGCGAGGCCGGATCCGCCGCGCCCTCGTAGGCCTCGGCCTCGGTCAGCACCACCGCGACCAGCCCGGCGCTGGTTTCGTGGGCCAGCACGCAGCCCAGCAGCTCCCCGGCCACCGCCAGGGCCGGCCGGGCGAAGAAGGACCGCGGGAGCAGCGCCCGGGCGCCCGGCCCGCCGCCGCCCGCGGCCACCGGCGGCCGAGCCGGCCCAGCGGACCCAGCGGACCCGGCCCGCCCGGCCGGACCGGGCGGGTCAGCCCGCGGCCCAGGCCGCGTGCTCATCCACCACCATGCGCACCGCGGCGAGCTGCCTGGCCACCTGCTCCGGCGCGGTCCCGCCGGGCGCGGAGCGCGCGGCCAGCGCGCCGGTCACCGACAGCACCTCCCGGATGTCCGGCGTGAGATGCGGTGAAATCCGCGCCAGGTCC
>DATDGI010000139.1:0-3590 GCA_036522155.1 Streptosporangiaceae bacterium
CAGCGGGTACGTGGATCTTCGCTCGGACACGGTCACCCGGCCGTCGCCGGCCATGCGCCGGGCGATGGCCGGCGCCGAGGTCGGCGATGACCTGTTCGGCGACGACCCCACGGTCAACCGGCTGCAGGACCGGGCCGCGGAGCTGACCGGCCGTCAGGCGGGCCTGTACCTGCCGACCGGGACCATGTGCAACCAGATCGCGATGCACGTCTACGCCCGGGCGGGCCACTTCGTGGCCTGCGAGGAGACGGCGCACGTGGCCAACATGGAGGTGCTGTCCTCCGCGGTGCTGTCGGGCATCGCGTTCCACCGGGTGGCCGCCGCCTCCCGCGGCCTGCTGACCGCAGCGGAAGTGGCCGCCGCGCTCGCGCCCGACCCCTACGACTTCACCGTGATCGACCTGATGGCCATCGAGAACACCCACCAGGTGGGCGGGGGCGCGGTCATGCCGGTCAGCGACGTGGCCGCGATCGGCAAGGTCTGCGCCGACCGGGGGCTGCCGCTGTATCTGGATGGGGCACGCATCTTCAACGCCTGCGCGGTGACCGGCGCGGCCGTGGCCGGCTATGCGGCCGAGGTGGACGCGATGATGTTCTGCCTGTCCAAGGGCCTTGGCGCACCGATCGGCTCGATGCTGGTGGGGGACTCCGAGTTCATCGCCGAGGCCCGCCGGCTGAAGATCCTGTTCGGCGCGGGCTGGCGGCAGGCCGGCATCATGGCCGCGGCCGGGCTGATCGCGCTGGCCGAAGGCCCGGGCCGGCTGGCCGAGGACCACGCCAACGCGCGCAAGCTGGCCGAGGGCGTGGCCGGAATCGTGCCGGGGGGCCTGGACCCAGCCGGGGTCGAGACCAACATCGTGTTTGTGGACGTGTCCGGCACCGGGCATCCGCTGGCCCGCTGGGTGGCGGCGCTGGCGGCCCAGGGTGTGCTGGTCACCACCGTCGGCAGCCGGCTGCGCATGCTCACCCACGTCGACATCACCGCGCTGGACATCGGCACCGCGCTGACCGCCTGGGGTGCCGCCGCCGCCGAACTCGGGCTCTGATCCTTCACCCCCGGGCGGGAGTAGCGAACGGGCGGTTGGCTCCAGCCAGTTCGGGGCGGCCGATGCGGACGTCGACGCCCGGGGAGTAGTGGGTGAGCGGGGAACCCTGCGGCTGCGGCAGGCCCGCCGCGGTCATCAGGTGATCGTCCACGGTGACCGCCTGCGCCCGGTGCAGCGGCCAGGGCTGGTGCTCGGCCCGGGCGAAGACGCGATAGCGCCCGAAGCTGCTGAACAGCACCCACCGGGCCGTCAGGAAATGCTCGAGTTCGGATAGTCCCGTTCCGGGGATCCCGGCTTCCACGCTGACCCGGACCTCGCTGGTCACCGGGCGCGGGCCGGGCCACCGGCGCTGGCACTGGTAGGCCATCTGCCCGTCGCGTGCGGACAGCCGCATCCGCGACCAGAAGTACGGCAGCCGGTAGGTGGTGCGGGCCACCACGACCGCCCCGGCGCGGGCCGCGTCCAGCGAGAAGAACCAGATCCCCGGCCGGCCCTCCGGGTCGCGGACATAGGTGCGCACGTTCGTCTCGCAGAAGTCCGACACCCAGGGCGCGCGGTGCCCGCCGCCGGTGGCGACCCGCATGAAGAACGGCACCAGCCCGACCCAGGCCGTTCCGTCGCATTCCTCCACCCGCAGCCACGGCGGCAGCAGGCGCTGGACGACCGCTGCCGGGTACCGCCAGTGCAGGAAGGTGAGCTGTTCCCACCGCTGCCGCATGACCGGCCGGTCCACCGTGAAGGGGCAGGCACCGGGCGCGCCCGCCGCGGCATCGGCTGTTCCCACCTGCCCATCATCCGCCGGGCCCGGCCGTCCGGGACAATGCGGGCATGGCATCTGTCCCGGCGGGCCCGGTGTTCGCCCCCGACCCGGCCCAGGGCCGCGTGTTCGCTGCCCGCCGGATGGTGCGCAGTACGGACGTGACCCCGGACGGCCGCCTGCGGTTCGACGCGTTCGCCCGCTACCTGCAGGAGGCCGCCGAGGACGACGTGGCGGACACCGGGTGGGAACCGCCCTACGACTGGCGGCTGCGCCGCTGCGAGGTCGCCATCCGCGGCTACCCGCGCTACGGCGAAAAGATCAGCCTGCGGACCTTCTGCTCGGCGACCGGCCCCCGATGGGCCGAACGCACCACCACCCTGGCCGGGCCCGGCGGGGACCTGATGCAGGCGCGGGCGGTCTGGGTCGCCATCGCGCGGGCCGACGGACGGCCCTGCCCGCTTGGGGAGGCGTTTCACCACTGGTACGGGGCCGCCACCGGTGGCCGCGAGGTGTCCGCCCGGCTGACGCATCCCGCCCCGCCCGCACCCGCGGGCACGGGCCTGCCCGGCATCTCGTGGCCGCTGCGGGCCAGCGATTTCGACCCGGCCGGCCACGTCGGCAACACCATCCACTGGGCCGCGGTGGAGGATGTGCTGGCTCAGTCAGCCGCCCTGCCGGTCGCGGCCGAGCTGGAATACCACCGGCCGATGCTGCCCGGCCAGCACCCGCGCCTGCTCACCGCGGACGCCGACGGCCAGGTCTGGGCCTGGCTGCTGGCGGATACTCAACGGCTGGCGTCCGCCCGGCTCGGCTTCCCCGGCTCCGGGCCGTCCGCGCGTTAGGCCGTGGCCACCATCACGTCGGACGCCTTGATCACCGCGGTGACCTCACTGCCCTCGGTGAGCCCGAGCTCGCGGACGGCCTCCACCGTGATCGAGGCCACCAGGCGCACCCCGTTCGCCTGGAGTTCGACGTTGGCGATCGCTTCTCCGGCGTTGATGCCGGTCACCCGGGCCGGGATCTGGTTGCGCGCACTGAGCCGCATGATGGCTCCCTTCGGGGCGGCTTGACGATGGCTCTGCGCTCGTCAGCCTATGCCCGGAGCCGGCCGGGAGGTGCGATTGCCGCCCGCCCGCTGACCGGTGTCGCGGCCGTGGCGGCGGAGCCAGAACGGGGGCTGCCCGGTCTCGGCGGACATTGCCCGCCATGTCCACCCGGCCGCCCGCCGGTCGGCGACGTAGCCGGCGATGCTGCTGGCACCGAGGCTGGCGGCGACGCTGGCGGCGCGCTCGCTGGCCGCGTGCCGCTTGGCGGCGTGCGCCATCCTGGGCAGCTGGTGGCGGCGGAGCGAGGACTCGACGGCGTGGTGCGAGACACCGACCTCGGCGGCGATCGCGTTGACCGTCCAGTGCCGGGCCAGGTGGCGGTCATTCAGGTAGCTGCGCACGTCGGGGAATCCGAGCCTGGTCACCGCCGGCCACCAGGCGGCGTCCCACCGGCTGGGCCGCTGCTCCCTGGCCGCCGCGGCGGCGGCCGGGTCGAGATCGGCCAGATGGCGGGACAGCCAGTCCCGGTGCAGCCCGGCCTGCTGGCTGATGGTGGCCAGGCTGGCCCCCGCGGCGAGCCGGGTGCGGACGAAGGTGCCGATGTCCGGGCAGCCGTGGCGCCGGGCCACCTCGGCCGCGATCTCCGCTAGCTGGCGCCGGGCCCGCGCCCGGTTCGCCTCCGCGATGACCGCGGGCGGGATGGCCGCCAGCGCGGCCAGCGTCTTCTGGCGCCGCTGGG
>DATDGI010000140.1:0-7690 GCA_036522155.1 Streptosporangiaceae bacterium
GATCGCCGAATGTCGGTATCGCCGGCGCGACTCCGACCCCCTCCACCGACACCCACGCCACCGCCCGCCCGGCCGCCGCTTCGCCGAGGCGGTGCAGGAACCTCAGGCGGCTCCGGAGCGGGAAGCGCGACAGCGCCCAGGTCGAGGTGACGACGGGCCGGGCGTCCGCGGGCACCCGGGCGAAGGCCTCGGGCACCACCTCGACGGCGTCACCACGCAGCAGCAGCGGAGGGGCCGTCGCCGCCAGCGCCATCTCCGCTTCGAGCCTGGCGGCCCGCTCCGGCTGATCCGGCCACAGGCAGGCGCGCAACCACCGGGCGTCATCCGCGTCGGTGACGTCGACCGGATCGAGGTCGACGCCGACCCGGGCGACGACCTCGGGCATCGCCCGCGCCGGGAGGGGCCGGCCTCCCACGATCGAAGACGACAGCTGCACGGGAGATGACAGGTCGCCCAGCGATTGTCCGTTGCTGTACGTGATGCCAACGCGATCGACATTGAGATTGAGCCCAGCTGAACAGCCCACGTCGATCAGCCCAACCGCATTCGCGCCTACCCGGCGCGCCGCCTCGGCAATGGCCGGATACAGCACGGCGCAGCGTCCGGTCTCGTTGGTCCGCGTCTGCCGGCGCACGGCGATGGCCACGACCGAGTCGGTCATTCGCACCAGCGTGTCGATCGCCGCGTCAGCGGCAGCGTCGCCGTCCGCAGCGGCATAGGCCGCGGCAAGCGCCGGGGCGCGTCCGGCGAGGGCGAGGTCGTGCAGCGCGGCGAGGATCACCGTGGGGTGCCGCTTGCGTGCCGGCGCTATCTCGATGGCGCGCAGCGCCGCATCGGACTCACTCAGGGCGACGGCGACGCGCTCGTACAGCGGCGATGTTTCGGCGGCGTCGACCTCACCGAAGTGTCGGTACACCTGAGCGAGTGTGCGGGCCCTACCCACGGGTACGGCGCTTCCTGCGGTCGGCCCTGGCATCCCGGCGATTTCTAGCCATTGGAACGACAACCCGCCTTTTACCTGGCACAAGAGCGCAGAAGAGATCTTCGACCGACTCGCCGGCTACTGCCGCTCCCTCAACAGATAGCGAGCGCTCCAACTTGACAGGACAATAGGAGTCGGGCAACGAAGTCACTCACCCATGCGCTCTGTGGTCGCGTAAGTGCTGCGTTGCCGAATCTGCCCGGATAGAAGATTAGTGCGCCGCTGCGCGGTGCCGGGCCTGCACCGAGCAATGCTTGAAACCTGTGGATCGGCCGGGGAGGGGTGTACCTTCCCGGTGATCGAGTAGAGGTTCTCAAGCAAGATCGGCGCTGGAACGCCGGTCGGGAAGGTACAACCCGATGCTCACCGTAGTCGCTGACGGCTGCCCTGGCCACGAGGGCAGCAAGGATCGTTCACAGTCGCTGATCGATGAGATTGTCCGCGAGGGGGCGCGGCGGATGCTGGCGGAGGCGCTGCGGGCGGAGGTGGATGCCTATATCGCGGCGTTCGCCGCCGAGCGCGGCGAGGACGGGCGCCGCCTGGTGATCCGCAATGGTTATCACCAGAGCCGGGAGGTGCTGACCAGTGCGGGCGCGGTCGAGGTGACGGTGCCGCGGGTCAACGACAAGCGCGCCGACCCGGTCACCGGTGTGCGGATGCGGTTCTGTTCGGTGATCTTGCCGCCGTGGTGCCGCAAGACCCCGAAGGTCACCGAGGTACTGCCGCTGCTGTACTTGCATGGCCTGTCGAGCGGGGACTTCGTGCCCGCGCTGGGGCAGTTCCTGGGCTCCTCGGCGGAGCTGCCGGCGGCGGTGATCACCCGGCTCACCGAGACCTGGAAGGGTGAGCAGCGCGCCTTCGCGGCCCGGGACCTGTCCGGCCTGGACTACGTGTACCTGTGGGCCGATGGGATCCACGTGAACATCCGGCTGGAGGAGCACAAGCTGTGCCTGCTGGTGATGATCGGCGTGCGCGCCGACGGCCGCAAAGAGCTCATCGCCCTCGCTGACGGCTACCGGGAGTCGGCCGAGTCGTGGGCGGACCTGCTGCGCGACTGCGCCCGCCGTGGCATGCGCGCCCCGGTACTGGCGGTCGGTGATGGGGCGCTGGGGTTCTGGGGCGCGCTGCGGGAGGTGTTCCCGCAGGCCCGGGAGGGCCGGTGCTGGTTCCACAAGACCGCCAACGTGCTGGCTGCGCTGCCCAAGTCCGCGCACCCCGGCGCGAAGAAGGCGCTGGCGGAGATCTGGGGCGCCGAGGACAAGACCTGCGCCCTGGCGGCGGTGCAGGCGTTCGAGGCGGCCTACGGGGAGAAGTTCCCCAAGGCTGTCGCGAAGATCACCGGCGACCTTGACCAGCTGCTCGCCTTCTACGACTACCCCGCCGAGCACTGGGTGCACCTGCGGACCACCAACCCGATCGAGTCCACCTTCGCCACCGTGCGCCACCGCACCAAGGTCACCAAGGGCCCCGGCTCGCGGGCCGCGGGCCTGGCCATGGCGTTCAAGCTCATCGAAGCCGCCCAGGACCGCTGGCGCGCCGTCAACGCACCCCACCTGGTCGCCCTGGTCCGCGCCGGAGCAACCTTCATCAACGGCAAGCTCGCCGAACGACCTGACGATCAGTCCCAGGCCGATGCGGCCTGAGCAACAGGACACGGCGTGAAAGCCCCATGAAAGGCGGCCACAGTGCAGATCGTGGTAGATGACCTGTCCGGCCCGCAGATCGCCCACTTCCTCGACGACCACATCCAGGAGATGCGGTCCATCACGCCCTCCCCGGACAGCAAGCATGCGCTCGATCTCAACGATCTCCGTCAGCCCGAGATCACGTTCTGGTCGGTCCTGGACGGGTCCACCCTGGTCGGCTGCGGTGCGATCAAGAGACTGGACGCCAGCCACGCTGAGGTGAAGTCGATGCGCACGGCACCAGCGCGACGACGCGACGGCATCGCATCCATGCTGCTCGGGCACATCATCACCGAGGCCAAACGCATGGGATTCACCCGGCTCAGTCTCGAGACCGGCTCATACGAGTTCTTCCTGCCCGCCAGGAAGCTGTATGAGAAGTTCGGGTTCGACTACTGCGAGCCATTCGCTGATTACCAGGCCGACCCGAACAGCGTATTCATGACCAGGCATCTCTAAAAGATCTTGATCCACAGGTCTTGACTATTGCTCCCTGCACCAGCCTCCTGCCGGAGCCGTTCACCCCCGGGCGGCCCGCACCCAGGTCGGAGGAGTCCCCGAAGTGGTCTGCATCGCAATCATGCGCACGGCGGCCGCGAGCAGTAAGCTCAGGTGATATGTCACGTAACGGCAAGACGGCCCCGGCGCCTGCCGGCGGATGGCTCGACGGGGACCAGCAGCGGGCGTGGCTGGCCTATATCCGGGTCCAGCTGCGCCTGGCGTACGAGATGAATCGCCAGCTCCTCGCCGATAGCGGCATGTCGTTGCCCGATTACGACGTGCTAACGGCGCTGAGTGTTGCGGATGGGGGGCGGATGCAGATCACGGTGCTCGCCGCCCAGATCGGCTGGGAGCGCAGCCGGGTGTCCCACCACGTGCGGCGGATGAGCACACGGGGCCTGGTGACGTGCGGCCTGTCCGCCGCGGACAGGCGGGTCACCGAGGTGACCCTGACCGCCCGCGGGTGGCAGGCTCAGGAGGAGGCGGCGCCCGCGCACGTGGATCTTGTCCGGCGCTTGTTCTTCGGGGGGCTGCCGGCCGGCCTGGTGGGGCCGCTCAGCGAGGCACTAGAAGGCGTGTACGCCAACATCATCAAACAAGGCTCGCTCCCGCCGCCGGTCGACTGGCACCCGGCGGAGGACTGATAAGTCCCCGCCCTGACGCCTCGGAAGCACGGCCCCTGTTAAGCGCCGCGAAGCGCCTGCGCCTGCCCCGCGAATGCCCACGGCACCGGCACACAGGCAGGCAACCTGGCACGCCGGCGGGCTTCCCAATTGATAATTACGTGATATGTCATGCTGACGTTTACGTGACATATCATGTATATTGCGGAGGAGAAGTGGCCGGCCCCCCGGGCCGGGACACGTGACCGCCGGCCTCGGGAGCCTGGATATGACAAGGCGCAACCGCGATCTGAGGAAGCGGGGGACCGGGGTCGTCACCGCCGGGAGCGGCCAGGTCACCGCGTCGGCGGGCCGGTTGACCGCCGCGCGCAGCGGCACCGTGGTCCACCGGGCGGTGCCGGCGCACCTGGCCTGCCGCATCGGCGCCCCGGCGCGGGCCGGGGCGCGCGACGCGTGGCCTGCGGTGGTCGCCATCGCGCTAGGGTCATTCGCGCTGGTGTTCTCGGAGCTCATCCCCGTCGGGCTGCTGGCCGACATCAGCGGGCACCTTCGTGTCTCGGTCGGGACCGGCGGGCTGATGGTGGTGGTGCCGGCCGTGGCGGCCGCGGTCGCGGCGCCGGTGCTGACCCTGTGCTCGGCCCGGCTGGAGCGGCGCTGGGTGCTGGTGGCCCTGAGCGCGCTGGTCGTGGTCTCCGACGTGATCGCCGGCCTCGCGCCGGGCATCGGGGTGATGCTCGCGGCCCGGGCCGTGCTGGGGATAGGGGTGGGCGGGTTCTGGGTGTTTGGGGCGGGGGCCGCGATCACCTTGGTCAGCGAGCAGGCCCGGGGCACCGCGGTGGCGGTGGTCAGCTCGGGGATCTTCATCGCGACGGTCGCCAGCTTGCCGGCGGCGTCGCTGATCGGCACGCTCACGACGTGGCGGGCCGCGTTCGCGGTCGCGACCGTCTTCGCGGTGATCGCCGTGGCAGCCCAGGTCGCCGCAGTGCCGCTGTTGGGCCCCGGCGGCCGGGTCCGGCCTAGGTCGCTGCTGACGGTGGTCACGCTGCCGGTCTCGCGGATCGGCCTGGTGGCCGCGGGCGCGATCTTCTTCGCCAACTTCGCCGCCTACACCTACATCGGCCCGCTGCTGCACACCCGGGCCGGCCTCGGCGCCAGCGCGATCACGCTGGTGCTGCTCGGGTTCGGCCTGGCCGGCGCGGCCGGCAACTTCACCGCAGGCGTCACCGTGCGCGCTCACCTGCGAGCCACCCTGATGGGCTCGGGCCTGCTAATTGCCTGTAGCGCGCTGCTGCTCGCCACAGTCACGGGCGCACGCCCGCTGACCATCGCGCTGGTAGCCGCCTGGGGCCTGGGCTTCGGAACGGTGCCGGTGGCCGCCCAAAGCTGGATGGCCCGGGCCATGCCGGCCAACATCGAAGGAGGCCTGGCCCTGTTCGTCTCCGTGCTGCAAGGCTCGCTGGCCGCCGGCTCGGCAGCCGGCGGCGTGATCTACGACGCCACGGGACCGGGCGGCGCGCTCGTGCTGGCCGCGGCCGTCGCGGCCGCTGGGTCACTGGCCCTGCTGGGCCGGGCCGGCGCGAGCATCAGCTCTCCGCTGGAGAGCTCCGCAGCTCCGGCCCGCGAGCAGGGCCGCGAAGCGCCGGCACCGTCGCACGACACGACCGGTGGAGCAGGGAACACCGCACAACGATCACGCTGAAGTTGCCGTTCGCGGCCATACCGGCCGCTGCCAGGAAGGAACTGTTATGCCCAACTACCAGGAAGGAACTGCCATGCCCAACGCGGTTGTGATGACCGGATACGGACCGCCTGAGGTGCTGAAGTGGGCCGCGGTCCCGCTGCCCGAGCCGGGCCAGGGACAGATCAGGATCAAGGTGAGGGCCGCCGGGATCAGCCCGACTGATCTGGCCCTGCGGGCCGGCTATCTCAAGGCCTGGCCGCTGCCCCCCGACGCCGTGCTCGGCTTCGAGGCAGCCGGCACCATCGACGCGGCTGGGCCCGGCGTGACCGGCACGTCCATCGGCGACGCCGTCACGGCCCTGCTGTTCAGCCTGGGCGGGTACGCCGAGTACGCGGTGGCGTCGATCTGGGCCCGTAAGCCAGACACCGTTTCGTGGATCGATGCCGCCGCGCTGCCCAGCTCGGCCGAGGCGGCCGTGGGTGTGCTGCGGCAGCTGAACGTCTCAAGCGGTGAGACGCTGCTGCTGTTCGGCGGCGGCGGATCGGTCGGCGTCATCGCGACGCAGCTCGCGGTCGCCCGGGGGGTCACGGTGATCAGCGCGGTCGGCGAGCACGACGAAACGCTCGCCCGCGAGCTGGGAGCGACGCCGGTGCGGTACGGCGCGGGCGTGGCCGGCCGCTCATGACATGCCGCCCGGACCCATACGGAGGTCCGGCCAGTGACACCAGACGCGGGCGCTCAGCCGGGCGAGCTGAGCCCGGCTGACGGCTCCGGCCCGCGCGAACTGCTCCGCTACCGTTCCGCGCAAGGCCGGTGGGTGGTCGCGGCGATGATCTTGGGGTCGTCGGTGGCAGGGATCGACTCCACGGTGGTCGCCGTCGCGCTGCCAGCGATCGGGCGGAACCTGCACGTCGGCTTCCAGGGCCTGCAATGGACCGTCATGAGCTACACGCTGACCCTGGCCTCGCTGATTCTGGTAGCGGGCTGGCTCAGCGACCGCTGGGGGCGGCGGCGGGTGTTCCTGGCCGGGCTGACCTGGTTCACCCTGGCGTCGGTGCTGTGCGCGGCCGCGCCCGGCATCGGATGGCTCATAGCCGCGCGGACACTGCAGGGCGTCGGAGGCGCGCTGATGACACCGGCGAGCCTGGCGATCATCGAGGCGGCCTTCCGGCCCGCCGACCGCACGCACGCGATCGGGACGTGGGCTGGATTCAGCGGGGTGTCCGCCGCGATCGCGCCCTTCCTGGGCGGGTGGCTGCTGGAAGCCGGCAGCTGGCGGTGGATCTTCCTGATCAACGTCCCGGTCGCTGCGGTGGTCGCCTGGACGACGCGGCGCCACGTTCCCGAATCCCGGGACACATCGCTGTCCGGGCGAGCCGACTGGCTCGGTGCGCTGGCCGGCGTCGCCGCGCTGGCCTCGATAACCTACGCGATCATCGTTCTGCCTGGTGGGGTGTCCTGTCGCCGGGGTTCGCCGCTGCCGCGGTGCTCGCCGTGGGGTCCTCGGCCGCCTTCGCCGTCACCGAACGGCGCGGGAGCCATCCCATGCTCCCGCTGGTGATCTTCCGGCCGGCGCAGTTCCGTGCCGCGAACGCCGTCACCTTCGTCGTCAACGGCGCCCTCGGCGGCTTCGCGTTCGTTTTCATCCCGGCCCTCGAGATCGTCGCCGGCTACAGCCCGGTGGTGGCGGGCTCGGCACTGGTGCCGGTCACCGTCGTGACCTTGCTGCTGTCGGGAGCCAGCGGCCGGCTGGCTCAGCGGATCGGCCCCCGGCCGCAAGTGGTGGCGGGCTGCCTGCTGTGCGCGGTGGCGTCCCTGCTCGCGGTGCGCATCGGCTCCCACGCCGGCTACTGGACGGTCGTATTTCCGCTGGCCGTGCTGTTCGGCCTTGGCCTGGCATCCCTCCTGCCACCCCTGACCGCCAGCGCGATGAACTCCGCCCCCGACTCCCTGGCCGGTCTCGCCTCCGGGGTGAACAACGCCGTGGCGCGGGTGGCGGGCCTGCTCTGGATCGCCGCGCTGCCGCCCATCACCGGTCTTACGGGCGCGGCCTACGCCGACCCGGTGCAGTTCCAGTCCAGCTTCACCCAGATCAGCTGGATCTGCGCGGCCGCGTTCGCCTGCGCCGCGGTGCTCGCCGCAACCTTTATCACCGGGCCTGGCCGGCCCACCCCGGCACGACGGCCGGCGCTCATTCAAACCCCGGTGCCCCACCTCG
>DATDGI010000141.1:0-5600 GCA_036522155.1 Streptosporangiaceae bacterium
TCGGCGAAGAAGGCGCTGGCGGCCGCGCTGTCGATGGCGTCGTCCCCCTGGCGAGGCGTCACTGGGTGGTTCCTTCCGGGGCGCTTGCGGGCGCGAACTCCGGCCATACCGTGGCCAGGCCGGACTTGAGGTCGTGGGTGGGCTGGTAGCCCAGCGCACGGGCGGCGGAGATGTCCACGATGACCGCGGGCATCTCCCCGGGCTGGGCGGGAACGTGGTCGGCCGGGATGGGCGCGCCGGTGACCGCGCGCGCCGCGGCGATGATGTCGTTCACGGTGACGGACTCACCGGCGCCCAGGATCAGCGGGCCGCGGGCCCCGGTCCGCCAGGCGAGCAGGATCCCGGCCACGATGTCGTCCACGTGGACCAGGTCCCTGACCTGGCTGCCGTCCCCGTACACCTGGACGCCCTGGCCGCCCGCGGCGGCCCGCATCAGCCGCGGCACGAAGCTGTCCTTGGCCTTCATGCCCGGACCGTAGACGTTGGAGAACCGCAGCGCGCAGCCGGCCAGCCCGTAGGCCGCCGAGTAGCAGCTGAGCAGCATCTCACCGGCCGCCTTGGTCGCGCCGTAGGGGGTGAGCGGGCGGGGCGGCTGCTGCTCGGTGATGACCGCCGAGCCAACGTCGCCGACGACCGCGTTGGTGGAGGCGAGCAGGAACGTGCCCACCCCCCGGGTGCGGGCCAGCTCCAGCAGTTCCGCGGTGGCGGCGACGTTCGTCTGGTACGTGCCGACCGGGTCCTCGATGGAGCGCAGTACCGAGGTCACCGCGGCCAGGTGGACGATCACATCGGTGCCCGGGCTGACGGCCTGCGCGGCGACCGACGGATTCCGCAGGTCGCCGAGCACGGTGCGGACGCCATTCGCGGCCGGCTCGTGCAGGTCGGCCACGGTGACTTCCGCGCCGCTGTCCAGCAGCGCCCGGACGACCCGCCGCCCGATGAAGCCGGCCCCGCCGGTCACCAGTACCCGGTCACCCTCCCCAGCCGCCATGAAGTCTCCATCCACGATCTGTCGAAGCCGCGTTCTACCTGGTTGTACCGGGTTTCACCGGGCCGTGTGGCCCGGTCGAGCCGAAAACCGGCAAGTGACCCGGAGCTGTCCGGCCGCCCCTGAGAATCGCGCTGACGCCGGTGCGCGCGGTTTAACAGGCCACCTGCCCTGACCGGGTGACCGTGACGGTGCGTGCCGTTGCTGCCGCAGTGCCCGCCACCCGGCCCTCCCAGCGAGGTGCGTGGCCAGTGTAGCGGCGCTTCCTGAGCGCTAGCGCAAGGTCCTGACCGGCTCATACCTCGGTCAGCCCGCTTACGGGCGCCGGCGTGGCGTACGTGGTACGGCCCGGGGCGCCGCGGGTAGGGAATACCGGAGCGGGTTTCGGGCATCGGGGTGGGTACCCTGCCCAGGCGGTACATAATTACCAGTGCACCGGGAAGCGGCCTGGGCCAGACCTGCCGGTACCGCGGCGGGCCGGGCGCAAGGCGGCTGGCGCTGGCCGGCCCTGGCGGGAGGGGATGACCGAAGGTCACCTCGGTGTGATCGGCCGGTGCTAGCTGGGAAGACTTTCGAGCGGGATGACAGAGCGGCGATGACCGAGGGCCAGAGCGCGACAGCCGCGGCGCCTGAGCAGGGGGCCGGTGCCGGCTTCTCGGCTGCCCCGCCAGCCACGGTGCTGCCCGGGACCGCTCCCGCGCCAAGTGCTCCCGCGCCGGGCAATCAGCCGCCGGGCGCCCCGCCAACGGGCACTCCGCCAACGGGCGCTCCGCAAGCGGGCGGCGGGCAGCAAGCATCCGCGCCGCCAGGCGCCCCGCCCGGGCCTGCCCCGCCGCAGTCCGCCCCGGCTGCGCCTGCGCCGCCTGCCCCGCCTGGACCGTCCCCCGCCGGGCAATCTCCGGCCGGGCCGTCCCCGGTGGCCGACGGCGCGCCGGCCGAGCCGGCCGTCCGGGTCAACGCCAAGGCGATCGAGTCCGCGATCCTCGCCCTGCGCAAGCCGATCGCCGCCGCCCAGTTGCCGCTGGAAGCGCCGGGGGTGGCGGAGGCGCGGGCGGAGCGGCGCAAACTGCTCGGCCAGATCGACGACTACCTGCTGCCGCGGCTGCGCGAGTCCGGGGCGCCGGTGCTGGTGGCCCTGGTCGGCTCGACCGGGGCCGGCAAGTCCACGCTCGTCAACAGCATCGTCGGGGCCGAGGTCAGCATGACCGGGATCCGGCGGCCGACCACGAACAGCCCGGTGCTCGCCTGCCACCCCGACGACATGGACTGGTTCGCTGAGAACGTGTTCCTGCCCACCGTGCCACGGGTCCGCCAGGAGGGGCTGGCCCGGTCGGGCCGGGACGGCCTGCTGGTGCTGGCCGCGAGTGAGGGCATGCCCAAGGGCGTCGCCCTGCTCGACACCCCCGACATCGACTCGGTGGTGCAGGCGCACCGGGACTTCGCGCATCAGTTCCTGGACGCGTCCGACCTGTGGCTGTTCATGACCACCGCGGCCCGTTACGCCGATGCGGCCGTCTGGGAACTGCTGCAGCAGGCCCGGGACCGGCACGCCTCGCTCGGGATTGTGCTGTCGCGGGTCTATCAGCCCGCGGCGCCCCAGCTGGTCGACCACTTCGCCGCGATGCTGGAAGCCAACGGCCTGAGCCACCATCAGCGGTTCCTCATCCTGGAGACCGTGCTCACCGACGGGAAGCTGCCGCCGGAGGCGTCCGAGCCGATCCGGCAATGGCTGGCCGAGGCGGCCGAGTCCGAGCGCCGGGTCGCGGTGCTGAGCCAGACCATGACCGGCGTGCTTGACACCTTCCCGGCCCGGATACCCGCGCTCGCCGCACAGGTGGAAGCGCAGGCGGCGGCCCACCGCGACCTGATCGCCGCGGTCGTGAGCGCCTACCGGGGGGCGGTCGCCGAGATCGGCACCGCCACCGCCGACGGCTCACTGCTGCGCGGCGAGGTGCTCGCCCGGTGGCAGGATTTCGCCGGCACCGGTGACCTGCTCCGCGCCCTGCAGGCCAAACGATCCGGGGGCAAGCAGCGCCGTTACCGCAGCCCGGCCCGGGCGCAAGCGCTGCGTGCGGCGCTGCGGACGGCGATGGAGTCGCTGATCACCTCGGTGGCCGACCGCGCGGCCGAGGATGCGGTCACCCACTGGCGGGGCCAGCCCGCTGGCGCCGACCTGCTTGACCAGCTGGCGGCGGGCACCGACGACGGCTGGGATAGCTCCCAGCTCGCCGCCGACGCCAGGCTCATCTTCGGCCTGGACGCCCCGGCCCTAGAAACTGCCGAGAGCCTGCAGGATCCGGTGGCCGCGCTGGCCCGGGCATCCGCCGACCTGGCCACCAGGGCAGCCCGGGACGTCAGCTCCTGGCAGGAACAGGTGCTGCGGCTGGTGAAGGCGGAGAACATAACCAAGCGGTCGATCGCCCGGGCCGTCAACTTCGACGACGAGTCACTGGCCACCCTGCTCATGATCGGCCTGATGGGGAGCAGCGCGCCGGAAGCTGAGGTGGAGGAGAGCGCGACCGCGATCCCGCAGCGGCTGCTCACCTCGCTGTTCGGCAGCGGCCCGCTGCGCGACGTCAGCATCCGGGCGCGGGCGGATCTGCTGGACCGGGTCCAGCTGATCTTCGACGAGGAGGTGCTGCGGTTCAGCAAGGTCATCGCGCGCACCGAGGTTCCCGACGCCAACGCGGCGGTGCAGCTCTACCAGGCGACCTATGCCCTTGAGGTGACCCGGTGACCGACCTGGAATCGGCCCGCGCGGGCCTGGCCACCACCGGGAGGCACGGCATGCCGGTGCGGGCCAATCGCCTCGCCGCCAACGGCGCCGCCGGCGGTGCATCCGCCCTGTCTGACCGGCTGACCGCGCTGGCCCGGATGACCCAGATCGGGGACGCCCGCAGCGGGCAGGACGGGTTCAGCCCGCAGGTGCTGCGGGACTCAGAGGCTCTGCTCGGCCGGGCCGGGGAACGGCTGCGGCTGTCGGCCGACCACACCGTGGTGGTCCTGGCCGGGGGGACCGGCAGCGGCAAGTCGTCAATCTTCAACCAGCTGGCCGGGGCCGATTTCTCGCCGGTCGGGGTGGTCCGCCCGATGACCAGGGAGGCGTACGCCTGCGTCTGGGGGATGGACGGGGCGGGGCCGCTGCTGGACTGGCTGGGCGTGCGGGACCGCAACCGGTACCCCCGGTCGAGCGCGCTCGGCGAGGGCGAGCGCTCGCTGTCCGGGTTGCTGCTGCTGGACCTGCCCGACCACGACTCGGTGCTGGCCGGGGAGTCCAGCTCGGTGAACCGGCTGGTGTCGCTGGCCGACATGATGGTCTGGGTGCTTGACCCGCAGAAGTACGCCGACGCCGCCGTGCACAGCCGTTACCTGATGCCGATGGCCGGCCATTCGTCAGTCATCGCGGTCGTGCTCAACCAGGCCGATCTGCTCACCACCGAGCAGGCCAGCGACTGCGTCACCGACCTGCAGCGGCTGCTCGACACCGAGGGCCTGCACGACAGCCGGATCCTGGTCACTTCCGCCGTCACCGGTGCCGGGCTCGACGACCTGCGGGAGGCGCTGGCCAAGGCCGTGACGGCCCGCCGGGCCAGCGCCGAGCGGCTTTCCGCCGACGTGGACGCGATCGCGGCCAGGTTCGCCCCGTACGCGGGCGAGGCGGGGGCGGGCGGCACCGGGGACGGCGAGGACGCGCTGGCCGAGGCGTTCGCACAGGCAGCCGGGGTAGCCGGGGTCAGCCGGGCGCTGCAGAGCGCGCGGGAGCTGAGGGCGGTCGACTACGTCGGCTGGCCGGTCTCCCGGCTGCTGCGGCGGGACCCGGTGCGCAAGATCAGGCTGGGCACGCTGTGGGACGAACTGCGGGCTGTGTCGGCCGGTCCGCAGGGTGCTCAGCGGGCCGAGATAGACAACGCGATCACCGTGCTGGCCGGCCAGGTCGCACCGGGCCTGCCGGCTCCCTGGCCAGCCACCGCCCGGGCCGCCGCCCGCTCGCAGGTGGACGAGATCCCGGCCGCGCTGGGCGAGGCCGTGGGGGCGGCGCTGCCCGCCGAGAACAGCGTCGCCGGCTGGTGGCGGCTGGTCGCGGCCTGGCAGGGGCTGCTCATCGGCGCCGCCGTGGCCGGGCTGGCCTGGCTGGTGACCTTGCTGGTCGTGGGCGTCTTCCACGCCTCCCGGCATGCGCCCACGCTGTTCAGCAACGTGAAGCTGATGCCCTGGGTGGCGGTCATGGTCGTGGCCATCCTGGTACTCGGCTGGCTGACCGCCATCGGCTGCATGAGCCTGGTGTTCAAGGCCGCCGACCGGGAGCGGGAGCGAGCCGTACAGCAGATGCGTTCCCAGACCGCCGATGTCGCCCACCGGCTGGTGGTGCTCCCGGTCGAGCAGGAGCTCTCCATCTACCGCCGGTTCAGCAGCGAACTGGCCGTCGCCAGCGGCGGCTGGACCAGCCCCGGCTGACCAGCCCTGGCTGGACCAGCCCCGGCCGGTCCATCCAGCGCGGCCCACCCGCCCGGCCCCCCGCCCGCGCTCACCCGGCCCTTCGTCCGTTCCTGCCCGCCGCTCGGGAAGCTTTCCCACTGGCCAATAGTTCCTATGTAATGTTGTAATCGTCGTA
>DATDGI010000142.1:0-3723 GCA_036522155.1 Streptosporangiaceae bacterium
GGGCGCCGCGCCGGACGGCCACAGGCCCGCCAGCAGCGGCACCGCCTCGGCCAGGCGCGACCGGCCACGATCCTCCCAGTCCTGGCCGTAGACGTCCGCGGCGACTGTGCGCAGCTCGCTGACCAAGGTAGCCGCAGCGGGCCGGTCACCGGGGTCCTTGGCCATCCCGGCCGTGACCAGCGGCCGCAGCGGCTCCGGTACCGTCTCCAGCGGTACTGGCTCGGAGCGGTGCTGGGTCAGCAGCGCCTCGATGGTCTGCCCACTGAACGGCGGATGACCGGTCAGGCACTCATAGAAGGTGGCCGTGGCCGCGTAGATATCCCCGGCCGGGCTGGCCGGGGCGCCCCTGAGCTGCTCGGGCGGCGCGTACGCCAGTGTGCCCGCCGGGACCGGCCGGTCCCGGCCCCGCGGGGCGAGGCCGAAATCGGTGAGCTTGCTGACACCCTCCACGTTGACCAGCACGTTCTCCGGCTTGTAAGCCCGGTGCAGCACCCCGCGCGCATGCGTTGCCGCCAGTCCTAGCAGCGAGCCCTGCCACACCACCAGCGCCGCCTCCGCTGTGATCGCGCCCTGATCAGACAAGATCTCCCGCACCGAGACCCCATCGATGTGCTCCATCACGATGACCGCACCCGTCGGCGACTCGATGTACTCATAGAGCCGGACCACGTTCGGATCATCCAGCGAGGCCAGCACCGCTGCCTCATCGCGGAACGTCGCTGCGAACCCCGGATCGGCCAGCAGGTCACGGCGCAGGTACTTGACCGCCACCAGAATTCCTGACTCGTCATGCCTGGCCAGCACCACATCGCCGAACCCGCCCGAACCGAGTGCCCGCAGCTCGGTATACCGGGGTATCTCCCACCCCGGCATATCATGCCGCTCCCTCGAAGTGTCAGTCCGGATCACGACGCCTGCTAGCACCTCCCGCCGCCGAATCATGCTCCTACCGTGACGACAATTTACGTGCCGTGCGACGCCCGCCGAAGCACGGGCCGACCCTGAGTATCTGAGTCTTGCACCACGGCCGTCATTAGGTCAACGACTGCGCTGCCATTAACGATAAGCCAGGATCCGCCATCCGCTTTGAACGCCGAGCCGACAGGCATAATCCAGTTCCCGAATATCCAGGGCCTCCGGATCCTTTATGCGACAGGCTGGTTTATGCATTGCCGTGCTCGCGCTGAATATCCGCATCTGCCGCTCACACCGGTGGGCCGCCACTGGCCCTGTCCTGGTCTTGCTGCCAATCGGCCTTTTCCAGCGCGTACTCCACGTCCCCGAACTGGTCGCCCTCGATCGGATGCGGCCAGGGCTGATGGAAGGTCCGCACCAGCTTGAGGCCCGCCTTCTCCATCACCCGCCGCGAGGCCGTATTGACCGCCATCGCCTCCGCGACCACCCGCTGCACGCCGAACTCGGAAAAGCCCTTGCCGATCAGCGCGCGCGACCCCTCGGTGGCATACCCCTTGCCCCAGGCCGACTTGCGCAGCCGGTACCCCAGCTCAACCTCGCCCGGGACAGCGTCCGGGCGAGGCCGGAAATGGAACCAGCCCAGGAACTCCCCGGTCGCCTTCACCACCGCCGCCCAGAACCCGAAGCCCTCATACCGCTGGTAATAGCCAAGAAAGGCGGGCAAGACCTCGTTTTCGATCTCCTCGCGAGACGTGGGCACCCCGCCGGTGACAAAACGCATGACATCGGGATCGGCATCCAGGCTCACCAGGTCGTCCGCATCGGCCACGGTGAATCGGCGAAGCACCAGCCGCTGCGTCTCCAGGAAAACCTGCATGGCCCGGTCCCTCCCGCTGCTGCCCGTCTGCCAGCGTAGATGAGCCGTTGGCCCGGCTCGACTGATTTACTGCTCATACCGCGCCGGGTGCGGGGGCGGCTCGGGCGACCGCCTGCATCAGCGGAGGCTCTAAGCCTCGATCCACCGCATTAATAGACCAGCATTAGGGCGTGTCAATGCGGAAGGTGCCCGCTGAGCTGGAACGATGGGAGTTGCTGACGCTTCCACGTTCGGAGCCGAGAGGACACCTCGCAAGTGCGATTGTCGCATGATCTGGCCAGGACGCACGCATCGTTTGATGACCCGAATCTCGTGTCGCGGGCCGGGCTGGTCCCGGTCATGGCCCTGGCGCAGCGCTGCGGTCTGGCGGACCTGGCCGCCGACCACGTCAAGATCACCAGCGGGACCGGGGTGAACGCGGACCTGAAGATCCCGTGCCTGGTCGCGGGAATGGCCGCCGGGGCGGACAGCATCGATGACATGGACGTGCTGCGGCACGGCGCCATGGCGGAGCTGTTCGGCGGCGTCCGGGCACCGTCCACGCTGGGGTCGTTCCTGCGGTCGTTCACCTGGGGTAACGTCCGGCAGCTGGACGCCATGGCCCGTCAGTTCCTGGTGAGCCTGGCCGCGGGCACGCCGCTGCTGCCCGGCGGTGATGTGCTGGCGTTCATCGATATGGACTCGATGCAAAAGCGTGTCTACGGGCACCACAAGGACGGCGCGGGGTTCGGGCATACGAAGATCCAGGGCAAGAGCCTGCTGGTCCGCGGGCTGAACGCGCTGGCCGCGGTGATCTCCACGCCGCTGGCCGCGCCGGTGATCGCGGCCACCCGGCTGCGCGGCGGCACCGCGAACTCCGCCCGCGGCGCCGCGTCGCTGGCCGCCGCAGCCATCATCACAGCCCGCCAGGCCGGGTGCAGCGGCCTGCTGGTGTTCCGGATCGACTCGGCCTATTACTCCGCCGCGGTCCTGCACGCCATCCGCCGCGGCGGGGCGCGCTTCTCGGTGACCGTCCCGATGGACCGCAAGGTCCGCGCCGCGATCGCCTCGATCGGCGAGGATGCCTGGACCCCGGTCACCTATCCCCGCGCCATCTGGGATGAGGACCAGGGCCGGCTGATTTCTGACGCGGAAGTCGCCGAGGTGGCTTACACGGCGTTCGCGTCGAAGAAGGGCCGGGCGATCACCGCCCGGCTGATCGTCCGCCGGGTCAAAGACCTCAACCCGCAAGCGGCCGGGGGGCAGGACGAGCTGTTCGCGAACTGGCGGCACCATGCGGTGTTCACCGACTCGCCGTTCGAGCTGGTCCAGGCCCAGGCGCAGCACCGCGACCACGCCATCGTCGAGCAGGTCTTCGCCGACTGGAGCGACGGGCCGCTTGCTCACCTGCCATCGGGGCGTTTCCCGGCGAACGCCGCGTGGCTGACCTGCGCCGCGATCTGCCATAACCTGATCCGCGCCGCGGGGACGCTGGCGGGGCCGTTCCACGCCAAAGCCCGCGGTGCGACCATCCGCAGCCAGCTCATCAGCGTCGCCGCCCGCATCGCCCGCCACGGCCGCAGCCACCTCACCCTCCACCTGCCCGAAGGCTGGCACCGCCAGAACGAATGGATGACCCTGTTCGAAGCGGCCTGCGGCCCGCCTGCCCAGGCGGCCTGACCAGCCCGGACCCGGTCACCGCACCCTCACGGCCCCAGCGGCTGCCCGCCAGCACCAGTCCCCAAGACGAAAACCCGGACAAGCCGCACAAAGGGTCAGCGGCGGGAAAGCCGCGCCCCGGGATAGCACCAAGGTCATATCCGGCTGCCCGGCACACCAAGCAAACGTCAGAATTTACGCGGTGGATCGAGGCTAAGCCAGATTGCCGACTCATATGCCGCCTTGTACTACCGGTTCGGTCACCATGGCCTCCCGCTGGCCCCGGTCGCCGT
>DATDGI010000143.1:0-7734 GCA_036522155.1 Streptosporangiaceae bacterium
GGTCGGCCGACCCGCGCGCGCTCGCCGCCACGCAGCGCCAGGCGGCGCTGCTGGCCGCCCACCGGCAGGCGCCGGTGCTGGCGGCCTTCGCCGCGGCCGGGCGCCCCACGGTCGCCGAAGCGGTCGCCACCCTGGCCGGGCCGGCCGGCGCGCCCGTGGCAGTCGCGGCCTACCTGCTGGCGCCGGGGGAGTTCCACGACCGGCTGGCCTGCTGCGGGGCCGCCTGGGTGAGCGCGTCACTTGGCGACCACCCCGCGGTCGCCGCACTCGTGCTGGACCGTTATTTCGTTGCGGCGGCCGCGGCAGGTTCGCACAATCGCGGTCATGACCTCCACCTCACTGGCCGCTGACCGGACTGGTGCTCCGGACCCCGCGGGTCGAGCTACGCTGGCCGGCCCTGGCCGGCCTCGACGCCCTGGCCGCGCTGGCCGAAGAGGGGATTCATGACCCCGGTGTGCAGCCGTTCAGCGAGCCCTGGACCGATGCACCGCCCGCCGACCGGGCCCGCAGCACGCTGCAGTACCACTGGCGGCTGTGGGGCTTGTGGCGGCCGGACAACTGGCGGCTGGGCCTGGTGACCGTGGCCGACGGCACCGTCACGGGCATGCAGGAAGTGGCCGGGCGCGACTTTGCGGTGCTCCGCGAGGTGGACACCGGTTCCTGGCTCGGGCGCCGGTTCCAGCGCCAGGGCATCGGCACCCACATGCGGGCGGCGGTGCTGGCGCTGGCCTTCGAGGGCCTCGGCGCGCAGTACGCCACGACCGAGGCCTTCGGTGACAACCTGGCCTCCCGCGGAGTGTCACGGAAGCTGGGCTATGCCGAGGACGGCAGGAACCGGCTGGCCGTCCGCGGCCAGCCGGTCCAGGCCATCCGCTTCCGGCTGGACCGGGCCGCCTGGGAGGCCCACCGGACAGTTCCGGTCGAGATCTTCAGATCTTCGGCCTGGCGGCGTGCCTGCCGTGCTTCGGTCTGGCATCATGACAGCAGCGGCCCGGCCTCCCCCGGGCCGCCTGTGTCTTACGCATAAGGGCCGCTTATGCCGCTCTTAACTTGAGCGTCCCTAGCATGGCGGCCAGCGATCCGGGTTCGGGGGACAATCTGCGTGCTCCGGAACCGCGACGCTCACCCTCCACGCCGGGGAATCCCGCTCCCCCGGCGTGTCGAGGGCGAACCGGGGAGGGCCGGGTGAACCGCCAGGTCGGCACCGGTCCCGGCGAGGTCACCCCGGACGGCTGCGCGGTCGACTTCTACGCCCTGCTGCCGCCGATGGGCGAGCCCGAGATCATTCACGCGGCCGTCCCGGCGGGCGCGCCGATCCTGGAACTCGGCTGCGGCACGGGCCGGCTGCTCCGGCCGCTGGCCGCCCTCGGCCACCCGGTCCACGGGGTGGACGAATCCCCGGCGATGCTCGCCCGGATCCCGGATCTGCCCACCACCTGCGCGAAGATACAGACGGTGCGGCTGGATCAGACGTTTGGCGCGGTGCTGCTGGCCAGCACAATGATCAACGTCGACCCGGAACTGCGGCATGAATTCCTCGTCACCTGCTGCCGCCACATGGAGCCGGACGGGATCGCCGTGTTCCAGCAGAACCCGCCGGAGTGGTTTGCCACCGTCGCCCCCGGCGAACTGGAAACCGGCGGCATCCGGCGGGTGATCACCTCGGCCCGCCGTGAGGGGCCGCGGATGCACGTCAGCGTCGAGTACCACGTGGACGAGCGGGTGTGGACGCACGCCTGGGGCAGTTACGAGATCGGCGAGCAGGAACTGGTGGCTGACCTGGACGCGGCCGGGCTGCGGTTCGGCCGGTGGCTGACCGGCGACCACGCCTGGTTCACCGCCCACCCCGCCGCCTGACACCCGCCGCGCGGGCGGGTCAACCCTGGGGTGGACGGCGGAATCAGCCTTGATGCCGGCCCGGGGGCCGGCGCGCGTACGGGCGGCGCCGGGCACGCTGGCGGCATGAATACCAGCATGTATGTGATCAACGCAATCCTCGTCCTCCTGGTCGTCCGCCAGATCCGCGAGCACCCGCTCGACCTGCGGTCCGTGGCCGTCCCGGTGCTCGCGGTCGGTGCCGCCGCCCTCCTCTTCCTGCACTCGGTGCCCGGCGGCGGCAACGACATCGCGCTGGAGCTGAGCTGCGTGCTGGCCGGTGCGGCCATGGGCGCGATCGGCGGCCTGGCGACCCACCTGCGGCTCGGCGCCGACGGCCGGCCGCTGGGCCGGGCCGGCTGGCTGGCGGCCGGCATGTGGATCGGCGGGGTCGGGGCCCGGATGGCCTTCGCCATCGCCGCCAGCAACGGCGCGGGGCCGGCCATCGCCCGGTTCAGCATCGCCCACCACATCACCGGATCCGCCGCCTGGGTGGCGGCGCTGATCATGATGGCGCTGGCCGACGTGCTCACCCGGCTGGTGATCATCTACCTGCGCGGCCGCCGGCTGGCCAGCCGCCCGGCCGTCCCCGCCGCGCTCGTCACCCATGCCTGACCTCGCCTCCGGGCCCGCCGCGAGCCAGACTGTGTCCATGCCGGGACACCTGGCGGCGGCGGGCCCTGACCCTGCCACCCAGCCGTCCGGCGGGCCGGAAGCCCCGTCGGCGCGGGTGACCGCCGCGCGGTCACGGGCCAGTGAGCGCCGCGAGCGGCAGTGGCAGCTGCTGCGGCCACTCGGCCTGGTGTTCATCGCGATCGTGGTGACGGCGAGCCTGCAGAGCCATCCCGCCCCCGGCCTGACCGGGAAGGGGCTCGCGATCAGCCTTATCCTGGCGGCCTACGTCGTCACCCTGGCCGCCGCGATCCGCAGCCGCTGGGCCCGGCGCGGCATGCTCACCCAGGCCGTGCTGGCCGGGCTGATCGGCGGCTGCGCGGTGGCGCTGGCCGCGCTGCAGCCCCATGGGCCGGTGGAACTGCCGGCCGGGATAGCCGTCTGGATCGCGGCGGTCCGGCTGCCGCCGGTCCCGGCCGCCGCCGTGGCCGGCGCGATCACCGCCGGGCTCGCGGTGGCGATCGGCTTCACCCAGCATCCGGCGGTCCAGCAGATCATCTACACCGGGCTGCTGTGCGCGCTGCTCGCGGTCACCGGCCAGTTCATCCGGCGCGGCCGGGAGAGCCAGGACCAGACCGAGCTGCTGATGGCCCAGCTTCAGGATGCGCGCGAGGCCGAAGCCGAAGCCGCGGCCGTCACCGAGCGCGGCCGGATCGCCGGCGAACTGCACGACGTGCTGGCGCACGCCCTGTCGGGGCTGGCCATCCAGCTCCAGGGGGCCCGCAAGCTCGCCGAACGGGAGGCGGTCAGCGACGGCCTGCGGGCGGCCGTCGAGCGGTCGTCCGAGCTGGCCAGGGAAGGGCTCGCCGACGCCCGCCGGGCCGTCGGCGCGCTCCGCGGCGACCAGCTGCCCGGACTGGACCAGCTCCCCGGCCTGGTCGAGGACTTCCGGCGGGACCACGGTGCGGACGCGGCCCTGCGGATCGAGGGCCCCCCGCGCCCGCTGCCGGCCGAGGCGGGACTGGCGCTGTTCCGGGCCGCCCAGGAGGCGCTGACCAACATCGTGCGTTACGCACCCGGGACCACGGTGGAGATCACGGTCCGCTACACCCCGGACCGGACCCTGCTCACCGTCGAGGACCGCGCCGCGGGGCAGGCGGCAGCGGCCCGTCAGCCGGCCGCCGGCCAGCCGGTCAACGGCCCAGCCGGGCTGGCGGGCGTGGGCGGTGGGCACGGGCTGGTGGCCATGCGGGAGCGGGCGCGGCGGATCGGCGGCACCGCGCGGGCAGGCCCCACCGCCGACGGCTGGCTGGTCGAACTGGAGGTGCCGGCGTGACGGGGAGTCCCCCACCGGGCCGGATCCGGGTGCTGATCGCGGACGACCAGCGGGTCGTACGGGACGGGCTGGCCATGCTCATCTCGCTCATCGACGACGTGGAGGTGGTGGGCTCGGCCAGCGACGGGGCCGAGGCCGTGCGGCTGGCGCAGGCCCATCGCCCGGATGTGATCCTCATGGACCTGCGGATGCCGGGCGTGGACGGCATCGCCGCCACCGGGCAGGTCGGCGAGTTGCTGCCCGGCACCGGCGTGCTGGTGCTGACCACCTACGACGACGAGGCCAGCGTCCTGCCCGCGCTGCGGGCGGGCGCCCGCGGCTACCTGACCAAGGACGCCAGCGCCGAGCAGATCGAGGCCGCGATCCGGGCGGTGCACGCCGGGCAGACTCACCTCGACCCGGCCGTCCAGGCGCGGCTGGTGGCCGCGGTCACCAGCCAGCCGCCGCCGGTGAGCCAGGCCGGTCCCGGCCGGCCGGCGCCCCCGGACGGGCTCACCACCCGGGAGGCCGAGGTGCTCATCCTGCTGGCGTCGGGGCTGAGCAACACCGAGATCGCCGGGCAGTTGTTCCTCAGCAACGCGACGGTGAAGACCCATATCAACCGGATTTTCGCCAAGACCGGCGCCCGTGACCGGGCCCAGGCCGTCCGGTACGCCTACCAGCACGGCCTGGCCGCCCCGGATAGGCATTAGCCGATGGGCGTTCCCGGCGGGCATGGAAATCCGCCAGCGGGAGCCGGAAATCGATCTCCTGCGCCGGCATGCCCAGCACCTGCTCGCGCGAGCAGGTGCTGCCCGGCCGGCCAAACTTCAATGAAGTCAGCGGCCAGCAGCGAATCCATGTGCGAATGGCCGCACCTGGTCCCGGTGCGCCACAGGGATTCCTCCAGCATCCCAATTCACACACGTCCGCCTGGTCAACCGGCCCCATGATCGTGGTGTCCGGGCATCCTGGCAGTGCAGGCGCAGGTGATCACCGGCAGCGGGCTCCCCGGCACCAGCGGCCCGGGCCGGGGCATCCTGCCGTTAGGCATGAAATAACCCGGGCATGCGCGGAAGCGGGTGCGCGCAGGCCAGCCATCCGCGGCGCAGACGTGGCACAATCATGTCGCGTCCAGTTGCCGGTTACCTGCGCGCCGGACCGCCGAAACGACGGCTGCGGGTATTGGCAGCTGATCAGCCATCGTGCTGTCCGGCTACCCGTATGGTTGTGGCCGCGCCAGGTCGCCATGGGGAGGGTTTTCCGGTGCCGAGGAATGGTCACAGGTAACAGGCCATGGGCAGCCAGATGATGACGGCGGGCCTGGGCGGGGCCGGAGCCTCTGACCGGCCGGGCGGGTCAGGAGGTGGCCGGGTGGCGTGGCCGGTCCGGTCCGGCGCCGTGCCGCCCCTGGCCGACGGGTTCAGCGGCCGGCCGGAGACCGAACCCGGCGTGCGCGCGGCCCTCGTCCCCGGCGCCGTGGTGGTGCTGGTGCCGCAGCGGGCAAGTGCCGAAGGGGCGGGTGACTGGCTGGGGCCGTGTGGCAAGACCCAGCTGGCGGTCTTCCTGGCCGAATCGCTGTGGCGGTCCCGCAAGCTGGACCTGCTGGTATGGATCACAGCCACCAGTCACGCGGCGGTGCTGGCCGGGTTCGCTGAGGCGGCGGTGACCGCGATGGGCATCGACGAGGCGGGTGACGCCGAGCCGATCGCCAGCAGGTTCGTGGGCTGGCTGGGTGAGACGAGCCGGCCGTGGATGGTGGTGCTCGACGACCTGTCCGACGAGGCCGATCTGCACGGGCTGTGGCCGGAAGGCCCGGCCGGCCGGGTGCTGGTCACCAGCCGGAATCCCGGTGTCCTCCCCACCGACCGCGCGCTGGTCCTGCCGGTCGGGGTGTTCAGCCCGCGCGAGGCACTCAGCTACCTGATGGGCCGGCTGACCGTCGACCCCGATCAGCGCATCGGCGCCATCGACCTGGTCGACGACCTCGGCTGCGAGCCGCTCGCGCTGGCGCAGGCCAGCGCGGTGATCGCCGGTTCGGCGCTGTCGTGCCGCGAGTACCGCGACTACTTCGCGCGCAGGCGGGACCGGCTGGCGGAGACGACCTACAGCAAACTGTCGGCGGCCCAGGTCACCTGGATCCTCTCGGTTGAGCAGGCAGAACGGCTGTCGCCGGACGGAGCCGCCAAGCTGCTGCTGGCCCTGGGCTCGCTGCTGGACGGCCACGGCATCCCCGGGGCGCTGTTCACCGCGGCGGCGGCATGCGGATACCTGACCGGGGCCAGCGCCGGGCGGGCGGCCGACCCGAAGGGCGCCTGGAGCGCGATGCTGCTGCTGGAGCAGTCCGGCCTGCTCGCCATCGACACCAGCCCGGCGCGGACGGTCCGGATCAGCTCCGCGGTACAGGCGACGGTCCGGGCCGCACTGCCGATCGCGACGCTGCACGCCGCGGCCCGGGCCGCGGCCGACGCCCTGCTGGAGATCTGGCCCGGCGAGGAGCCGCCACCGACGGTCGCGGCCGGGCTGCGCGCGTGCGCGGCCAGCCTCCAGCTGACCGCCGGCGACCTGCTCTGGGAGGGCGGCTGCCATCCGCTGCTGCTGCGCGGCGGGCGCAGCCTGGACTCGGCCTATCTGGCCGGCCCGGCGGTGACGTACTGGCAGGACCTGGCGATGGTCAGCGACCGGCTGCTGGGGCCAGGCCACCCGGACACCATCACGATCCGCGATCAGCTGGCGCGTTCGTACCTCGCGGCCGGGCAGGCGGCGAACGCGGTGTCGCTGTTCCAGTGGGTGCTGACCGGGCTGAGCCGGGCGCGCCATCCCGATCAGCCGGTCATCGTCCTGGCCCAGATCAACCTGGGCCGGGCGCTGGTGGCGGCGGGCCAGACCGACGACGCGGTCACCGTCCTGGGCCAGGCCACGGCGGCCTGCGAGCGTCTTTACGGCCCGGACCGGCTGGAAACCCTCGGCGCCAGGGATGAGCTGGCCACCGCGTGCCGGGCCGCGGGGAAAACCGAGGACGCGATCCGGCTATACCGGCGCACGCTGGCGGACCGGGAGCGGATCGAGGGCGCCCGGCACCCCGATACGGTGGTCACCCGCCAGCGGCTGGCCGACACTTATCTGGCCGAGGGCCGGATCAAGGAGGCCGTGGCCCAGTACAAGCGCGCGCTGGGCGACCTGGAACGCGTGCTCGGCGCCGAGCATATGGACACGATCACCGCCCGGGGGAACCTGGCCGCCGCCTACCACGCGGCCGGCCGGATGGCGGCCGCGCTCCAGTTGTACGAGCAGACCTGCGCCGACTGTGAGCGGGCGCTCGGCCCGGATCACCCGGACACCCTGGCCCGCCGCACCGAACTGGCCCACACCTACTACGCGGTGGGCCGCCTGACCGATGCCAGGTCGCTGCTCACCGACACCGTGGCCCGCTGCGAGCGGGTGCTGGCGCCCGGCGACCCGCTGACCCAGAAGGCGCAGGAGATCCTGGCGAACATCGCGGGCGGGTAGGCCGGGTGGCCGCCCGCCGGCCGGGCTGTCCGGTTAATGCCGCCGGGGACTGTCGCTCTCCCGGCTGATCTGGAAGAACGGCGAGCGCAGGATGAACCGGGCGGCCAGCAGCAGGATCACGCCCAGCGCGATGATGCCGATCAGCGACCAGCGCTGCGTCCAGGGCGCCAGCTGCGCCGAGCGGTAGAACACCCAGCCCAGGAACACGGCCGCACCGAACGGGAGGATGCCCAGGATCAGGGCGTCCGGGCCGACCCGGAAGACCCGGCGCCGGTAGTACACGATGGTGGCCAGCGCGGTCAGGATGTAGAAGATCGAGAAGACCAGCCCGGTGACCGCGATCACGTCGGTGAACGCGTTCTGCACCGAGGTGGTCAGGAAGTACACCCAGGTCAAGACGATCAGCAGCACGCCGACCACGA
>DATDGI010000144.1:0-11700 GCA_036522155.1 Streptosporangiaceae bacterium
CCCGTCGGTGATCAGGAGGTCCTCGGCACTGGCCTCCATGAGATGCGATGCGAAATCGAGCACCTTAACCTTGAGCTGCCGAGCGCCGTGCAGCGCCACGCCCCCGGTCATGGTGGCTGACCGGCTGCCGCCGGTCAGCCCGAACGGGACGACGTCGGTGTCACCGACGACGACGCGGATCTGCTCGAACGGCACGCCGAACTCGTCGGCAGCGATCTGGGCAAGGGTCGTCTGGTGGCTCTGGCCGTGCGGCATCTGGCCGGTGAACAGCGCAACGATGCCGTCCTCCTCGAGCCGAAGGCGCATGGACTCCATGCCCATCGGGCCGCTAGGCTCCTCCGGCGAGCGCGGCCCAGGAGCGGCCTCGATGAAGGTTGCCAGACCGATGCCGAGGTAACGACCGCGAGCCCGGGCCTCGGCCTGCCGGCGCCGGAACGCGGGAAAGTCCGCGAGTTGGGCGACTCGCTCCAGTGACTCTCTCGTGGTGACTCCGACCAGCGGACGCCCCGTGACCATGGCGGCCGGCGGATCGGTGCGCGGGGCGACGTTGCGCAGCCGAATCTCGAGTGGATCGAGACCGAGATCCTTCGCGATGAGGTCGAGAATGCGTTCCCGCACGAACGTCTCGGACGCCCAGGGGCCGCGGTAGGCGACGTACGACGCCTTGTTCGTGGTAACCGCGGTCGACTCGAAACCCAGGGCCGCGAGCTTGTACGGGCCCGGCAGCATCGCCTCGACGATTCCTGGAACCATCGCGCCCATGCCTGGGTACGCGCCCGTGTCGATAACCATCTTCACGTCCAGCCCCAGCAGGTCGCCGTCATTGCTGACAGCGGCCCGGACGTCGAAGCTTTCCTCGCGTGCCTGTCCCGACGCGGTGAGGTTTTCGCCGCGGTCCTCGACCCACTTGACCGGCCGGCCGAGAGCACGTGAAGCAGCCGCAACCGCGAGCTCTTCCCGTGATGCGCCGATCTTCAGGCCGAACGAGCCGCCGATGTCGCCGGCCAGGACGCGCACCTTGTCCTGCTCCATGCCGAGGCGCATGGCGACGGCAATCTTGCTGACGTGAACGCTCTGCGTTGCCGCGTGCATCGTCATGACACCGAGATCGGCGTCGTAGCTCGCGACGCAGCCGCGTCCCTCCATGGGCACGTTCTGGTGGCGATGCACGTCGATGTGGAACTCGGTAACCCGGTCAGCATTGGCGAACGTAGCGGCGACGTCGCCGGACTCGCTGCGCGAGTGCGGGCGGGCGATGTTGTCACCCAGATTGGCGAACAGCGGCGGGCTGCTCGAATCGAGCGCGAAGGACGCGTTCACGACCGGCGGCAGGTCGTCAAACTCGACCTCAACCAGCTCGCAACCGTCCTCGGCCAGGTAACGGCTCTCGGCGACAACAACCGCTACGGGATCGCCGACGAAGCGCACCTTGTCCGTCGCAAGCAGGGTGTACTCCGGGGTGGGGCCGCCGACGCCCATGAGAGCCGACAGCGCATCCGGCCCAGGGACAGTCATCGCTTCTAGTTCCGCTCCCGTGAACGCCGCGACGACCCCGGGCAGCGCCCGCGCAGCCGAGACATCGACCGAGAGCACACGCGCGTGCGCCAGCGGGGAGCGCACGAACGCAGCGTGCAGCATCCCCGGCAGCTTGATGTCGTCGACGTACCGGCCCGAGCCGGTAAGGATGCGCGGGTCTTCCGAACGTTTGATGCTGGCGCCGGTGTAACGCTCGGCCACAATTCCTGCCATGATCGCTCCCTCGCTCAGCTCTGACGTGCCCGCTCGGCGGCCAGCAGGACGCCATCGATGATGCTCTGGTAGCCGGTGCACCGGCAGATGTTGCCGGACAGCGCCTCGCGAATCTGCTGCTCGTCGGCGTCGGGGTGGGTGCGGAGAAACGCCGTGGCCTGCATGACGAACCCGGGCGTGCAGAACCCGCACTGGAAGCTATGCGAGTCCCACATCGCCTGCTGCAGTGTCCCCAGCTCCCCGTCCGGCGCGAGCCCTTCGATCGTCGTCACCTCGCTGCCGGCCGCCTGGACCGCCAGCATCAGGCACGAGCGCACCGCCCGGCCGTCGACGATGACCGTGCACGCACCGCAGACCCCGTGCTCGCAGCCGACGTGGGTGCCGGTGAGGTTGAGGTCCTCGCGCAGGAAGTCCGCCAGCGTCTTGCGCGCCTCCGGCGAGCCCGTGCACGTCGCGCCGTTGATCCTCAGGGTCATGTCCACCTTCGGTCACTGCCTCTCGTCGGCGTTGCCCGCGGCCGCTCGCAGGCCGCGACGCACCAGGGCGGCCGCGACCTTCTTCCGGTAGTCCGACGACCCGTGCAGGTCGGCTGGCGGGTCGATATCCTCGGTCGCCCGGCGGGCTGCCTCATCGAAGAGCTCGGCCGACGGCCTCTCGCCGACCAGGAGATCCTCCGCATCGGCGGCCCGGACCGGCACATCGGAGATGCCGGCAAACGCCAGCCGGGCATCGCTGATCGCGCCCTCGGAAAGCGTCAGTGATGCCGCCAGGCCAACAATGGCGAAGTCGCCGTGGCGCCGGGCGACCTCCTGGAAGCTAATCCCCGTGCCCCGTCCTGCGGTCGGGAAGCGCACCTCCACGAGGAGCTCGTCGGGACGGCGCGACGTCGTGAGGTAACCCTCGAACCAGTCCGCCGCCGGGATAACCCGTTCGCCCGACTGGCCGCGCACCACGAACTCGGCATCGAGCGCCCGGGCGACGGCCGGCAGCTCGGCGGCCGGGTCGGCATGCGCCAGGCTGCCCCCGATCGTGCCGCGGCTGCGGATTGCCTCATGGCCGATCAAGGGCAGAGCAGCCGCCAGCAACGGGACGGCACCGGCGACGGCCTCGGATTCCTCGGCGACGTACTCCCGCGTCATGGCGCCGATCGCCACCCAGCCGCCAGTCGCCGACACCCCGGACAGTTCATCTATGCCGTTGATGTCAATGAGCACCGCCGGGCGGGCCAGCCGCAGCGCCAGTAGCGGGATCAGACTCTGGCCGCCGGCGAGCACGCTCGCCTCGTCCAGATGCTCAGCCAGCAATTCCACAGCCTCGGTAACGGTTCTAGGCGCCTCGTAGTCAACCTGAGGCAGTTTCATCAGCGCGGCCCTTCTCCGGCAGGAGTGTTTCCATAGCGTTCCAGGCCCACTCAGACTGCCCT
Organism: Streptosporangiaceae bacterium; assembly: GCA_036522155.1. Lineage (GTDB taxonomy): Bacteria > Actinomycetota > Actinomycetes > Streptosporangiales > Streptosporangiaceae > UBA9676. The sequence continues at coordinate 3,173 of DATDGI010000144.1, forward strand.
GACAACCATGACGGCGGCAACACGGCCACTACAGCCGGCTGCCTGACGACCTACCGCCCCCGGGAGCACCCGATGCGTGGCGGCGCAGGTCAGATGTGTACTGTGCCGTCTTGGTTGATGGTCCAGCCAGGGTTGTGGGCCACTTCCCACACGTAGCCATCGGGGTCAGCGAAGGCTCCTGTTGTTCCTCCCCAGTCAGCTGGTGCTGCCGGGCGGGCGATGGTGCCTCCGGCGCGTTCCGCTGCGGCGAGCACGGCGCCGACGTCCTGGGGTGAGCGCACGTTGTGGGCGAGTTCGATGCCGGGGGCGCCGTGGCCGCCGAGCGCGGTCCACAGCCCGAAAACCATTCCGCCGGCCTGAAAGAAGCAGACCTCGTCATCGGGCTGCTTGGCCCCGCGCCAGCCGAGCGCTTCGTAGAAGGCGCGCGCACGGGCGAGATCGGCGACACCGAGCGTTACCAGGCTGATCCGCTGTTCCACTGTCGTGGTCCTCCATCGTTCAGGTCATGGGTGCTGGTGCGGACCGGGACGGCGCGGCTCCCCCACAACCCGAATCTACCGGCCACGAACCGCGGGCTCGCTTCGCCCGCCAACGTGCACTGTCAGTCCTCACCTGCGCCGGGCGGGCGGGCGAGCAGCCGTTCCAGTTCGTCGCCAGCCTCGCCGCACCCGGCATCGGACAGCCGCTGCAGCTCCAGCAGGTCACCTGTGTTCACCGCGCGCCGGGTGAGCAGGTGCCCGGCGCGGGAGGAGCCTTCGTCCAGCAGTTCGTTCAGCTCGTCGAGGTCGCCGCGCGCATCGGCCAGGTCGGCCAGCCGCTCCAGGGCCGTCTCGTTGCCCTCGTCGGCCAGCGCGCGCAGGGTGTCCCGATCAGGGGTTATGTTCGCCATGACCACATGCTGCAACCTTGCCCTAAGGGCAAGGTCAAGCGCGGGAGTATAGGGACGTGATCACCATCGGCCAGCTGGCCCGGTACGCCGGCGTGTCGACCAAGACCATCCGCGTGTACCACGACAAAGGACTCCTGCCAGAACCCAGCCGTGACTCCTCCGGCTACCGGCGGTACACCGCGCAGCACGCCATCGACCTGATCAAGATCCGCACCCTCGCCGAAGCCGGAGTCCCCCTTGCCCGCATCCGGGATCTCAAAGCGGCGCCCGGCGAGGAGTTCCGGCGAGCCCTCCACCAGGTCGACGTCGACCTCACGGCCCGGATCCAAAAGCTGCGTCAGACCCGGCGACGGCTCCGGCAGCTCGCCGCCGGCCAGATCCAGATGCTTCCCTCCGAGGTCACCGGCCATCTTCAGCGCCTGCCCGGCGTCGGCTTCAGCCCGCGCTGGATCGCCATGGAGACCGGCCTGTGGATCCTGGTGTTCGCGACCCACCCGGACACCGCGGCCGATCTGTTCCACGATCAGGCCCAGGCACTCACCGATCCCGCACTACGCCAGATGTACCTCGACTACGACCGCGCACACGACCTCGACCCAACCGACCCCCGCCTCGGCGACCTGGCCCGGCGCATCGTCGCCGCGACGAACAGCCGATACGGCCCCGGCGACCTTCCGGGACAGGTCACCGGCTCGGCCATCCCGGCACTCATCCAGGAAGCCGTCAACGCCTCATCCCCCGCATGGCAACGACTCGACACCTTGATCCGCGACCAGCTACGCACCTGACCCCAGGCGGGCGCGCGGGAGTACGCCCGCGCGGTTCGGAAGGCGCGGAGCCGGTGGTTCTCGACGGGGAGCTCGACCCGTTCGGCGGCTCGGGATGAACGGCCAGGTCGCGATCCGCCAGCGCAGCGACAGGGGAGAATGGGGTGGTGGCTGCGGATTCCCCAGGGCAGGTGACCCTGGCCGAGCTGGTGGCGACGCTGTCGCTGGTGGCGGACCTTGGGATGGGACGGCCCATGGAGCGGGTGCTGCGCCAGACCGTCGTCGCCATGCGGCTGCGGTCGGCGGCTGGGATGGATCAGGCGACCTCCACGTCCGCGTACTACACCTCACTGCTGACCTGGGTGGGCTGTGCCGTCGACACCACTGAGGTGGCGGCGCTGTTCGGCGACGAGACCGAGCTGTACGCCGACACGCGCGACGGGGATCTCGGGGGTGCCGCTCTGGCGGTCTTCGTCGCCCGTCACCTCGGTCGCGGCAAGTCGGGTGTCCGGCGGATCGGGATGGTCGGGAAGTTCCTGGCCACCGCGGGCCGCTCGGTCCAGCAGGTGATGCAGTCGCACTGCCGGGAGGCGAGCGATCTTGCCGAGCGGTTGGAGCTCGGCCCGGCGGTGTGCGAGCCGCTCCTGCAGGCCTTCGAACGGTGGGACGGCAGAGGGGTGCCCGGCTCGGCCGGCGGCGGCGATCTCGCGCCTGCTATCCGCCTGGTTCACCTGGCCGACATCATCGAGGCGTTCCACCACACCGGCGGCGCCGAGGCGGCGCTGCACGTGGCCCGTGAGCGACGGGGCACGCAGTTCGATCCGGACCTCGTCGACTGCTTTGGTGCCCGGCACGCCGAGATCCTCGATGGGCTCGAGGGCATCTCGGCGTGGGAGGAGGTGATCGCGCTCGACCCGCGGCTGGGCGCGACCCTGAGTGACGACCAGCTTGATCGGGCCCTCGCCGCCTTCGCCGATTTCAGCGACCTCAAGTCGCCGCTGCGCCTTGGCCATTCCCGGGGCGTGGCCGAACTGGCCGCCCAGGCGGGGGCAAGGCTCGGGCTCCCAGCCGCCGACGTCGTCATGCTGCGCCGTGCGGCGCTCGTCCACGATCTCGGCATGATCGGGATCCCCAGTGCTGTCTGGGACGAGCCTGGCGAATGGAGCATCTCCCAGCGCGAGCGGGCCAGGACCCACCCGTACCTGACCGAACGCATGCTGGCCCACACACCGCTGCTGGCCCAGGTGGGGCACTGCGCGGCCCTGCACCACGAGCGGCTCGACGGCTCCGGCTACCCGCACGGGCTGCGGGGCGACGCTATCTCGATGCCGGCGCGGATCCTCGCCGCGGCCGACGTCTACAACGCCCTCCGGCAGCCCCGCCCCCATCGCCCGGCGCTGGAGACCGGTGACGCTGAGCGGACGATGCGCGACGAGGTGCGCGCCGGGCGGCTCGACGGCGATGCAGTCCAGGCGGTGCTTCAGGCCGCGGGGCATCGGATCCGGCGCCGGGCCGGGCTGCCGTCGGGACTCACGGCCCGCGAGGTCGAGGTGCTCGTCCTGCTGGGCCAGGGACGCTCCAACCCGGAGATCGCCGCCGAGTTGCAGGTCAGCCGCAAGACGGCCTCCTCCCACCTCGAGCACATCTACGCCAAGCTCGGGGTGAAGACCCGGACCGAGGCGGCCCTGTTCGCGATGCGCAACGGTCTCATCGGGACGGCGGGCGAACCCGTTCCCTGACAGGAAGATCGGGCAGTTACCCGATTCGCTGCGGCCGGTGGATCCGTACAACGGATCCCATGAACACAACAGCTGGCCAGAACGCCGCCACGGCGGTGCCGCAGTTCACCCTCGCCGGAGTGTTCCTGGAGGGGCTTGCCGCCCAGGACTTCGCCCGGCTCGGCGGGGCGCTCGCCGCCGATGCCCGGCTCCGTGCCCTGCTTCCGCCACGCGTGATGGAGCAGACCGGCGCCGGCGAGATCGCGGAACAGTTCGCCCGCTGGTTCGGCGACACCAAGGACTTCGACCTCGTCGACGCCACCCTCGGCGAGGTTGGTGGCCGCCTGTACTTGCGCTGGCGGCTCCGGCTCCGGGCGGAACGGCTCGGCCCCGGCTGGTTCACCGTCGAACAGCAGGCCTACGCCGACACCGACGACAGCGGCCGCATCGCCAGGATCGACCTGCTCTGCACGGGCTACCGTCCCGAGGGCGGAGATGGCTGACATCCCGCCGGGCTGGGGCGGCTGGGAGCCGGCGATCCGGGACAACCCGTTCGCCCACTTCGCCGAGGCCTGGGCCCGGTGCCCAGTGCAGAAGGTGCGCCTCGCCGATGGTCACCTGGCCTGGCTCGTGCTCGGGCATGAGGCCGCCAGGCAGGCGCTCAACGACCCCCGCATCTCCAAGGACATGCTCGCCGCCATCCAGAGCAACGGCGACGTCGTGGCCGAGGGCCTGCCCGGGCCGGAGTTCTCGCGGCACATGCTCAACGTCGACCCGCCCGACCACACCCGGCTGCGGCGGCTCGTGTCGCGGGCATTCGTGCCGTCCCGGGTCGCCGCGCTCGAGCCGGCCATCCGAGGTATCGCCGATACCCTCCTCGACGAACTGGAGGACGCCGGCCCCGACGCCACCGTCGATCTCATCGAGGGGTACGCCCACCCCCTGCCGTTCGGGGTGATCGGCGAGCTGCTGGGCATCCCCCCGGCCGACCGCCCACACCTGCACGCCTGGTTCCAGGTGCTGCTGACCGGATGGGCCGGTGACCCACCGGCCGAGGCGGTCGAGGCATCCGGCAGGATCGTGGCCTACCTGGGCGAACAGGTCGACGCCAAACGGCGGTGCCCGGCCGGCGACCTGGTCAGCGTTCTGGTCGCCGCCAGCGAGCCCGCGCTCACCACCCAGGAGCTGCTGTCGAGCCTGTTCCAGCTCGTCGTCGCCGGCCACGACACCACGACCAGCCTCATCGGCAACGGGGTGGTGGCGCTGCTTGACCACCCCGGCCAGCTTCAGGCCCTGCTGGCCGATCTCGGGCAGCTTCCCGCCGCGATCGACGAGCTCATCCGCTTCACCGCCCCGGTCCCCCACGCCACGTTCCGGATGACGACCGAGCCGGTGGCCCTCGGCGGCGTGGAAATCCCCCCGCACGAACAGGTGCTGGTATGCCTCGGCTCGGCCAACCGCGATCCGGCCCGCTTCCCAGAGCCCGACATCCTCGACATCGGCCGCGGCGACGGGCCGAACCTCGGGTTCGGCCACGGTATCCACTACTGCCTCGGCGCACCCCTGGCCCGGCTCGAAGCCCGAATCGCCTTCCAGGCCCTGTTCGGCCGTCACCCTGACCTGCGGCTCGCCGTCGGCCGTGACGCGCTCGCCTGGGCACACGGCGATGGCCTCGTCCTGCGCGGCCTCGTCTCGCTCCCCGTCGTTCTCGGGCCCGGCCGGCGCCGGGGATGAACGACCATCCGATCCCATCGAAATCCAGGAGACACGGCCGCCCGAGTCGCGACTGCGTCACCGCTGATCTGCACGAGGACTGGCTCGAACCAGCACACCCGCTCTGGTGAAGCTCCTGGCCCCAGATCCTGTCAGCTGGCCGGGTACTGTTGCGATTAAGATACCGCTGGTATTATCATACCGATGGTATGAAACCTTTGAGCAGGATCGACCTGACTGCTCCCGTGATCGCCGTCTGCGGCGAGCGCGGGAGGGTCGCCACAGGTGCCGCGCGATGAACCCGGAGCTTGCGGGGACACGCGCGGCAACGGGCGGCTACGTGCACGCGAACGCGGCTTTCGACGATGAACTGGCCCGGCTGCGCCTGCTGGAGGCGCGCTATGACCCCCATACCTTCCGCCGGCTGGGCATGGTCGGCCCGCTGGCGGGGGCGCATTGCCTGGAGGTGGGCGCAGGAGCCGGCTCGGTGGCCCGCTGGCTGGCCGCGCAGGCCGGGCCCGCTGGCCAGGTCGTAGCCACCGACACCAACCCACGTTTTCTCGCTGACGCGGACCAGACCGGGGTGGAAGTCCGCGGCCACGACATCCTGGCCGACCCGCTCGAACCTGGCCGCTACCACCTGGTGCATTGCCGTGCCCTGCTGCTCCACTTGGCCGATCCGCGCCAAGCCGTCCGCAACATGGCGGCTGCGGTCCGGCCCGGCGGCTGGCTGCTCATCGAAGATGCCGACTACATTTCGCTTGTCGCCGCCAATCCAGCTCACCCGCGAGCGGCCCGCTTCGACCAGATCACCCAGAAGCTAACGACGTTCTTGGCAGCATCGGGGGCCTTTGACCCCTTTCTCGGCCGGTGCCTGCCCTCGCTGGTGACCGCCGCCGGCCTGACCGAAGCGGGATCCGAAGCGATTGCCTGCTACCGGCAGGGCGGTGGCAGGGAGGCCGAGTTGCTACGCCGCTCACTCGAACGGATGTATCCGATGGTCCTGGGCAATGGCGTGGTCAGCCCACAGGAGCTTGAAGTGGTGACCGCGGCTACAGCGGACCCCTCGTTCAGCTTCCTGGACGCCCTGAGCGTCGCCGCCTGGGGCCGGGTTCCCTCCTCAGGTGCCGCGCGGTAACCCTCCCGGAACCCGGGCCGTCGCCCCGGGTTGACAGTTCTGCGCGGCACCGGCCAGACAAGGACATTCGGTACGGGTGCGCGGACGAGTAGGGTCTTGCTGGTGGACGGCATCCATGACCTGGGTGGCAGGCAGGGCTTTGGGGCGGTGGCGCATTCGCCAGCGGAACCTGTTTTTCACCAGCCGTGGGAGGCGCGGGCCCGGGCGCTACTGGTGGTGGTTGCTGGAGCGGTGCAGGCTAGCGGAGGCGAGTTCCGGCATTCGATCGAGCGAATGGAGCCGGGTCATTACCTGACGTCGGGCTATTACGAACACTGGCTCACCGCGGCAGCCACGCTGGCTGTCGAGCACGGGCTAGTGACGGGCTCCGAGCTTGAGGCGAGCGCGGGCGGACGGTTCCCATTGAGCGGCCCGGTGATCGCACCGCCCGTCGATGAGGCCGGCCCAGACGTGGGCAGGCCGCGCTTCGGCGTCGGCGACCGGGTCCGGGTGCGGGATTGGCATCCGCCCGGCCACACTCGCTGCCCGGGATATGTGCGGGGCAAGGCCGGGACGGTAGTGCGGGTGGATGGCATCTATTCGGTGCCCGACATCGAGGCTCATGGGACGGCTCGCCGCTACGAACCGACCTATTCGGTCCGGTTCGACGCCGCGGAGGTGTGGCGGGATGGCCAGCGCGGCGTGTGGCTGCACGTCGACTTGTGGGACAGCTACCTGGAGCCATCATGAGCAGCAGCGCGCACCACCCAGCCCCCATGTCGCCGATGGAGCGGCGGGTTGCGGCGCTGGAGGCACTGCTGACCGAACGGGGGCTGGTGCCGGAGGGGTTCATCGAGGAGATCACCCGTCGCTATGAGTCGGAGATCGGCCCGATGAACGGCGCGAAGGTGGTGGCCCGGGCGTGGCTGGATCCGCAGTACAAGCAGCGGCTGCTGGCCGACGGCACCGCTGCGATCGCCGAGCTTGACCTCGGCGGGGCCGAGGGTGATCACATGGTGGTCGTGGAGAACACTCCCGCGATCCACAACGTCGTCGTGTGCACCTTGTGCTCGTGTTATCCATGGCCAGTGCTGGGGCTGCCGCCCGCCTGGTATAAGGACCCGCCCTACCGCACCCGGATGGTCCGCGAGCCCCGGGCATTGCTGGCCGAGATGGGCTGCCTGCTGCCCGAGGAGATGGAGATTCGCGTGTGGGACTCCTCGGCCGAGGTCCGGTATCTCGTCCTGCCGCAGCGCCCGCCGGGGACCGAGAACATGACCGAGTCCGAGCTGGCCGGACTGGTCACCCGGGACTCGATGATCGGCGTGGCCCGGCTGTGAACGAACCGCTGAGCCTGTCCGGGCTGGACTTGCCACGCCGCAACGGCGAGCTGGCGTTCGACGCGCCCTGGCAGAGCACCGTGTTCGCGCTGGCGGCGGCGGTTGTCGATAACGCGTTCGGCGGCGACCGGGAGCCCTTCCGGCAGCTGCTCATCGCAGCCATCGCCGCCGAGCCCGGCCGCCCCTACTGGGAGAGCTGGACCGCCGCGCTGGAGGCACTGGTGCCCACCCTGCCCGGGGACACTTCCTAATTCGCACACGCGACTGCTCGGCGAGCCCTACCCATGATCATTACTGGCCTATGCGTCCGTCGATCCGCTCACGCAACAGGTCGGCGTGACCCATGTGGCGGGCGTACTCCTCGATCATTCCGGCCAGCGCCTCGCGCAGCGACATCGGCCCTCCGCCGCTGCCATGCTGATTCAGGGGATCGTCGCCGGTGATGTCGAGACTGGGCGCCTCGGCCACGAACCGCGTGGCGAAGTCCACCTCGGCACGCCACGCGTCCCATGCCTCCGCAACCACCTGGGGGTCGGGAACTGCACCATCGAAGTCACCGTCACGGTCGGTGCCGGAGCAGAACAGCCGGGGCACGTCCTGGTCCGCCATCATCACCCGGAACGTCGCACGCTCCATCTCGGCTAGGTGTCGCACCAGCCCCAGCAGCGACATCGTCGACGGCTCGACCGAACGCCGCGCCATAGCCTCCGCATCAAGACCTGAGCATTTGATCTCCAATGTGAGGCGTTGACGGCGCAGGGATCCGGCCAGCGTGACGCGCTCGTCGCCCAGCCTTGGCCCGTGCTCACGTGGGTCGTCGTCAGACGGCTTGCCGTCCGCGGTGAACATGTCGGCTCGCCGGGTCGTGGCCATGGCCGCAATCATCGGCGATGCGCATGGCGGCCGGCAAAGGGATTTAACGACAGCTGCACTCGTGGTCAACGGGGTTCGGGCACGCCCTACTCACCGGGCGGTGGCAGCGGT
>DATDGI010000145.1:0-1627 GCA_036522155.1 Streptosporangiaceae bacterium
CCTCCTGCCCAGCAGGCTAGAGGCAGCCCGTCCATTCGTCTAGCATTTACCGCCGCATGTCGCGCTCTGAGTTTAACTGACTCCAATATTTGTGCTTGCAGACCGGATGAGATAGGCCGCCAGCGGCGACATCGGCTAGACACGCGGTGTTCATTACTAGACATTGAGATGACTCCGGACAGGCGGACGCCGCAGGCGGCGACGATGGTCAGGATGGACATACAGCCCGGGAACCGGCTCAGCCGGTGACAGCGTGACGCTCAGTTGCAGCTTTGCGTTCCGCTGGTGACGATGACTTCGGCGTGGTGGACGAGGCGGTCGATCATGGCGGCGGCGACCACGTCGTCACCGAAGACCTCGCCCCAGCGGCCGAAGGGCTTGTTGGATGTCACGATCAGGCTGGCCCGTTCATATCTGGCCGAGACCAGCTGGAAGAACAGGTTCGCGGCCTCGGGTTCGAAGGGGATGTAGCCGACTTCGTCGATGACCAGCAGCGGGTAGCGGCCCAGCCGGATCAGCTCGGCCTGCAGCCGCCCGGTGTGGTGGGCGTCGGCGAGGCGGGCGACCCACTCGGCGGCGGTGGACGAGAACTCACTCACCTGCAGTCCGGGTTGCTCCGTGCTTCCCCTACCTGGCGAGTTTCCATCAGGAGGTCCTCGCCGCGAGTTGACCTCCCGAAGGCCTTGACTTCTATCAGCCGCGGTGGCGACTCAATGTCGGCTGGCGCTCCCCGGTAACGGGTATCCTGCGGGTCGCGGCCAGCCGATAGCTCCAGCTGCATCACCCATGCGATCGCCGCGTTTTCGATCGCCTTGTTCCCCACAAGCTCAGTCACTGGCCCGGGGTCGCAGGCCCAGACCGCGCCCGGCAGCGGAGAATCCCGCGCTGGATCTGGAACGGCAACACCCCGCCGCCGGACCTGACCATCTGCAAATGCGGCAAGAGTAAGCCCCAAATCACCGCCTAGCGACTGCTGCATGGCGGCCACAGGCAACAGCCACCGACCCTGATCGAGAGCGTACTGCCTGCTCAGCAGCCCTCGGATACAGGGCGGTACCCGCGGTTGGGGAATGGGTAGGCCCTCGCCCGAACACCTGTGCGGCATCTCAGCTGGCCGCTGCTGCTGTACTTTCCTGTTGTACTCGCGGCCCTACTGTTCGAATTTTCCTTCTGACCTGTGGAGCTAAGGAGATTCGAGCCCCTGACCTCTTGCATGCCATACAGGCCCCGCCCATCGCCCGTCGGTGCCAGATGTCGCCCTGTGGGGTGTTTACCTGCAACGACTCTGGCTAGGCGTCGCCTGGCAGCTGGCGTCGTTGGCTCCCACTTGGCTCCCAGAGAATCCCTTAGCACCGCTAAGGTTCGATCTATTCGAACACACCCCGGACGGACGACGGCTCCAACCGGCCCATGGCAGGAGCGACCGAACATCCGACTTTGCCGAATAGAGGACGTTGCGTTAGTACATGCTTATGCGCAGGTCAGCACAATGCCGGTGAGTTAAGGCGTTTGCGCTGGTGAGGATACCTTTCGGCTGACTTTGATCTTGTAGATGACCCGGCTTGGTGGCCTTTTCTGTTCTCGTTTCATTGCCGGGAAGTTGTTCTTCGGCTGTTTTCTGGCGCGT
>DATDGI010000146.1:0-13633 GCA_036522155.1 Streptosporangiaceae bacterium
GAGTCAGCGGCGAACGCGGTCACGTCGGCCAGGCCGGTGACCCGGGCGTAGCGCGGGCAGGGCACGCCCAGGGCGGCCAGCCGGTCCCGCATGGCGAGCTTGTCCTGGGTGTAGGCGAGCGCGCTGGCCCCCGGCCGGACCGTCGCCACCTGCTCCAGTGCGGCCAGGTGGCCGCCAGGGACGTGTTCGTGGTCGAAGGTGACCACGCCGCAGCCGGCCGCAAACGCGAGCAGGTCGGCCCGGCTGGTGTAGTCCCCCACCGCTACCCCGGCACACACCTGGGCGGCGCTGTCGGCCGGTGAACCGGCGAGGACCCGGAAGCCGACCCCGAGGCTGATCGCCGCCTGGCAGGTCATCCGGGCCAGCTGGCCCGCCCCCACCATGCCGACCACGGGGCCCGATGGCCCGTTCGCAGCCTGATCCGTCACGGGCCGTAGCCTACGAGCCTCCCGCCGCCGACGCATCACGAAGCCGGACCGGGCCAGATGCCTAGGCGTGGCATCTTCCAGCGTCAATGGGCACAGCTTTAACATTGCGGCAATAGCACGGCCGGTGTCGGGCGACCCCGACGGCGGCCCGGGGCCAGAAGGAGCGAGCCCATGGCTACACCCGAACAGCACAGCTCAGCGGTCCTAGCCGAAGACGCGCCCGCCGGGGTGCAGGTACGCGAAGGTGATTACGGCGAGCGCGTCGTCGCGGTCGAGCCCGGCGGCGCCGAGTTCATCCCGCTGCACGAGCGGCACGGGCGGCCGTTGCAGCTGTTCTGGACCTGGACCTCACCCAACCTGGAATTCGCCACCATCTTCGTCGGCGTCATCGCAGTGGCGTTCTTTGGCTTGAACTTCTGGCTGGCCACGCTGGCCATCGTGATCGGCTCCGGCGTGGGCTCGATCACCCAGGCCATCCTGTCGGCGCGAGGCCCCTCCCACGGGGTGCCGCAGATGGTGCTGTCCCGGCTCGGCTTCGGTTACTGGGGCAACGCGTTCCCGGCCGGCCTGAACGCGGTCACGGCCGGCATCGGCTGGTTCGCGGTGAACAGCGTCAGCGGCACCTTCGCCCTGAACACGCTCACCCACCTGCCCAAGCCGCTCTGCCTGGTGATCATCGTGGCAGCGCAGGTCGTGATCGCGTTCTTCGGCCACAACCTGGTGCACGCCTTCGAGCGGTACGCCTTCCCGGTCCTCGCGATCATCTTCCTGATCACAACGATCGTCATCCTCACGAAGGCCCATACCGGCTACCACCCGGCCGCTTTCTCGGGCGGCACCCTGGGCGGCTTCCTGATCGCCACCGGTGCGGCATTCGGCTACGCGGTCGGCTGGAACCCCTACGCCGCGGACTACTCGCGCTACTTCAAGCCCGACACCAGCCGTAAGGCCGTCGCCTGGTGGACCGGCCTCGGCCTGTTCCTGTCCTGCGCGGTGCTGGAGATCGCCGGCGCCGGGTCGGCCACCCTGGCCAGCAGCGCATCGGCATCTCCCACCGCCGCGTTCACCGGTCATCTCCCGACCGCGCTGGCCGACCTCACGCTGCTGGCCATCGCCATCGGCGCGATCGCCGCCAACGTGCTGAACATCTACTCCGGCGCGCTGTCGTTCGTGGCCATGGGCATCAGGCTGCCGCTGGCGCTGCGCCGCGCCATCACCGCGCTGGTGTTCGGTGTGCTCGGCTTCATAGTCGCGCTCACCGGCCTGCACGATGCCGGCGCCAAGTACACGAACTTCTTGCTGATCATCGCCTACTGGATCGCCCCCTGGCTGGCGGTGGTGTTCTGCGACCAGTTCTTGCGCCGTCGGCAGCCGCTAGGTGAGATCGAGCCCATGCTCTTCGACCGGCGGCACACCAACTGGGCCGGGCCGGTGGCGATGATCGTCGGGATAGGCGTGTCCATCTGGCTGTTCTCCAACCAGACCGAGTATGTGGGCGTGGTCCCCAGCCACTGGCCGGGGGTCGGCGACATCACCTTCGAGGTCGGCTTCGTGCTCACGGCGGCGATCTACCTGATCTGGCACGCGGTCACCGACCGCCGCCCGGCGGCGGTCACGGCGGGCTGAGCGGGTCAGGCCGGGCCGGACACCACCGGCGGGCCGTCGGCCGCCTCCGGCAGCCCGCGCGGGAGGAACACCGCGAACACGGCCGGGCGCGGCCGGACCAGCACGACCTTCCCGCCGTCGGCAGCCACGATGCTGCGGGCCAGGGCGAGGCCGAGCCCGGTGCCGCCGGGCTGGCCGCTCACGCTCCGCTCGAAGATGCGCGGGGCCAGCTCGGCCGGTACCCCCTTGCCCTCGTCCCGCACCTCGATCACCACCGACTTGGGCGTCTGTGAGGTGCGGATGGTCACCGTGCCCGCGCCGTGCACGAACGCGTTGTCCAGCAGCGTGGCCACCACCTGCGACAGCGACCCCGGGGTGACATAGGCCAGCAGGCTCTTGTCCCCGGTCACCTCCAGCTTGCGGTTCCGGCTGCGGAACACCGGATCCCACTCCACCACCTGCTGGGCCACGACGTCGTCGACCCACAGCCGCTCCGGGGAGCCGGCCGCCGGGGCCCGGGTCCGGCCCAGCAGCTGGCCGACGACCTCAGCCAGCCGCTCGGTCTGCACCAGAGCGGCGGCCCCCTCCTCGCGCACCACGGCCGGCTCGTCCGCGGCGGCCAGCATCTCCTCCAGCCGCATGGACAGGGCGGTGAGCGGGGTGCGCAGCTGATGGGAGGCATCGGCGGCGAACTCCCGTTCGGCCGCGAGCAGGTCGCTGATCCGCTGCGCCGAACCGTCCAGGCCCTCGGCCACCCGGTCGAGCTCGGCCACCCCGTACCGCCGCCCGAGCGGGCGGGCGTCGCCCGAGCCCAGCCGGTCGGCCGCGCTGGCCAGCTCCTGCAGCGGCCGGGCCAGCCGCCGGGCCTGGAGCAGGGCCAGCCCGACGGCCACGATGAAGGCCAGCAGCACCAGCGAGGCGATTATCAGCAGCGCCTCGGTCACGCCCGCGGTCTCGTTCGAGGTGTCGGCTTCCACGATGACCCGGAAGTCCTTGGTGGTGGCATGGGCTTCGATGAGGGCATTCGGGGGCACCACGTCGCCGAACGTGCTGGGCCGCCCGCCGTCACGGCTGATGCTGACGTACCGGTCGGGCAGCGCACGGGCCGCGTTCGCGGCGTCGGAGATGTCCGGGCGCAGCCCGTTGTCCAGCCGGTTCTGCAGCGTCCTGGCGACCGTGGTGGCATCGCGCTGGACCTGCTGGTGAGCGGTGTTGATCTGCAGCCGGACCAGGACGAAACCGAGCGGCAGGCCGAACAGCACCACCGCGGTGAAGGCCACCACGACCGTCGAGAACAGCAGCCGGCGGTGCACGTCAGCCCGCCCTGATGGGGCCCATCAGTCGCCGCGCTCGAACCGGAACCCGACCCCGCGGACGGTGGTGATGTAGCGGGGGCTGTGTGCGTCGTCGCCGAGCTTGCGGCGCAGCCAGGAGATGTGCATGTCCAGGGTCTTGGTGGAGCCCCACCACTTGCTGTCCCAGACCTCACGCATGATCTGCTCCCGGGTGACCACCTTCCCGGCGTCGTTTACCAGCACGCACAGGAGGTCGAACTCCTTGGTGGTCAGTTCCAGCTCGGTGTCGCCCAGCCAGGCCCGCCGCGCGTCGGGGTCGACCCGGACCCCCTGCACCACGCTGGTCTCGGCGGTGCCCCGGCGCAGCAGGGCGCGGACCCGGGCCAGCAGCTCGGCCAGCCGGAACGGCTTGGTCACGTAGTCGTCGGCGCCGGCGTCGAGCCCGATGACCGTGTCCACCTCGTCCGCGCGTGCGGTGAGGATCAGCACCGGCACCGACTGGCCCTCCGACCGCAGCCGACGGCAAACCTCCAGACCGTCCAGCTGGGGCAGGCCGATGTCGAGCACAATCAGGTCGATCCCGCCGGCCAGGGCCGCATCCAGGGTGCTCGGGCCGTCCGCCGATACATCGACGTCGTAGCCCTCCCGCCTCAGCGCGCGTGCCAGGGGGTCGGAGATAGAGGCATCATCCTCGGCTAGCAAAACGCTGGTCATGGTCAGATGCTACGGCCTGAGAGTGCGGGCATGTTCGGTCTGGGCAACCGATGTCCCGGTTCAGACCGGGGTGACACCGTGCCGGCGGCGCGAGAACGAGCGGTCCTTGCCGGCCGCGGCGGCGAACCTTTTGATCAGCTCGGCCCGCAATTCGCCCGGTTCCACCACGTCGTCGGCGACCAGTTCGGCGGCCAGCCGCAGCACGTCGATGTCGGTGTCGTACTGCTCGCGCAGCCGGCGCGTCTCATCCTCCCGGGCGGCCGGATCGGTGATGGCGGCCAGCTTGTTGAAGTAGACCGCGTTGACGGCCGCGTCCGCCCCCATCACGGCGATCTTGGCGGTGGGCAGGGCGATGGTCGCGTCCGGCTCGAATCCCGGGCCAGCCATGGCATACAGGCCCGCCCCGTAGGCCTTGCGCACGATCACGCTGATCTTCGGCACGGTCGCCTCGGACACCGCGCTGATCATCTTCGCACCGTGCCGGATGATGCCCTCCCTCTCCACCTTCGTCCCGACCATGAACCCGGGCACGTCGGCCAGGAACAGCAGCGGCACGTTGAACGCGTCACAGAGCTGGATGAACCTGGTCCCCTTGTCGGCCGAGTCGACGAACAGCACGCCGCCCTTGAACATCGGGTTGCTGGCGACCACCCCCACCACCTGGCCGGCCAGCCGGGCGAAGCCGATGGTCAGCTCCCGGGCCCAGAGCTGGTGAATCTCGAAGAACGACCCGGCGTCCACGAGGCCGCGCACGTACCGGCGCATGTCGAAGGCCTGCCGCTCGCTGGCCGGGACCATGGCGGCCAGGTCGGTCTCCTCGGGCCCGGCGGCCGTCCCGGACAGCGGCTGCTGCTGCCAGTTGGACGGCAGGTAGGACAGGTAGCTGCGGACCGCGGCCAGCGCGTCGGCCTCGGTGGCGGCCAGATGGTGCCCGCAGCCGGAGACGGTGCAGTGCATCCGGGCACCGCCCATCTCCTCCAGCGTGGTCTTCTCGGCCACCACCATCTCGACCATCCGCGGGCTGCCCAGGTACATCGACGCGTTGCCGTCCACCATGGTCACGTAGTCGCAGAACGCGGGGATGTAGGCGCCCCCCGCGGCGGACGGGCCGAACAGCGCGCACACCTGCGGGATAGCGCCGGACGCACGGACCTGGGTGTGGAAGATCTTTCCGGCGCCGCGGCGGCCGGGGAACATCTCGACCTGGTCAGTGATCCGGGCCCCGGCCGAGTCGACCAGGTACACCATGGGCATCCCGGCACCGTAGGCCTTCTCGATGATCCGGATGATCTTCTCCACGGTGCGGGCTCCCCACGAGCCTGCCTTCACCGTGGAATCGTTCGCCATCAGCGCGACCGGCCGGCCGTCCACGGTGGCGGTGCCGGTGATCACGCCGTCGGCGGGCAGCCCGTCGGCCAGCACGTTCGCGTAGCGGCCGTCCTCGGCCAGGCTGCCCTCGTCGATCAGCAGCGCGATCCGGTCCCGGGCGAACAGCTTGCCCGCGGCCGCCGCCGCCTCGTGATACTTGCGCGCACCGCCCTGCTCAACCCGGGCGCGCACCTCCGCCAGGTCCGAGTGCTCAGCCACGATTGGGACTGTACCCCCGGGCGGCCATCGCCCTAGCTGGCAGGCACCGGCCCTAAGGAGGCGAACCCCGACCCGGCCTTGCGGAAGTAGTCATCCCTGATCATGAACGAGAGGGTCTCCGCGTCGGCCGCCTGCAACAGCGGGCCGTCGCCATTGCGCCGCGCGTACCAGGTGCCGTCCGCGGCCCAGATCCGGTAGGCCATTCCCCAGTACCAGATCAGCTCGTCAAGCGGATCCATTCCGGGCACACCCCTTTCCCCCAGCTCCTGGCATGGTCACACTCAGTAACACAAATCAACGATCTAGTTACGTACCGGAGTAACCCTAGACCCTTGACTGCGATTCGTCATCACATCGACACGCAATGTGATTGGACGGGCGGCGGGCACTGCTCGCCACTCACGGGTGCCCATGAAAGGAAGGGCCCGTACGCCAGAGAGGCCGCCATCTTCCAGCCACGTGCTGGCGAGCAGCGCCGCCAGTGGGGAAACGACGGCGGGGGCACCGCCGTTACGGCGCTATGGGGTTATTGTCCGGGTGCGCGGGCCGGCCCGCAGGACCTGCGACGGCAGTTCGCGGCCGACGATCCGTTCCGCGGCCGCGGCCGCCTCGATCATCGCCGCCAGGTCCACGCCGGTGCTCACCCCCATGTCCTCGGCCATGTACACCAGTTCCTCGGTGGCGATGTTGCCGGAGGCGCCGGGCGCGTACGGGCAGCCGCCCAGGCCGCCGACCGAGGCGTCGAAGTCCGTGACCCCCAGCTCCAGCGCGGCCAGCACGTTCGCCAGGCCGGTCCCGCGGGTGTTGTGGAAGTGCAGGTTGAGCGGCACGTCCGGGTGCCGGGACCGGAACGTGCCGACCAGATCCCACACCCGGCGGGGGGTGGCCATGCCGGTGGTGTCGCCGAAGGAGATCGCGTCGGCCCCGTCCGCGACCGCCCGCCCCGCCACCCAGAGCACCCGCTCGACCGGCACGTCCCCCTCGTACGGGGAGCCCCAGGCGGTGGCGACCACCACCTGGCAGCTGGCGCCGCGGTCGTGCGCCTCGCCGATGATGACCGCGATCTCGTCCAGCGACTGCTCCGTGCTCCGGTTCACGTTCGCGCGGTTGTGCGTGTCGGAGGCCGACACCACCACCTCCACCTCGGTGAACCCGGCGTCCAGGGCCCGGCGGGCGCCACGGAGGTTGGGCGCGAGCGCGGAGTAGCGGACATCGGGGTTGCGGGTGACCCCGGCCCAGACCTCGTCCGCGTCGGCCATCTGCGGGATCGCCTCGGCCTTGACGAACGAAACCGCCTCGATCCGGCTCACCCCGGTCCTGCTCAGCTGGTCGATCAGCGCTATCTTCGCGGTGGCCGGCACCGGGTCCTCGTTCTGCAGCCCGTCCCTGGGCCCCACCTCGCGCACCGATATCCGGGCCGGCAGGTCGCTCACGGCCGCCTCCCTATCCGCCCGGCCAGGCCGGGGCCCGCTTCTCGTTGAACGCCGCGATGCCCTCCCGCCGGTCCTCCGACAGCGCGGCCGTCCGCCACGCGGCGTCCTCCACCTCCAGCGCCGGGGCCAGGCCGATGCCCGCGCCCTGGCGGATCGCGCGCTTGGCCGCCCGCACGGCCACCGGGGAGTTGGCCGCGATCTGCCGGGCCACTTCCTGCGCCTGGTGGCTGTCCTGCCCGGCCGGGACCAGCCGGTCGGCCAGGCCGATCCGCGCCGCTTCCTCGGCGCTCACCCGGCGGCCGGTGAAGATCAGGTCGGCGGCGCGGCCCGGCCCCAGCCTGCGCTGGGCGAGCTGGGTGCCGCCGCCGCCGGGTACCAGCCCCACGGTGGTCTCCGGCAGGCCAAACACCGCGGTTTCGTCGGCCACGATCAGGTCGGCGGACAGGGCCAGCTCGCAGCCGCCACCGAGGGCGAACCCGTGCACGGCGGCCACCACCGGCTGCGGCAGCGCGAGCAGGCCGCCGAACGCGGCCCGGAACACGTGCCGCTGGGCCAGCAGCCCGGCGTCGCTGAGCCGGTTGCGCTCCTTCAGGTCCGCGCCGACGCAGAACGCTCGGCCGCCGTTCGCGGCCAGCACCACGGCGCGGACCTTGTCATCGGCCGCGATCTCGGCGCAGGCCTGCGCCAGCCGGGTGGCCATCGCGGTGTCGATGGCGTTCAGCGCCTCCGGGCGGTCCAGGACGATCTCGCAGACCCCGGCCTCGCCGACCAGATGCTCGCGCACCACAATCCCGTCCACCCCACCACCCTACGGCGGCCGCCGGCCGGCCCGGCGGCGACGGGACGTGGTCAGTTTTGGTTGTGATAGCAGCCGTTATTGACCACATCCGCGCTGGCGCGCTTTCCGCGTCAGGTGACGCCTTCGCGGTCTTCCCGGGCCAGGCGGGCGTGCTCGTCCTCGACCAGCTGGAACAGGGTCGCCTGCACCTTCTCGACCTGCGGGATCTCGGTCAGCACGAGCTGGCCGTGCTCACCCGCCGACTCGACCACCAGCTGGCCGCAGCCGAGCATCCGGTCGATCAGCCCATGCGAGAAGGACACGTCGCTGATCCGGATCAGCGGGAAGTCCCGGCCGGACCGGGACAGGATGCCCCGGCGCAGCCGCAGCCGCCGGGTGGTGAGCTCGTACGTGGTGGTCTGCCAGCGCAGGAACGGGATGCCGAACCAGATCATGGCCAGCACGATGGCCAGCACGCCGGCCCCGATCCGGGCCGGGGCCTGATAGCTGCCGTGCGGGACGAACAGCTCGGCGGCCGCCGCGGCCGCCGCCACGAGGATCAGGACGACGATCGGGCCCAGGATCGTCTTCCAGTGCGGGTGCAGGAGCAGGACGCTGCGCTCACCCTCGGACAGCTCGGAGGCACCGGCCATGTGCCACATGGTGACACGGAAAAGCCCCGCTACCTACCACAAAGGCAGCCGCGATCCAGCCTGACCGGATCTAGCCCGGAATCCTCCCTAATGGCTAACCGTTCTGCATGGCCAGCGGGTTGAGTGCCTGGTAGACACCGGAATAACCGACGGCCTGCACGATCGCCGCGCCCGGTGTGGTGGCGACCGAGGCAAGCACGCTGGAGCCGGTGCTCCCGTTCGGGCTGGCGACCGTGTTCCAGGTGTGCCCGTTCCAGTTCAGGGTCAGGGTCTGGACCTGGCCGCTGGAGTTCGTGTAATCGCCGACGGCCCACACGCTGGACGACGCGTTGCTCGTGGTCACGCCGCTCAGCGAGCCGTTGGTGCCCGGCGAGGGGCTCGGCACGATGGTCCACGAGTGCCCGTCGTAGTGCTCGATGAGGGTCGAGGAGCTGTAGTTCGTGAAGTTGTACATCTCGCCGACGGCCCACACATCGGTCGGGCTGTTCACCTGGATCGCGCCGAGCGCGTATCCGATGTTGGGGTTCGTGCCCGGATTGAGCGGCATCGGCACGATGCTCCAGGTGCTGCCGTTCCAGTGCAGCGAGTAGGTCTCGTTCGAGTAGTCACTCGAGTTGACCTCGAACAAGTCGGTTCCGACGATCCACACGTCGTTCGGGCCGTTCGCCGATACCGCGTCCAGGTTGCTGCCGAGGTTATTGTTCTTCGGCTGCGGGACCGTCAGCCTCGTCCACGTGCTGCCGTTCCACTGCGCGACCAGCCCGCTGTGCGCGCTGCCGAGGCCGCCGCCGGTCGCGTAGGCGTCGGTGGGGCTGATGTCGGCCACCCCGTCCGCGATCTGGCCGGACAGCGCGCTGGCGAAGCTGGTCGAGACCGACCAGGCGGTGCCGTTCCAGTGCATGCCCAGCGGGTAGAAGGTGTAGCGCTGCGGCTCCGAGCGCCCGACCGCCCAGGCGTCGCTGGTGCTGCTCGCGCTGACCGCGTAGAGGCCATTCGTGCTGTATCCGGTGGACGGCACGGTCACCTGCGACCAGGCGGTGCCGTTCCAGTGGTCGATGATCGGGACCGTACCGAGGTAGTTGGGCCGCCCGCAGCAGTAGCCGGCCGCCCAGGCGTCGGTGTCGGAGGTGGTGGTGACGCTGGCGAGGATGGCGTCCTGACCGGTCGGCGGGGCCGGGACGATGGTCCAGCCCGCGGCGAGCGCGGGACTGGCCCCGAGCAGCAGGGCGGTGCCGACTGCGATCCCTGCCCCGATCCTGGCGAATAACATGGCCGCCCCTTCCTATGTGACCCGGAATGGCCGAAATGGTCCTCTTGACCGGTTCCCATTCAAGCATCAATTGCCTAGCTTTCGAGAGAATCAGTGGCCCGGATTGGCGGCCGCCGCTTTAGCAGGACGGTGAATCCGGCCGCGGGCCGGTGGTCACCGCACGTGCATGACGTCACCGGCGCTGACCGGGACCAGGCCGGTGGCGGTGCGCACCTGGAGCTGGCCGGCCGGATCGATGCCGGCCGCCTGCCCGGCCAGCGACCGGCCGCCGGGCAGGGTCACCGTGACCTGCCTGCCCACGGTGGCACTGCGGCGCAGGTACTCACGCCGCAGCCCGCAGGCGCCGGCGTCGCCCGGACTGGCCTGATCCCGCCAGGCCAGGTACCACCGCTCGAAATGGCCGAGGACGGCCGCGAGCAGCCGCTCCCGGGCCCCGGCGGCGGGTGCGGCCCCGGGGGCGGCCAGCAGCAGCGAGGTCGCCGTGGGCGGCAGTTCGTCCCGCCGCTGGAAGACGTTGATCCCGGCCCCGGCGACGATCGCCCCACCGCCGCTCTCGGCCAGGATGCCAGCCAGTTTGGCCTCGCCGGCCAGCACGTCGTTGGGCCATTTCAGGCGGGTGTCCAGCGCCGCGGCGTCGGTCACGGCCGCCGCCACCGCCACCCCGGCCAGCAGCGGCAGCCAGCCCAGCCGCGCGGCCGGCACCCCGCGCGGGCGCAGCAGCACCGAGAACGTAAGCGCGGCGCCCGGCGGGCTGATCCACCGCCGTCCCAGCCGGCCCCGGCCAGCGGACTGGGCGCCAGCGGTCAGCACCAGCCCCTCCGCGGCCCCCGCCGCGGCCTCAGCCAGCAGGTCGGCGTTGGTGGAGCCGGTTTCGGCGGCCAGCCGGATCTCACGCCACAGGCCGGGCCCGGCCAGCGGCCCCGCGGGCGTCCGCCCCGCCGCCGTCCGCCCCGCCACCCCGAGGTCGCTGGCCAGCCGCGCCCGGTCGAGGGCCAGCGGCCGGGCATCACCGCCGGGCCGTGCCGTCACCGGCCAGCGCTTTCGTTGTTTTCACGCAGAGTCATCATTCGATTCGTTAGCGTTATATTCCTAGGTCAATGAGGCTGGCGCCGCTGGGTCAGGTGCTGCCGGGTCCGGGGGAAGCGCGTGACCGGTGTCAAGGTTAGTGAGGACGGCCTGGCCGGCGGCCAGCCGTGGCTCGGTCAGGCCCGCCGCTCGTTCGCGCGCAGCCGGCCCCGGCTGGCCGGTTACTGGCGGCAGCACTGGCTGATCACCGTGGCGGCTGGCCTGTCGCTGCTGCCCCGGCTGCTGGCGGAGCTGGCCTTCCGCCCGGCGCTGTTCACCCCGGACTCCTTTGGCTACCTGGCCGAGGGGGTGCACCTGCTGCCGGGCCAGACCCGGCCGTCCGGCTACCCGGTCATGCTGCTGGTGCTCGAGCCGTTCCACAGCCTGCTGCTCGTCACCACCGTGCAGCACCTGATGGGCGTGGCCGCGGGCGTGCTGGTGTACGCGCTGCTCCGCCACTGGGGCCTGCCCGCCTGGGGTTCGGTGCTGGCGGCCGGCCCGGTCCTGTTCGACCCGCGGCAGATGATGCTGGAGTCGGCGGTGCTGCCGGACGCCCTCTACACACTGCTGGTCACGGCGGCGGTCGCGGTGCTGCTCATCCGGCGCGGACCGGCGGTGGCGCAGTCCGCCACCGCCGGGTTCCTGCTTGCCTGCGCCGCCATCACCCGCGGGAACGGCGCGGCAGAGATCGTCGCGGTGCTCGCCGTGCTGGCCGTTAAGCGGGCCGGCTGGCGGCCCATCGCCGCGGCCGCGGCCGCCTTCGCGGTTCCGCTGCTCGGTTACATGACCGTGTTCGACCTGGTGTACGGGAATTTCGCCCTCACCAACAGCGACGGCATGTTCGCCTGGTCGCGGACGATGTCGTTCGCCAACTGCGCGGTGATCAAGCCGCCGCCCAGCCTGCGGCCGCTGTGCCCGGACCGCCAGCCCGGCCATCCCGGTGCCACCCCGGCCTGGTCGCTGCCGCCGCTGCTGGGCGCCCGGGCGCCGTCGGCCTACCTGTGGGCGAGCGGCGCCTGGTGGCGGCACGACCGGCGCCCCGGCATCAACGCGCAGAACAACGCGCTGGCCATGCGGTTCGCCGAGGCTGCCATCCGCGCCCAGCCCGCCGGGTACCTGCGCACGGTCGCCAGCGGGGTGATGCTCACGTTCCTGGCCACCGACCGGTCGCAGACCGTGCGCACCCTGCATTTCACCCCGCAGCCGGACGTGGCGCACCTCAGCGGCACCGCGGTCCGGCATCTGCGCGCCTACGCCCGCGTCACCAGCGACACCCGGGCGGTCCAGCCGTGGGCCTACTTCCTCTACCTCTACCAGGAGCCGGTGTACTTCCCTGGCCTGGCGTTCGCCGCGGTGCTCGCCGCCGGGCTGGCCGGGATCATCAGGGCCCGGCGCCGGCGCGGCTACCCGGCGGCGCTGCCGTGGGCGGTCGCGGCCATCGGCCTGATCGTCCCGGTCGCCGTGCACGAGTACCACTACCGGTACGTGATCACCATCGTGCCGGTCGCCTGCCTGGCGGCGGGCCTGGCCTTTGCCCGGGCTCACACCGGTGACCGGGAGGTCCCCGGTGCGCGTGGCTAGCGCGGCGGCGGGCGGGGCGGCGGCGGTGCGCCGGCATCGCCTGTTCGCCGCCGTGTTCGGGGCCGGGCTGGCGCTGCGGGTGATCACCATGCTGGGCTTCCCTCCGGCCATCTGGTTCGGCGGCGACTCGGCCTCATACCTGGCCACCGCGCTGTACCACGCCCCCGGCACCTCCCGGCTGTCCGGCTACGGCCTGCTGCTGTTCGCGCTGCGGCCCTTCCACAGCTTCGCCGCGGTGACCGCGGTCCAGCACCTGCTGGGCCTGGCCGGCGGGGTGATGATCTACGCCCTGCTGCGCCGGTACGGACTGCCGGCCTGGGGCGCCACGCTGGCCGCCGCGCCGTTGCTGCTCGACTCCTACCAGCTCGAACTCGAGCACGAGATGCTGCCGAGCGCGGTGTTCGGCGGCACCGTCCTGGCCGCGATCACGCTGGCGCTGTGGTGGCGGGACGACCGGCCGCTGTGGGCGACCACCGCGGCCGCCCTGCTGCTGGCCGGGGCGGCCACCATGTGGCCGGTCGGCCTGCCGTTGCTGGTGCTGTTGCTTGGCTACCTGGCCCTGCGCCGGGTGGGCTGGCGGGCGTTCGGGGCGGCCACGCTGGCGGGCGCGA
The DNA here is from genome assembly GCA_036522155.1 of Streptosporangiaceae bacterium. Lineage (GTDB taxonomy): Bacteria > Actinomycetota > Actinomycetes > Streptosporangiales > Streptosporangiaceae > UBA9676. The sequence goes on from DATDGI010000146.1 coordinate 13,021, forward strand.
TCCCGCTCGCCGGGTACCTGCTGTGGTTCCACAGCTTCTACGGGCCGTACGCGTTCACCAGCAGCGACGGCATCTACCTGTGGTCGCGGACGACGACGTTCGCCAATTGCGCGGTCATCAGGCCGCCCGCGGACGAGCGGGCGCTGTGCCCGCGCCAGCCGGTGGCGCAGCGGCCGCCGGCCTCGACCTTCATCTGGGAGGGCAACTCGCCGCTGGACCGGCTGCCCGGCCGGAAGTTCTCGGCGAGCAAGAACGCGCTGGCCCTTGACTTCGCCCTGCGCGCCATCGCCGCCCAGCCCGGCGGCTACCTGGCGGCCGTGGCGCACGACGCCTCGCTCGCCTTCTACTGGAACAACCCGGACCACCCCAGCCTGGCCATGGCTCACCGGTACGAGTTCGCCTATGCCACCCGGCACTGGATCGCCCCCGGCTTCCGGCTGGCGAAGAACCGCACGGTGGCCTCCGACCAGATCAGGTACGGCGGGGTCAGCTCCACCCGGGCGGTCGAGCCGTTCGCTGGCTGGCTGCGCGGGTACCAGCGCTTCGCCTACCTGCCCGGCACGCTGCTGGCCATCCTGCTGCTGGCCGGCCTGGCCGGGGTGGCCCGCTCCTG
>DATDGI010000147.1:0-4926 GCA_036522155.1 Streptosporangiaceae bacterium
AGCCCGCGCTGGCGCAGGGCCGACTCCACGCGGTAGATCTCGCTCTGCCGGACCTGCTCCGGATGCTGCGGGTCGCGGCCGGCGGGCGGGCTGACGTCCAGCCGACGGCAGGCGCTGCCCAGCGCGTCCAGGTAGGCCGCCCGGAGCGCTTGCAGCCGCAGGCCCGTGGCCGGCAGGTCGGTACGGGTTTCCATGGTTTCGAGTTCGGCGCGCAACCGGCTCAGGTCCGCCTGCAGGCGCTCGACCGGCTCGGGAGGGGGCTGCCCGGCGGGACGCGACCGCCACCGTTCGGTGCACCAGGCGACCAGGCGAGCCCCGCGCAGCATGCAGAAGAAGATGATCGTGGGGAGCAGGATCACCCCGATCAGCTCGATGGCTGGGCTCACCCGACCAGTCTCCGTCCCCGGCCCGGTCACGGCAAGGCGGGGAGATGGCCCGGGTGGCCGGGCGGTACGGTGCCGGGGCAGGTGCGTGGCGATCAGCCGGGAGGCGTATGGACGGGCGCACGGGCAGGCCGCACTGGTGGCACGGGGCCACCCTGTACCAGATCTACGTCCGGTCCTGGCGGGACACCGACGGGGACGGGTACGGCGACCTGCCCGGGGTGACCGCCGGGCTTGACTACCTGCAATGGCTGGGGGTGGACGGGATCTGGCTGTCGCCGACGATGCCGTCCCCCGACCACGACTGGGGCTACGACGTCTCCGACTACCTGGGCGTCCATCCTGACCTCGGGACACTGGCCGATCTCGACGAACTGGTGGCCCAGGCCCGCGCGCGGGACATCGCGGTGCTGCTGGATCTGGTGCCCAACCACACCAGCACCGCTCACCCGTGGTTCGCCGACGCGATCAGCGGCACCGCCGCGGCCCACCGTAACTACTACCTGTGGGCCGGCCCGGCCCCGGGCGGCGGCCCGCCCAGCAACTGGCGGGACGCGAACGGCCGGTCCGCGTGGGCCTTCGACGCCGGCAGCGGGCAGGACTATCTGCACAGCTTCCTGGCCAGCCAGGCCGACCTGAACTGGCGGGAACCGGCCGTGCACGAGGAGTTCCGGCAGATCATGCGGTTCTGGTTCGACCGCGGGATCGCCGGTTTCCGTATCGACGTCGCGCACGGCTTGTACAAGGACGCCGATCTGCGCGACGACCCGCCGGCGGAGGGCTCGGGCCCGCTGGCCAGCCGGTCCGGCCTGGCCCAGGTGTACAGCGCGAACCGGCCCGAATCGCACGCCGTGTTCCGGGACTGGCGGGCCATCGCCGAGAGCTACTCCCCGCCCCGGCTGCTGCTGGGCGAGACCTGGGTGGCCGACCTGGCCGCCATGGCCGGTTTTCACGGCCGGGGCGACGAACTCCAGCTCACCTTCGACTTCCCGTTCCTCTTCGCCGGGTTCACCGCCCCGGCCCTGGCGGGCGTGGTGGCGGGAACCCTGGCCGCGCTGCCCGCGGGGGAGTGCCCGGTGTGGACGGCGTCCAACCACGACGTGAGCCGGTTCCCCACCCGCTGGTGCGGCGGTGACGAGGCGAAGGCCAGGCTGGCGCTGCTCATCCTGGCCACGCTGCCGGGCACGCTGGTCCTTTACTACGGGGACGAGATCGCGATGACCGACGTCGCCGTCCCGGCCCGCCTGGCCCGGGACGAGATGTCGGCCAGCACGCCCGCGGAGCCGGGCCGCGACCGCGCCAGGACGCCGATGCCGTGGGACGCCTCACCGGCGGCTGGCTTCACGGCCAGCGGGGTCACGCCCTGGCTGCCGGTCGGCGATAACGCCGCCCGCAACGTGGCCGGGCAGCGGGACGACCCGGCGTCCACGCTGTCGTTCTGCCGCGAACTGCTGGCGCTGCGCCGCGCCGAGTTCGGCGGCCAGATCGCCGCCTACCAGGCGCTGCCCGGCCCGGATGGGGTGTGGGCCTACCAGGTGGCCGGCCTGGTGGTGGCGGTCAATCTCACCGATGAGCCCGCCCGCTGGCACGGGCCCATCGGCGACGTGCTGCTCGCCACCGGCCCCGCGCTGGCCGGGCCGGGACCGGTCACCGAACTGCCGCCCTGGCAGGGCCTTGCCGCCCGGCGGCGCTAGGCGCGCCCGGCCGTTTCCTGGAAGAGAGGGTCACCAGGCGGCTTGATCTCATCGGTCCGCTTCTGGAACAGAGCGGCCGAGGGGTAGTCGGCAATGGTCCGGCAGAACCCGCAGAATCTGAATCCCTGGCTCCGGTAGTAGTCATGCAGCCCGGTGTTGGTCGTCCAGACATCGACCCGGACCCAGCAGGCGCCATACTCGCGGGCCGCCCACAGCCCGGCCCAGTCGAGAAGCTGGGCCCCAAGCCCGAGCCCGGCGTATTGGCGGCTGACGACCAGGCGCCGGACGTACACTGCCGGGTCGCGCCGGTTCTCCACCGGCCAGATCTCATGGTGGTTGGGGCTCGCGGTTATGGTCGCGGCGGCCACTTCGCCATCCCAGGCGATCCAGGTCCGGCCCGCCCGGATCGCGGCCCGGACGCGCTGCCGCCGCACATCCCGGTTCGGCCAGTCCTCAGCCCACTGATTCGTGGGCTTGGTCCGCAGCCATTCCGATGCCTCCTTGAGGAGGCCACTGACCGCCCCCAGATCCTGGAGACTGGCCCGGCAAAGATCGAGCCGTAACTCTCCCATGCCTCCATATCCTGCCAAAAGGCACGTTTGAGCCTCATCGCCGGACAGGCGCGCTGCTCGGGCGGCCGGCGGCGCGGGCCATGGCCGGCGAGGCTTGCGTCTCAATGATCTTTCCGGCCACGGCGGCAGCACCGGGCGTGTTATCTTGCCGTGCGCTGTCGGCGCTTCTTCCAGCCTTTTCCATTCCGCAGCGCCGACAGCGCACCTTCCAGGCAACATGAACCGCGGGGGCCAGGGCCCGCCGCCGTCACGCGCCTGGCGGACTATCAGCGTGGGTCGTAGTGCTCGTAGCGGTACTGCGCCGACGGGCGACCGAAGCGCTTACCCATTGACACCTCCTCTCGGCTCGAACATGACTCCGACCGCGCCCGGCTGTCGCCGCGCGCCAGGGCCTAGGGCCCTGTCCCGTGCCCGCTGGTTCGCCGGCCCGGAAGACTATGGGACCGCGCTGGCCGACCGCCCGTTCCCGGGCCGGTGTCGGCTGGCCGCGGCTGTGACGGCCTGACCGCTGGTCAGGATTCGCCCGCGCTCGCCGGCTGACCTCCCTCTTCGGCACTGGGAGGGGGCGGAACCGGGCCGACATTGAACTGCAGCCGGTTGCGGTCCGTGGGGTAGATCGTGATGGTGAGGCGGAAGCGGTCGCCGTTCTGGTCGTAGCCGACCCGGAAGACCACGAAGACGGCGACCCGGCCGTCGGCCGGGAGCTTGAAGAACGTGGCCTCGGTTTCGTTGGGGGGGCGTACCGAGACGGTGTCCCGGTACGCGGTCTGCTTGATGCCGCACTCGTCCCGGATGTAGCCAACCGCTCCGCCCACGATGTCGACGGCCTGGATGAGCTTGGTCGCACCCTTCTCCACCAGGCTCATCGGGTAAAAGGACGTCTGCAGGGACCACGGGATGTCATCGATGAACCGCCGCTGATGCCTGCTCACCACCTGCGCGCCCGGCTCGATCAGCAGGGCTTCCGCCACCACCTGGGAGGCCCGCTGGATTTCCACCCGAGGCTCGGTGATCTCCGGGTGCCGGCTTGAGGCCACCACCTCGGCGCTGTAGACGCTCTCCTCACCGCCGCCACTGGCCGGACCGCCGGACAGGGTGGTCACGAACGGGGTGATCCGCTCGGTCACGAAGGTGCCCTGGCCGGGCCGGGTCTCGACCAGGCCGCGGCCCATCAGCCACTTGATCGCGTCACGGACAGTGTTCCGTGACGCGTCGTACTGGTCCCTGAGATCGATCTCGGTGGGAAGCTGGCTGCCACGCGCCAGCTCGCCGGCCTCGATCTTGCGCTGCAGATCCTCGGCGATCCGCCGATACATGGGGTCAGCCACTGTACCTCCCAGAGGTCCCAATCAGCCTGATGAGGGGGCTGGCTGGTGTCAAGTGGATCATTCCCCTCGTACTGTTCATCCAAATATTTGGGATAGGTCTGTTTCGCCGGTCTTCTCTGGGGTATCGTCCGAGAGGAGAGCGAGAGGTTGGGATGACTGGAATGGCCCGAATCGCTAGATCCGTAAGGATCATACTAGCAGTACCACTGCTTAGATGCATCGGGACCAGTCCACTAATTCCTAACAGCCATCTGGCCGGGCAAACCATCCGGTCACAGCAGGACCGTACGAAGCCGGCGGGCCACCAGACCGCGGGCCAGCACGTAAGGGGACGTCATGCTTGGGATCGCCGCCATCGGAATGTTTGTCATCGGAGTGACTGTCGGAATCATCGCCGTGGTTAGCCTCGGCATCCGGCGGGAGGAGCGGCGTTTCGCCGAGGAGCGGCGCTTCCGGGAGGAGCACGGCATCTGGGGCAGCCTGGAGATGCCGGTCCACTACCTCACCGAGCAGCCCCACGACGGGGTGACATCGGTCTCCCGGAGCCTGAACGGCCTGTACGTCAGGCACCTCCCGGCCGACGTCCCGCTGCGCGCCGACCTGGGCCAGGGCGGCTGACAGCGGCTCCCGGCGGGCCGGGCCCCGGCCTGCCGGGAGGCCAGGCCGGCTCAGGTGCCGGGGGACGCACCGGGCCGGCCTGGCTCTCGGGGGGCACGGCCGCGCCGCCCCGGGGCGGGGGCACGGTGCGGCGCGGTTCGCGTGTCGGGGCCAGCCTCTAAGCTCGGCAGCGTGCCCGACGTCAGCTCTCAGCCGCGCTATCCGTGGCCTGCGGCCAGTGCGACCGGGGTCGGGTCCATGCCCGGGACCGACCCGGCCGAAGCCCTCCGGATCATCCTCGGCGAGCTGCCGGGCCTGCCCCATCTGGCCGAACTGCCGGCCCGCGGCCCCG
>DATDGI010000148.1:0-3172 GCA_036522155.1 Streptosporangiaceae bacterium
TCGGCCACCTGTCCGGCGCTGACCCGGTGGTCTACCCGGCCGGGCTGGCCATCGCCGCGCTCGCGGCCGGCGGCCTCACCCTCGCCGCGGCCGCGCCCGGCGCCGTCGGCGCCCTGCTCAGCCTGCGGCCGCTGCGCTGGCTCGGCATCCGTTCCTACGGCGTCTACCTGTGGCACTGGCCGGTCATCGCGCTGGCCGCGGCCATCACCGGTCCCCGCCCGGTCCCGGCCTGGCTGTGGCCGGTGGAGGCGGCGATAGCGATCGGGCTCGCGGCGGCGTCCTGGAAGTGGATCGAGACCCCCATCCTGCGGGCCGGGTTCCTGGCTACGCTCCGGGCCTGGCGCACCGCCGTGGCCGAATCATTCACCGCCGCCCGCCGCTCCCCCGCCCGGGCGCTGCCCCTGCTGGCTGCGCTGGCGGCGGTCACCATCGCCTGCACGGCGGGATACGGCGTGCTGCACCCCCCGGCCAGCCCGGTCTCCGGCCTGATGCGGCAGGTCGTGCAGGGCGAGCGGATCAGTGCGGCCAGCCGGGCCCGGGCCGCCCAGCCGCCGGTGGTCAGCGAACCGGCGAGCCCGGCCGCGGGCCAGTCCCCGTCCGGCACGACGGCCGTGCCCGGCCCGGCATCCCGGCCGGTCCGCGGCTGGCAGGTCACCGCGATCGGTGACTCGGTCATGCTCTCCGCGGCCGCGCAACTGCAGGCCGCGCTGCCGGGCGTCTACATCGACGCGCAGATCAGCCGCCAGATGCAGACCGGGCTGACGGTCGTGCGGCGGCTCGCCGCCCGCGGCAAGCTGCGCCGGGTGGTGGTCCTTGGCCTGGGCACGAACGGGACCGTGACCAGCGGCCAGATCCGGGAACTGCTGGCCGAGATCGGGCCGGGCCGCAGGCTCGTGCTGATCAACACCTACGAGGCACGGCCGTGGGAGCACGAGGTGAACACGGCCATCGCGGCCGCCCGGCGTTACCCCAACGTGGTCATGGCGAACTGGCACAGCGCGATCGAGCATCGCACCGGCTTGCTCTGGGGCGACGGCGTCCACCCCCGGCCGCAAGGCGCCCGGCTCTACGCCCGGGTGGTGGCGGCGGCGATCCAGGCCACCCGGCCGGTCACGGCCCTGATCCGGGCCACGGCCACCCCGCCTGCCACCACGGCCGGCCCGTCAGATCCCCGGGGCCCGGGCGGTCCGGGCCGGGTGCACCAGTAACCGGTAAGTTGGCGCCGTGACCCCACCAGCGGACCAGCCCGACGCGGCGCTGACCTACGAGCAGGCGCGGGACGAACTGACCGAGGTGGTCAAGCGGCTGGAGAGCGGCGGGCTGGCGCTGGAAGAGTCACTCGGACTCTGGGAGCGGGGCGAGCAGCTCGCCGCCATCTGCGAACAGTGGCTGGAGGGCGCCCGCGCCCGGCTCGCCGCCGCCCGGCCCGAGCAGGACGAGCCCAGCGACCCGGGCGCGCCGTTCTAGAACCCCCGCCCCCAGGCCATGTCCGGCTGGCTGGCCCGGTACGTAGGATCGGCTCACGGTCACTGAACGGGAGGCATCAGTCATGCCGGACGACCCGACTGCCCCCGGGGCGGGCCAGCCGAGCCCGCCCATCACCGCCGATCCCAAGGGCCAGGCGCCAGACCGGAACCTGGCCCTGGAACTCGCCCGGGTGACCGAGGCGGGCGCGATGGCCGCCGCCCGCTGGGTCGGGCGCGGTGACAAGATGGGGGCCGACGCCGCGGCCGTGGAGGCCATGCGGGCCCTCATCAACACCGTGTCCATGCAGGGCGTGGTGGTGATCGGGGAGGGCGAGAAGGACCGCGCGCCGATGCTCTACAACGGGGAGCAGGTCGGCGACGGGACCGGGCCGGAATGCGACGTGGCGGTGGACCCGATTGACGGCACCCGGCTCACCGCCAACGGCATGCCGAACGGAATCTCCGTGCTGGCCGTCAGCGCCCGCGGCTCGATGTACGACCCATCGGCCGTCTTCTACATGTCCAAGCTGGTGACCGGCCCGGCCGCGGCCGGCGTCGTGGACATCGAGGCGCCGGTCGCGCACAACGTCAGCGCCCTGGCCCGGGCCAAGGGCTGCGTCCCGCAGGACGTCACCGTGGTCATCCTCGACCGGCCCCGGCACCAGCAGCTGATCTCGGAGGTCAGGGCGGCCGGCGCCCGCATCAAGCTGATCACCGACGGCGACGTGGCGGGCGCCATCATGGCCGCCCGCGAGGGCACGGGGGTCGACCTGCTGCTCGGCATCGGCGGCACCCCCGAGGGCATCATCGCGGCCTGCGCGATCAAGTGCCTGGGCGGGGTCATCCAGGGCAGGCTGGCGCCACGCGACGACGCCGAGCGTGACCGGGCCGTCGCCGCTGGGCACGACCTCACCCGGGTGCTGACCACCGATGACCTGGTCACCTCCGAGGACGCCTTCTTCGCCGCCACCGGGATCACCGACGGGGAACTGCTGGCCGGGGTACGCTACCGGGCCGGCGGCGCCACCACCCAGTCGCTGGTCATGCGGGCCAGGTCGGGCACGACCCGGACCATCACCAGCGAGCACAAGCTCTGGAAGCTGCGCGCCTACAGTTCGATCGACTTCGACCGGCCTGCGCCGCGGTAGCGAGCCACCCGGGCTCCGGCCCTGGTCCGGCGCCCGCCAACTGGCGGCTATCCCCGCCGGCCTGGGGGATGTCCGCATAGGGTACGGTCCGTTGGCGTTTGAAGCGTTCTCGTTCGGCGGTGATCGGTTGTGGCTGCAGACCTGATCCGCGGATTGCTGGCCGCGGTGGCCGGGGGGGTGCTGCCCGGTTACTTCTGGGCGGCCGTGCTCCGCCCGGCCAGCGGCCTCGCCGAACGGCTGGCGTATTCGGCGGCGCTGTCGATGGCCTCGGTGCCGCTGGTGGCGATCCTGCTCGCCCGGGCCACCGGCGGCGGCGTGACGCTGTGGATCGCGCTGGTGGCGGTGGCCGTGGTGGCCGGCACCGGCCTGCTGGCCTACCGGCTCAGGGGCGCCGCGCCCCGGCCCGCCGTTCCGGCCCTGCCATCCCCGGCCGTGGCCGCTGACCCGCGCGTGCTGACGCTGGTGGCCGGCATTTTCGCGATCGCGCTGGCCACCATGCTCCGCGCGCATCCGCCGGCCTGGCTGGTGCTGCCCATCGCGGTGGTGCTGATCCTGGCC
>DATDGI010000149.1:0-3771 GCA_036522155.1 Streptosporangiaceae bacterium
TGAGATCGCGGCCGGCCAGCCTGCTGGCCTCACGCCAGGCCCGGAGGCGCCGCGGGCGGATGTGGAAGCAGGCGTAACCGTCGGTCAGCTCACGCGAGCCGGAGCCGGTCTGTCGTTTCATACCAATCGTGTGATGCGACGCCGGGCCTGGCTGGCATTTGGTAGTAGAGCGGGCACCATGCCCGCAGGCGCCCGGGCGGGGATGGCCGGGCGTGCATGCCAAAGCGTTATCTCCCACCCCGGACGGCTGGGGGGCCGTGGTGGGAGGTGCCGGGGAGGTCCCGATGGCGACCTACGTTGCCACCAAGGCACCGGCCGCGGTCCGTACCAGGCGGCCGGCCGCTGCCACCACCGATCCGATTCTGGCCTCCAAGGTCACCCCGCCGGCCGTGCCCGGCTGGGCGGTAGCGCGCCCGCGGATCAGCAAGCTGATCGGGGAGGGTGCGCGCTGGTGCCCGCTGACGGTCGTCACCGGCCCGCCCGGCGCCGGCAAGACCATGGCCCTCGCGTTGTGGGCGTCGGCGGAACCGCGGCCGGTGGCCTGGGTATCGCTGGACCGTTACGACAACCGGCCAGGGATCTTCTGGTCCCACGTGGCCGCGGCCCTGCGCCGGTCCGGGGTCGCCGTCCCGGCGGCACCCGACACGCGGATACGCGCGGCCGACCACATGTTCCTGCTGCACCTGGCCTCGGCGCTGGCCGCCCAGAACCCGCCGGTCATGCTCGTCCTGGACGACCTTCACCTGGTCACCGAGCCCAAGGTGCTGACCGGGCTCGACTTCGTGGCCCGGAACACCGGGCCCGGCCTGCGGCTGGTGGTCGCCGCGCGGATGGATCCGCTGCTGCGGCTGCACCGCTACCGGCTGGCCGGCGAACTGGCCGAAATCCGCGCCCGCGACCTGGCCTTCAGCACCGCCGAGGCGGGTGAGCTCCTGGCCCAGCACGACTGCACTCTGCCAGCGGACTCGCTGGCGCTGCTCACCCGGCGGACCGAAGGCTGGGCGGCCGGCCTCCGGCTGGCCGCGATCTCCATGCACGGCCACCCCGATCCTGGCCGGTTCGTCCAGGAGCTGATCACCGAGAACAGCGCCCTGACCAGCTACCTGGTGGACGAGGTGCTCAACGCCCAGTCCGCCGCGACCCGCCAGGTGCTGCTGGGCACCAGCATCATGGAGCATGTCAGCGGCGAATCGGCCAGCGAACTGTGCGCGGATGAGCACGCCGCCGGGATTCTGCACTCGCTGGCCCGCACGAACACGTTTCTGCAGCCCATCGGCGGCGGCTGGTACCGCTATCACACGCTGCTCGCCGAGGTGCTGCGGCTCAAGCTCAGGCGCGAGCAGCCCGGCCGGGTGGCCGTCCTGCATCGCCGGGCCGCCCGCTGGTGCGAGCGGAACGGGCAGCTCGCCGATGCGGTCCGGCATGCGGCCGAGGCCGGGGACTGGCCGCTCGCCGCCAGCATGGTCATCGGCGGGCTGGCGGTCAGCGAGCTCATCGAGCCACGGGACGGCCGGTCCCTGGCCGGTGAGTTCGCGGGCATGCCGGACCGCGCCGACTGGGCCGGGCCCCAGCCCTACCTGGTCTCCGCGGCGCTCGCGCTGGCCGCTGGCCAGCCGGAAACGGCGGCCGTGGCGCTGAACGCGGCGGACGGCATCCTGCGCCGGCTGCCGGCCGGCACCGAGCCCGCGGCCCGGCTGGCGGCCCTGATGATCCGCCTCACCGCCGCTCACCGCGCCGGCCAGGTGGTGGCCGCGGCGGTCAGCGCCGACGCGATGGAGCTGGCCAGTAGGGTCCAGGATGACCAGCTGGCCCGGCAGCCAAACCTCCGTGCCCAGCTGCTGGCCAGCTGCGGATCCGCCGAGTTCGGGTCCGGTCGCCTGGACGAGGCCGCTCAGGTATTCGCGGCCGGGGTGGCGGCGGCCACCGCGTCCGGCGGGGAGCAGGAACGCGCCGACTGCCTCGGGCAGCTCGCGCTGGTGGAGGCGGCGCGTGGCCACCTGAGCCGCGCGGCCGAGCTGGCCGGCCAGACCCTGCTTGCCGGGCGGCACCACCCCAGCCTGCGGACGGTTCCGGCCGCGCTGCTGGCCCTGGCGTGGGTGCACCTGGAGCGCAACGAGCTGGCCGGCGTGCGCCAGCGGCTCGCGCAACTGGACGCCGCCCTGGCCGCGCACCCGGACAAGCTGACCGGAACGATGGCCTGGCTGGTGGCCGCGTATGGCGGCCTGGCCGATGGCCGTGCCGAACCGGCCGGGCAGCTGCTTTCCAGGGCCCGGTCCGGAGGGCCGGTTCCGGCGTGGCTGGAGCAGTCGCTGAGCCTGGCCGAGGCACGGGTGCGTCTGGCCGCCGGGGATATCCGGCAAGCGTGGGCCGCCGCGGAACGGGCCGGCGGTGCTGACTCGCCCGCGGCGACGGTCATGCTCGCCGCTATCTCGGCCGCGGCCGGCGAGAGCAGCGGCGAGAGCAGCAAGGCCAGCAGCCTGCTGGCGGCCACGCTGGCGGCCCCCGGCGCCGTCCCGGAACGGGTCCGGCTGCACGCGTGGCTGGTTGACGCCCGGGTCAGTTACGGCCGTGGCGACCGGGCCCGCTGCCACCGGTCGCTCGCATCCGCCCTGCGGCTGGCCGAACGCGAGCAGATCAGGCTGCCGTTCGCGCTGGAGCGCGGCTGGCTCGGGCCGGTGCTGCGGCGTGACCCGGAACTGGCCCGCAGCCACCAGCATCTGCTGGCCGCGGTCCTGCCCCCCGGCCAGATCCCGGCTCAGCCAGCCCCCTATCCGGACCAGATGCCGGTGACCGAGCCGCTCACCGAACGGGAGCGGGAGGTTCTGCGCCACGTCTCGGGCATGCTCAACACCGCCGAGGTGGCCAGCGAGATGTACATCTCGGTCAACACGGTCAAGACGCACCTGAAGAGCATCTACCGCAAACTCGCCGCGGCCCACCGGGGCGAGGCGGTCCGCCGGGCCCGCCAGCTCGAACTGATCTGAGGCCGGGCTCGCGGGTGCGGCCCGGCTCGTCACCGGGTCGCGCCGTGGCTGGCGTGCCCACCCGGACCGCGCGGGTAATCTCGGAACTCAGGTGTCACGGGCAACGAGTTCAGCTCACCCCGACCGACGCGGGCCGGCCGCGCGGCCCCCTGATCCCTGCCGGGAGCATCGAGTGGCCACCCTGACCGAGCTGCTGAGCCAATGGCGCGAGGATCTTGCCGCGTGGGCGATCCCCGACCACATCTTGGCGGCCGCGGCCGAGTCCCCCTGGGTGCTGCCCAAGCAGGTGTTCGCCCGCCGGGCGGACCGGCTGCGGCTCAGCCCCAGCGGCCCCTCGTTCGAGCGGGAATGGGAAGCGCTGAGCCCGGCGGGCAGCGTGCTGGATGTCGGCTCCGGGGCGGGCGCGGCGTGCCTGCCGCTGGCGGCCCGCACCACCGGGCTGACCGCGGTCGATCAGGACGAGCAGATGCTCGGGCTGCTGGCCGAACGGGCCGCCGCCCCCGGGCTGGCGGCGGGCCTGGTTCCGGGCAGCTGGCCCGCCGTGGCCGGCCAGGTGGCCGCCGCGGACCTGGTGACCTGCCATCACGTCGTCTACAACGTGCCGGACGTGGAGCCGTTCCTGACCGCGCTGACCGAGCACGCCCGGCGGCGGGTGGTGCTGGAGATGACCACGGTCCACCCGCTGGTCTCGCTCAACCCGCTGTGGCTGCGCTTCCACGGCCTGACCCGGCCGGAGGGGCCGGCCGCCGCCGGCCTGCTGGACATCCTGGCCGCGATGGGCCTCAAG
>DATDGI010000150.1:0-5092 GCA_036522155.1 Streptosporangiaceae bacterium
GGCGCCAAGCAGGACCGGGCCGGCCGGATCGAGGTGGGCCCCGACCTGAGCATCCCCGGCCACCCGGAGATCCTGGTCACGGGCGACGTGATGAGCCTGGACAAGCTGCCCGGGGTGGCCGAGGTGGCGATGCAGACCGGCCTGTACGCCGGGCACCGGATCCGGCGCGAACTCGCCGGCCAGGCGGCGGGCAAGCCGTTCCGCTACCACGACCTGGGCTCGGCCGCCTACATCGCCCGGGGCCGGGCCGTGGTCTCGGTCGGGCGGCTGCACTTCGCCGGCTTCCCGGGCTGGGTGGCCTGGCTGTTCATCCACATCGGCTTCCTCACCGGCTACCGCAACCGCGTCGGCGCGGTGCTGAGCTGGTGGTTCGCCTTCACCCGCGACCTGCGCCGCGAGCGCACGTTCACCATCCGGGAGGTGGGCCGGGTCAGCGATGTCTACGCTGAGTCCCCCGGTCCCGCCCCCACCGGCACACAGCCCTGACACCGACCGGTGCCCGGCATACCAGGAAAGGCGGTGCCAGTTGGCCAGCCAGCCAGCGGATCGAGCCGCAGCCGAAGAGTCTGACCGGCAGGACGCCATCAACCATGCCCAGCTGACCTTGCGGTCCATCGGGCTGCCGAACGCGGTCGCCCGCGAGTTCGACTTCTGGAACGACAGGTACGAGGGGCGGCGGCTGTTCTCCGAACTGCTTGGCACCTTCCTGCTGGTGCTAGTCGCCGTGGGCGGCGGCATGGTGAACGCCCGGTTCGGCGGTAATGCGGTCCCGTATGGCGCGCGCGTGGTCGCACCCGCGCTGATGGTGGCGGCGATCATCTTGTTCATGGGCACCGTCTCGGGCGCGCACCTGAACCCGGCGGTCAGCATCGCCTTCGCCGCGCGGGGTGACTTCCCGTGGAAACGGGTCCCGGCCTACGTCATCACCCAGTTCGTAGGCGCCTGCCTGGCCACGTTGCTGCTGTGGGCGCTGATCGGCAAGCAGGGCAGCGCGGGCCTGACCCTGCCCGGCAGCGGCATATCCACGACCACCGCGTTCCTGTGGGAGATGGTGCTGACCACCGGCCTGGTGAGCGTGATCCTGGGTACCGCGTCGGGGGCTCAGCAGATCGGGCCGCTGGCCGCCATCGGGGTGGGCAGCTACATAGCGCTGGCCGGGCTGTGGGGCGCACCGGTCAGTGGTGCGTCCATGAACCCGGCTCGGTCACTGGGGCCCGCCCTGGTCCTGGGCGACTGGACCTCGTGGTGGGCGTATCTGGCCGGCCCCGTGGCCGGCGGCACTATCGCGGTGGGCTTCGCCTACATCCTGCGCGGCCCTGGCGGCGGCCGCAGCGGGAGGGCAGCGGCCCAGGGCACACTCGGCGTGGACTGGCATCCTGGCCCCAAACCCCGGCCCTGAGCCGACGTGCGCCCCGGGATCATGACAGCCGGTCAACTCGTTCGACGGTGATCAGCTCATCGTCGATCACGTAGATCACCCGGTATTGCCCGACGCGCAGGCGGTGGTAGTCGCCCCGGTGGAAAGCCTCCACCGGGTAAGGGTCTGCGCCGAGCGCTTCGACCGCAGCGCCGATGCTCCGCATCCCGTCCTGGTCAGCCAGATAACGCCGCGCAGAGGCTCTCGCCACCGGCGACCACTCGATCCTCACGGGTCGGCGAGCAACTCCTTCATGGCCACCTCGTGGGACACCGCGCCCGGCCGCCCAGCCGCCACCCAGTCCCGGTGCGCAGCCAGGGTCGCCTCCACCTCGGCCTCCTCCAGCAGCTCGGTCGACGCGTGACGCTGCACGGCCTCAAGCCGTCTCAGGTCGGGGAGCGGGACGATCGCGGCCGCCTCGCCGCCAAGATGGATCACCTCATACGAACCTAGATCGCCGCCTGGCTGGGGTGTCATAGCCACACGGTAGCGGGCGTCTGCGACAGTCACCGGGCGAACCACCCGAGCCGCTCCGGCGTTTCCCCGGATCGCCCCCCGGCCTCGCGCTAACCCGCCCGCCTGGCGCCATCCACCGCCCCGCGGCCACATGCTGCCCACCTGCTGGGCATGGTGAAGGACTGAATTCTGCGCCGTGGCTTCCGGGCAGACCGCCTGGCTTGCCTCAGGATGGTCCTCATGAATGCGCGGGATGGGCTTGCGGCCGTGCTGGCGGCGGCCGCCGGGCGGGGCAGGGCAGGCCGCCCCCGGGTGAGCGGAGCGGTTGTGCTGGCCGCGCTGGCCGTCAGCCTGCTGATGGCGGCATGCTCAGGCCCGCACGCGCCATCGCATAACCACGGAGTGATGGCCGGGCATCTGACCATCCCGTTCGAGCCGGCCGCGACCGCGGGGAAGGCAGAGATCATCCCGATCGCGGTCACCGTAGGGCAACGCTTCTCGATCAAGGTTGACACATCTGACGGGCCCTATTGGTGGGCTCCGGTAGGCCCCGCGCCGGATCCGCGCCTGGTCCGGCTGGTTGGCAACTTCAACGACGGGAGCTGCAGCCCCAGCCTGGTCGGTTGCCGCGTTCCCTACTTCCACACCCTCAGCGCGCATGCCCGGGGAACGACGGCGATGTCGTGGCAGTATCACGACCCGGGCTGCGTGCGCGCGCCGGGGACAGCCAGCCCACCCAGCCGGCTCTGCCCGCCGGTCGCCATAGTGACCTTCACCATCACCATCAGCTGAGCAGGTCTCGCCGGCCGGATGGTACGCGGATCGTGCGGCCTACCGTGGCGGCCGCGGCGGTCGCGGCGGTGACGGTGGCGGCGGCGGCCGCGTCAGGGTTCCTCCGAGCGGACGCCTGAACCGCGGCCGTCCGTCAGGGATGCCGTGGAAGGCCTCGGCGGCGGCTTGCGGGCCGAGGCTGGCCAGCTGCCCGGCGGCGTCCGCGCGGAGCTCGTCATCGACACTGTGATCGCGGGCGATGGCCTGGAACGCGTCGGCGGCGGCGGCCTGGTCGATATCGGGCAGCCGGCTGGCCGCCTCCAGCCGGATGTCATCATCGACCATGTGGTCACGCGCGATGGCCCGCAACGCCTCGGCGGCGACCCCCTCATCGAGTTCGGGCAGCCGCCCGGCCGCCTCCAGCCGGATGTCGTCGTCGACCATGTGGTCACGGGCGATCGCCCGGAACGCTTCGGCGGCGGCTCGCTGGTCGACTTCGGGCAGCCGGCTGGCCGCCTCCAGCCGGATGTCATCATCAACGCTGTGGTCACGCGCGATGGCGCGCAACGCGTCGGCGGCGGCGGCCTGGTCGACTTCGGGCAGCCGCCCGGCCGCCTCCAGCCGGATGTCATCATCAACGCTGTGGTCACGGGCGATGGCCCGCAACGCCTCGGCGCCAGCTCGCGGGTCGTGTTCGGCCAGCTGCTCGGCTGCGGTCAAGCGGTCGTCATCGGTGTCGTAATCCATGGTTCTGCTGGCTTTCTGTGCGAGACGGTTCAGCAGGCGGATTCCGCGGGCTGGCTTTACTCGACGTCCTTGAGGACTTTCTGCACCTGATCGAGCTGGTCGCGCAGCTGGGCGAGCTGCATGTTGATCTCGGCGAGTTTCAGGTCGGTGTGCTCCTGGGCGGTGACCGCCATCTCAGACAGGCGCCGGTACTCGTCGCTTGTGGTCAGATCGGCGCGTGTCTTCTTGCTGATGGCAAGGTGCTGTCCCCATTGGTACATCGCGTACGCGATCAGGCCGCCGACGACCAGGACGACGATGACGAAGGCGACGGCGATCGGGCTACTCATGACCCACCTCCTGCGTCCGGCTCGCTGCCCGCGGTCAGGGTGGCGACCGCAGTCATGATCTCCTTGGGTGTCAACTGGATGGTGAACGGCGTTACCTCGTAGAACTTCATTGCTTTCCCGTCCTCTGAGACCTCAATGACAGCCGACACCAGGCCGGCTGCCTGCAGCTTGCGCAGGTGGACCTGCAGTAGTGCCCGGCTGATGCCGAGTTCGCGTGCTAGCTGGCTCACGTAGTTGCGCTGTTCGGCCAGGGCGGCCACCACCCGCAGCCGGTGCGGGTTGGCCAGCGTGGCCAGCACCCGCAGCAGCCTGTCCCCGGTCATCTCAGCGACGTCCACGACACCCTTTCTTGCATATGCAAATTTAAGTTAGCACATGCTAGGAACCGGCGACAAGGCAGCCGTTCCGGGGGCCGCCCGAATACCGCCGCCAGCGGTCCGGAGACCGGGCCGGCCAGCGCGCATCCGGTCAGCCGGCAGCGACTTCCGCGGAATCGGTGAGCCGCAGCTTGCGCCGCGCCCGCTCGTAGAACGTGGTCTCGCCGAGCCGGACGACGTGCACGGCGGCCGGCCGCGGCCGCATCTCGATCCGGTCGCCGGTACTCACATGCGCCGCAATCTGCCCGTCGACCTCCACCGCGAGCCGGCCGCTGGACGGCAGGATCTCCAGCACCAGGCTGTCCCGTACCGAGACGACAAGCCCGCGGTTGTATGCCGAATGCGGTGCCGCCGGCGTGACCAGCAGCGCCTCCACGGCAGGGCTGACGATGGGGCCGCCGGCCGAGAAACTGTAGGCGGTCGAACCGGCGGGGGTGGCCACCACGACCGCGTCCGCGGCATAGCTGACAAACGGGTGCCCGGCCGGCTTGACCGCAACCACCGCGGTCGGCTGCCCGGGGAACCGGACAATCGCAACGTCGTTAAACGCCGTGACTACCGTTTCGCCGATGCTGGCATCCAGCGCCAGCCGCGGCTCGGTCGTGTACTGGTGGTCATCAATCGATGACAGCGCCCGGGGCAGATCAGGCACGTCCACCTCGGCCAGGAAGCCCAGCTTGCCAACGTTCACCCCGAGCACCGGCGCCCGCTGCCGATCAGCCAGCCGCATCGCGCGCAGCATCGTGCCATCACCGCCCAGGCTGATGACCAGGTCCGCACGCTTGCCGAGTTCCCCGGCGCTGACCGCGACCGCGCCACAGTTCAGCCGGGCAATCTCGGTATCAATGCCCAGCACCTGGATGCCGCGCCGCGCCGCCCAGCCCTCGATGGCCGACACCGCCACACCGCATTCCCGCTCCGGATGCAACACCACGCCGATGACGTGCATCTCAGCCCGACCCTGCCGACATGCGCACGCTCCCCAGCATCATCCT
>DATDGI010000151.1:0-4831 GCA_036522155.1 Streptosporangiaceae bacterium
GCGCCCCGCAGCGTGGTGGTGACGCTGAGCCGGGTGGGGCGGCCCGGCAGCGGCACCCCGGCGGCCGGCCGGGCCGGCACCAGAGCGGCCAGCAGGCGGGCCGGTGGCATGGCCGCCAGGTCCCGGCGGAGCGGCACGATGCGCGCGGTGGCGCGGGCGTCGAGGGCCAGCAGCGTGCCGTTCTGCCCGCCGGGCAGGCCGATCTGGGCGCGGATGGCCGGCGTGCTGGCGGTCACGCCATGCGCGCGGGCGAGCCCGGCCACCTGGTCCAGCGCCAGCGGCGCGGCGGGCGGGAGGGTGATCCGCTCGTCCGCGCCGACCGCGAAACCGGCCTGGTCAGCCACGGAACGCTGCCAGCTGCTGTGCTGGGCCAGCGCGATCACCGCGGCGGCGATCGCCAGCACGGCCAGCAGGGCGGGCCCGACCCGGCCCAGTGGCCGCCGGCTGAGCTGCCAGGACGCCAGCGCGACGGCCAGGCCGCGCTGGCGGGCCGCCGCCGCGTCGGCCAGCCGGGTGGCCAGCGGCAGCAGCCGCAGCATCACCACCGTGCCGGCGGTCAGCGCGAGCACCGGTGCGGCGGCCAGCAGCGGGTCCACCCCCAGGGCCCCGTCCAGCCCGGCCGACACCGGTGCCTGGTAGTGGGCGAGCTGCCAGCCCGCCAGCACGGCCAGCACCACCAGCGCCAGGTCGGCCCCGGCCATGACCACGCCGGTGACCGGGCGCTGGCGGCCGGCCGCGACCCGCACCCGCAGCGCGGACTGCGGCCGCCGCAGCCAGGGCAGTGCCATGATCACCGCGCAGCCGGCCGCCACCGCCAGGCCGGCCAGCCAGGCACTGGCCGGCACCCCGCCGGTCACGTCCGGCCCGGTACCGGCCGGCACCAGCCCAGCGTGGGCCAGCGGGCCGATCCGGGCCACCAGCACGCCCAGCCGGCTGCCCAGCCACGGGCCAATGATCGCCGCCGGTGCCGCCAGCAGCACCGCCTGCGTGGCGCCGCGGGCAGCGAGCTGGCGCCGGGACGCGCCCCGGGCGGCCAGCAGCGCGGCTTCCGGCTCCCGCTGGGCGGCCAGCGGCCGGACCGAGACGGCCACCGCGCCGCCGATCACGGCCAGCAGGATCAGCACCCCGATCAGCAGCTGGGACCGGGCCACCAGCAGGGCCGTGCTCAGCTGGCCGAGCAGGGCGGGCAGCGAGGTCGTCACCGTCGCCTGCGGCAGCCCGGCCAGGCCTCCGTTCGACACGTCGTTTCCACCCAGGCCGGAGGCGAGCCGCTGGTCCAGCGCGGTCAGGCGGCCCGCGCCCAGGGCGGCGAAGTCCGGGACGGCCAGCCAGGCGGCCGAGGTGACCGGGACGGCCGGGCCGGCCGCCACCGCCGGGCTGGTGACCAGCGGGCCATACACGGCGAACCCGGCCGAGCGCTGCACACCGCCGCCGCCGAGCGGGCTGAGCCGCCAGTACGGGCTGGCCGGGTCGGCCGGGCGGAACACCCCGGTGATCCGCACCGGCACCTTCGCCCCGATCTGGTTGTTGCGCAGCAGCAGGCGGTCGCCCGGCGCGAGCCGCAGCAGGCGCGCCACCGCCACCGGCACCGCGACCGGCACCGGCCCGCCCGCCGGGACGGCCGGCCCCGGCCAGGAACCGCCGGTCAGCACGGCCCGGCGGGCTACCCCCGGCAGCGAAATGATCTGGGTCTGCGGGATGACGCCGCCCGCGCCGCTGGGCCGGCCCCGGTGCGGTGACCCAGCCTGCGGTGAGCTGGCCTGGGACGGCCCGGCTGGCGATGACCCGGCCCGCGGCGGACCGCCGCGTGGCCGGCCAGGCAGCGGCAAATCCAGGATCTGCGAACGCAGGCTGCCGGTGACGGCCACCGGCAGGCCCGGCAGCACCCGGTGTACCGCCTGCTCGACCTGGCGGCCGGCCGCCGCTGCCCCGGCCGCCGGGACCTGCTCGGTGACCAGGATCGTGCTGCCCGGGTTCTGGGTCAGCGAGCGCCGGACCGCGGCACTGGTGACCTCGCCGGTGAAGGCGGCGGCCGCGGCGGCGAGCACGCTGGCCACCAGGACCGTGACCGCGGTCGCGGTGAGCGCGAGCCGGTGCCCCGCGGTGCGCCGGACAGCGGCGGGCAGCCTCGCCGCCATCAGTTACCTCCCGGCGGTCCCGTGCCCCGCGCCCTCGCCGGGGGCAACACTCACCCGCCGGTAGTATCACCCGCCACCCGGCCAGGCTGGGACACCGTCCGGTCACGATACGGCCAGTATCGCGCCGCCGCCGGGCCGTGCGTTGCTCACGCTCGGCACCGGTGAGGCCGTGACCTCTTCTAGACTTTGCTGACGTGACCGCAGACAGCCGAACCCAGCTACCGCCCCAGTACCGTCCCAGCGACGTGGAGACACGCCGCTACCAGGACTGGGTAACACGCGGGCTGTTCGGCGCCGACCCGGACGCACCCGGCCCGGCGTACTGCATCGTCATCCCGCCGCCGAACGTCACCGGCTCGCTGCACATGGGCCACGCGCTCGACCACACCCTGATGGACGCGCTCATCCGGCGCCGCCGCATGCAGGGCTACGTCACGCTGTGGCTCCCCGGCATGGACCACGCGGGCATCGCCACCCAGAACGTGGTCGAGCGGGAACTCGCCAAGCAGGGCCTGTCCCGGCACGACCTGGGCCGGGAGGCGTTCGTGGAGCGGGTCTGGCAGTGGAAGGCCGAATCCGGCGGCACCATCCTCGGCCAGATGCGGCGGCTCGGCGACAGCGTGGACTGGTCCCGTGAGCGGTTCACCATGGACGAGGGCCTGTCCCGGGCGGTGCAGACCATCTTCAAGCGGCTGTTCGACGACGGCCTCATCTACCGGGCCGAGCGGATCATCAACTGGTGCCCGCGCTGCCTGACCGCGCTGTCCGACATCGAGGTGGAGCACGCCGACGAGGACGGCGAACTGATCTCCATCCGCTATGGCGACGGCGATGACTCGGTGGTGGTCGCCACCACCCGGGCCGAGACGATGCTCGGTGACACCGCCGTCGCCGTCCACCCGGACGACCCCAGGTACGCGCACCTGGTCGGCAGGGACGTGGAACTGCCGCTGTCCGGGCGCCGCATCCCGGTGGTCGCCGACCCGCACGTGGACCCGGAGTTCGGCACTGGCGCGGTCAAGGTCACCCCCGCGCACGACCCGGACGACTTCGAGATCGGCCGTCGTCACAACCTGACCAGCCTGACCATCATGGACGAGCGCGGGGTGATCACCCGGCCCGGCCTGTTCGAGGGGCTTGACCGGTTCGAGGCCCGGCCGGCGGTGGTGGCCGCGCTGCGCGAGCAGGGCCGGATCGTCGCCGAAACCCGTCCCTATCTGCACGCGGTCGGGCATTGCAGCCGGTGCGGCACGATCGTCGAGCCACGCCTGTCCCTGCAGTGGTTCGTCAAGGTCGAGCCGCTGGCCAAGGCGGCCGGGGACGCGGTCAGGGACGGCCGGGTGCGCCTGCACCCGGCGGACATGGCCGCCCGCTACTTCGACTGGGTCGACGACATGCACGACTGGTGCATCAGCCGCCAGCTGTGGTGGGGGCACCGGATCCCGGTCTGGTACGGCCCCGGCGGCGAGGTCCGCTGCCTCGGCCCCGGCGAGCCGCCGCCCGGCGGTGACGGCTGGCGGCAGGACCCGGACGTGCTCGACACCTGGTTCTCCTCCGCGCTCTGGCCGTTCTCCACCCTCGGCTGGCCGGACGACACCGCCGACCTGCGCCGCTTCTACCCGAACTCGGTGCTGGTCACCGGCTACGACATCCTGTTCTTCTGGGTCGCCCGGATGATGATGTTCGGCCTGTACGCGATGGCGGACCGCGACCCGGACAGCGCCGTGCCGTTCCGGGCGGTCGCGCTGCACGGCCTGGTCCGCGACGCGCACGGCCGCAAGATGTCCAAGTCGCGCGGTAACACCGTGGACCCGCTGGACTGGATCGACCGGTTCGGCGCCGACGCGACCCGGTTCACGCTCGCCCGCGGGGCCAGCCCGGGCGGGGACGTGTCGGTCAGCGAGGAATGGGTGACCGGCGCCCGCAACTTCTGCAACAAGCTGTGGAACGCCACCCGGTTCGCGCTGCTGAACGGCGCCCGCGTGCCCGACGCCCGGCCCGCGCCCGGGCACCTGTCGGTCGCCGACCGCTGGATCCTGTCCCGGCTGGCGGCGGTCACCGCCGAGGTGGACGGCCTGTACCGGGGCTACGAGTTCGCCAAGATCTGCGCGGCGCTGTACCACTTCGCCTGGGACGAGGTCTGCGACTGGTACCTGGAACTGGCCAAGGCCACGCTGGCCGGCCAGGATGCGGCCGCCGCCGGGACAACGCGCGAGGTGCTCGGCTACCTGCTCGACCGGCTGCTGCGGCTGCTGCACCCGCTGATCCCGTTCGTCACCGAGGAACTGTGGACCGCGCTGACCGGCGGGGACACGGTGGTGACCGCGGCCTGGCCGGGAGAGCGGGCCGCTGGCGCCGCCGCCGGCCAGCCACCCACCGACCCGGCCGCCGAGGCCGAGATCGGCTCGCTGATGGCGCTGGTGACCGAGGTCCGCCGGTTCCGGTCGGATCAGGGACTGCGGCCGGGCCAGCCGGTCCCTGCCGCTCTCACCGGGATCGGCGGCACGCCGCTGGCCAGCCACGAGGACGCCATCCGGGCCCTGCTCCGGCTCACCCCGGCCGGTGCCGGGTTCACCCCCACCGCGTCGCTGCCCGCCGAGGGGATCACGGTGGAACTCGACACCGCCGCGGCCATCGACGTGGCCGCCGAGCGGCGCCGGCTGGAGAAGGATCTCGCCGCCGCCCGCAAGGAG
>DATDGI010000152.1:0-9535 GCA_036522155.1 Streptosporangiaceae bacterium
GTCGTCGAGCGGGTCCGATCTGGTCCGGGAGCCGCTGATGGGGCCGGATCAAGGCCGTCGAAACGCTCTGTCGGGTCTTCTCTTACATGGGTCTGACCTTGCCACTCGCCATGTGAGTCCGATTAACCATGCGCAGGGCCAACGAGGCTCGGGCTGCCTGGGCAGCGCCGAATACGTGCCCAATCTGTCGATCTCGTGAACGTCAGACCAGGTCAGGACAGGTGCGCTCGCCTGTTTACAAGACGGCTGCTCTGCCTGCTGAGCTACACCGGCGAAGACTCGGTGCATGGTAGCCCAGGTCGTCGCTGACGTGCGCATCTGTGCTCTGACCTGCGGATTGTGCGTCGGGCTTGCTACGGCTGATTCGGGTACTGAGGGCTGGGTGTCCGGCTGACATAGGCCAAAGATGGTCGTTGGCGGCCCTCTGTGCCCATGCGTGCCCAAGTTGTCAGCAGAACATTTGGCGCAGCATGGTCGCGAGGTTGTTGTCAAGCCTTGAAGACCTCGCCGAGGTGCCATTCTAGGAACTGCTGCCCGGGTCGGTCGGCGCGGCGTTCGGGCAGCTCGATGATCTGTCCTGCTTTGGCGTAGAACTGGTCGCCGTTGCTGAAGTCCGCCCGCAGCCGGGGGCTGACCAGGAGGCGGAAGTGCGGGTCAACGCCGAGATACCCGCGGTCGAACAAGGTGTGGATATCTGACCGCAGCAGCAGGCCGTTGTCGAGCCGGTGCTCCCCGCCCTTGGTGACGGGCCGGATGTGGGCCGCCTGCAGGACCGGCGGTATGTGTGTGCCGCTGATGGCACACCGGCGGTGGTAGGCGTCCAACACGACCGCGTTGAAGGAGCGCTGGCCAAGCCGGTAGGGAGCCAGCCGCGGATCACCGAATACCGGCCCTGGCCGGTGCCAGGGCCGGCCGAAGTCCAGTTCCACCATCGCACCCAGAATCCGCTGCACAAGCCCGGCGAAGTACGGCGCGACCGCCGGGTCAGCCAGGTCATAGCTCTTGCCCTGGACGATGTTCGGCGCAAACTGGGGAGGCGGTGCCACCGTGGCATCTTCGGGGAAGAAGCGGACGTCCCGCACGAACAGGCAGCCGATGACCGGGTCCTCGCCCGTGCCGATAAGGGTTTGCCGGTAGCGGCCGATGCGAGCCCGCATCTGCTCCACGCTGCCGACCCCGTTCGCCTGGCCGAAGAACTCCCACGCTTCGGAGACCCTCAGACGCGCGGAGTCGCTGAAAAACCCTCCGCCCACCACCTTGTTGTGCGGGTAATGGGTCTTGAAGAAGAACGGCTCGCCCGGCGCCAGGACACGGAACTCACGGCCACCACTGGGCTGCCAGAAATTCACCTCGGTCACCTCCGGCCGGGCAGCCAGGAAGCGGTACCAGTCGCCGTCGGTCACGCCCACGTACGCGCGCACGACCGTTATTGTGCACCACCGCCCACCCCAGCCTGGTGAATCCGGCTGCACCAGCAAGATCCGCGGCTAGCTGGCGCGGATGCAAGCTATGCCGTCGCCAGGTGGGCTGGTTACCTCCTTTGGATGCGGGCTGGTGATGACCGCCATGGAGTCTTCGGGCAGGTAGCGCTGGTCGGCGACCTGCCATTTGCGTTGACTTCGGCAGGGACCGGTCAGGCGAGCCTGAGCGGGACGCACGTGTCCCGGTGAGGCCTGGTGCGGCGGCGATATCGAGGCGGGGATGTGTTCTGGCTGAAGATGCTGGGAGGCGGCGGGATGGCAACCCGCCGCCTCCTGGCTCTGGAGCTGACGCTCAGACCTGGGCTAATCGGTCACGGCCGCAGGGGCGGGCTGGGGGGCCTGGCGTATCCGGAGCACGAGCACGACGAGCAGCAGCGCGACCGCGTCGAACACGGCGGCCATGGTGAAGGAGCTGGCCATGCCGTGGGTGACGATCTGGTGGGCCGGTTGTGCGGCGCGGATTGCCGCCGCCTGGTGGGCGGCCGCGCGGGTGGCGTTGCCGAACACGGTGACCAGGATGGCTAGGCCGAGTGCCCCGCCGACCTGCTGCATGACGTTGACCATGCTGGCGGCGGCGCCGGCGTCTTGCGGTGCCACGCCCTGCAGCGAGGTCATGGTGAGTGGCACGAACGCGATGCCCATCCCGGTGCCGAGCAGCAGCATCGGCCCGAGGATGCCGGAGGCGTAGGAGGTGGCCGGGCTGATCTGGGACAGCCAGGCCATCCCGGCGACCACCGGGAGCAGGCCGGCGACCATGAGCGGCTTCGGCCCGAAGCGGGGGATCAGCCGGGGGGCCAGCCGGGACACCGTGAACAGCGCGGCGGTCATCGGCAGGAACGCGATCCCGGCGCGCAGCGGGCTGAACCCGAGGACCTCCTGCAGGAACTGGGTGAGGAAGAAGAACATCCCGAACAACCCCGCCACCAGCAGCAGCCGGATCAGGTAGGACGCGGAACGGCCACGGTCGGCGAACAGCCGCAGGGGGGTCACCGGGTGGGCCGAGCGTGCCTCGATGATGAGGAACCCGGCCAGCAGCGCTGCGGCGGCGGCGAACGCGGCGATCGTAAGCCGGTCGGCCCACCCGCTGGAGGCGGCGCGGATGAACGCATACACCAGGGCAGACATGCCTGCGGTTGAGGTCAGCGCGCCGGCCACGTCGAATCGGCCGGGCTGCCGCCCGGTTTCGGGCAGGAAGCGCGGCGCCGCCAGGATGACCGCCGCGCCGATCGGCACATTGATGAACAGCACCCAGCGCCAGGACACCCATTCGGTGATGATGCCGCCGAGGACCAGGCCCAGCGAGGCACCGCCCATCACCACGGCGGTGAAGATGCCTAGCGCCCGGGTGCGGTCCCGGCCTTCGGGGAAGCTGGAGACGATCAGCGCGAGGACCGCGGGCGAGGCGATCGCCCCGCCCACCCCCTGGACCGCGCGGGCGGCGAGCAGCAGCGGAGCGGATGTGGCCAGCCCGCCGGCCAGCGAGGCAAGGGTGAAGATCGCCAGACCGGCCATGAACACCTTTCGCCGCCCGAAAATGTCGCCGAGCCGGCCGCCGAACAGCAGCAGGCCGCCGAAGGTCAGCGAGTAGGCGTTCAGCACCCACGACAGGCTGGCCGGGGAGAAGCCCAGGCCGTGCTGGATGCGCGGCAGCGCGATGTTGACCACGGTCATATCCAGGATGATCATCAGCTGCGCGGACAGAACGAGGGCCAGGCTGACGCCCCGGCGGCTTGGCCTTGCGGGCAGCGGGAGGTGGGCGCTCGTTGCGGATCGGGTTGCCGAGGAGATGGACACGAAGTTCCTTCCTGATGTGCTGCCGTTGGTGAGCCGGCCGTCGTGGGCCGGCCATCCGGGCGGGATCGCTCGCCACCGCGGTCCAGGCGAGCTATTCTTGATCCGGAGGATGCCTCCGCTAAGTACTATACGGAGGATGCCTCCGTTTAGCAAGCTGATTTCTGAGTACCGGCGGAGAGGCCGGTGCCTGAAGGGCCAGGAACGATGGACGCCGAGGTTGCCGCTCAGGCCGGGGCCGGGGCCAGGCACGTGGCCGGTGCCGCGGCCAAGGCCAGGCACACGGAGGGCATGCGGGCCGATGCCCGGCGGAACTACGAAGGGCTGCTTGCCGCCGCGGCTGCGGCTTTCGCAGAGCGGGGAGCCGACGACGTCTCGCTCGAGGAGATCGCCCGGCGGGCGGGGGTGGGTATCGGCACGCTCTACCGGCACTTCCCGACCAGGCAGGCGCTGCTGGAAGCGGTCTACCGTGACCAGGTCGATGCCCTCGGCGCCCGCGCGGCCGAGCTGATCCAGGCGGACTCACCCGCCACCGGCCTCGCTGAGTGGGTGGCCGCGCTGGTCACCTTCGGGAAGGCCAAGCGCAGCCTGACCACAGCACTGCTGGAAGTGCTGGACAAAGACTCCGAACTGCTGTCATCGAGCCGCGACGTGCTGCGCGGCGCGACCGATGCCCTGCTGGAGCGGGCGCAACGGGCCGGGGACGCCCGCACCGACGTGCGGGGAACCGACGTGATCCGGCTCGCTCACGGGGTAAGCATGGCCGCCGACATGGGCCAAGACCCCGGCCAGGCCGACCGGATGCTGGCCCTGATCGTCGACGGCCTGCTCACCCGCGCAGGCCGCCCCGCTCCCTAGCCGACCCTCACCCTGAGCGCATGTGCAGGTCAGGTGAACCCGACGTTCAGGACGAAGTGCCCAAGCCTCAGGTCGAGTACTCCGCCGCCGGCCCAGTGCACGATAAACGCCAGCAGGATGATGGCCAGGATTGCCACGACCATCCAGAAGAAGAACACGACGATGCCGGGGATGGCCCACCCGGCTGCAGTTCTCGTTCTAGCCACGGCCACCAGCTACCCACCGCCGCCCGACTTATTCGAGATCCCGCGGGTGCTATCACCGAGGTGGCTAGTGGGGGTGGTGCGGGGTCTCCTCAGGCATCTCATACCAGCGGACCCGTTCGCCAACCCTCGCCCTGGCCTTCCAGCGCAGGCTCTTCGGGGCGGTCTCAACCGCCCCGTTCAGCACGCCGAGCTGCTCGACCGCGTCGTATTTCCCGCCCGCCGGAACCAGCCCCTGGCCGTCACCGCCAGCCAGGGCGATGATCCGGTCCAGGTTCAGGGTGATGGTCCGCCACCACCCCCAGTCGTTCCCGGCAATCGGGCGGATCCGGCCAAGCCCGATCGTGCCTGGCTCGTCACCCTCCCGCACCGGGTAGGCCGAGCACAGGTACAGCACGTCCTGAGCGTCCTTCTCGTTCAGCTCGACGATCTGGAGCTTGGTGAGCAGGAGATCGGACAGGTCAAGCGTCACCGGCATCCGGCCGAGCCGGTCTTTGAACTCGACGGTGTGGCACATCTGCAACCGGTCGACCAGCACGTCCAGAGACCGGCCGGTCTCTGCTGACTGGAAGTACAGCTGTTTATGGCCGTAGAGCGCGTTGAACGTCTTGTCGCCGACATAACCGCGCTCGGTCAGGAACTTACTCAGCGGCCTGCGGTCGCTTGACTGGGTCGCCAGATCGAGATCCTGGCGGTCGCCACCCCGCGGCGGGAACTCGGGCGTCAGGTACTGGATCGCCAGGCCACCGGCCAGCCGGACGGTTATCCGCTCGTCCGCGGCCGCCAGGCAGATGCGCGTGGCCTCTTCGAGGGCGGTCAGGCCGTCGCCGGTCACCCTCAGCCCTCCACCCGGAACGAGCGTTCCTCGCCGGTCACCCTCAGCCCTCCACCCGGAATGAGCGTTCCACACCGTCGTTGTTCACGTCGATGAGGTATCCGCGGACCACTCCCGAGCCCGCCTCACTGCCCGGGTTGACGCAGAGCGTCGGGCCGATCATCTTCTCCCCCGCGGACTCGTGGATGTGGCCGTGCAGGCTGAGCAAGGGCCGGACCTGCCGCACCGCCTCCAGCACGCCCGTCGAGCCAACCGGGCCGCGCATCAAATCACCGGCCGAGGCCTGGAGCCTCAGGTTCGCGTCGAGAAGCGGCGCGGTGTCCAGGCCCGACCCGTAGGGCGGGCAGTGGATCAGGAAGATCGTCCGTTTCGGATCCTTGGCCTGGTCAGCGAGCGAGTAGATCTCCTCACGGAACGCATCCTCGGACACCTCACGCGGGGTGAGCCATGGCGTCGGGCTGGACTTCCCCAGCCCGATGACCTGCAGGTCACCGGGGATGTCGACGATCGTGCCGTCGGCGTTAGTGCAGTACTGGCTGGCCGCAAGCGGTTCGTCGATGTCGTACGGGTCGTCGTTGCCAGGGATCAGGATCAGCGGGACCCCCGTACCGTCGAGCCGCTCGGCCGCCAGGTCGAGCCACTGCTTGACACGGGCCCGGATTTCCCTGCTGAACAGCGCGTCCAGCTTGGCCTGGTCGCCACCCAGGGCATCTACCTCTTCCTTGGTGGTCCGGAAGGCGTAGTAACCGAGGCTGGCGACGTCGCGCTCCAGCGCCGCGAGCTCCTTCTCGGTCCTGGCCACCCGGCGCTGCCCCAGCAGGGTCGCCTCGTAGCGATCGCCGGTCGCCACGATCGGGACCATCGCCTTGCCGGTCAGGTCCCCCGCGTAGAGGACCGCGTCCGCCTTGTAGACATTCAGCCGGATGGCATTGAGCAGCTTCCGCCACGCCGGGTCGGAGGCATGGAAGTCCGACACGACGTACAGGCGCGTGCCACGGCGCTTCGACGCCCCTCTCAGCAGCGGCATCTGCCCAGCCTACGGGTTACCGGCAAAGCCCATAGAAGCTGAACGGCTGGCCGCATGGCTAATCAGGTGGCAGCTCCTTGTACAGCAGCGACATCTCGACGCCGGAGGCCCGGTTCTTGATGGCCACGATGATGTAGATGATCACGGCGACCACGTACAGGGCGATGGTCAGGGTGATCCCGCTGTTGTTGAAGTAGGACAGGACCCCGCCCTTACCGGGCTTGAGGGCTGCGCCGACCGCAGCGGAGATCGGCTTGATGCCCGCGAACCAGTAGGTGAACACCGCGAAGGCCAGCCACACCGCTCCGAACGCCCACAGCGCGTTCCGCCACGGCGCGTTGCGGACCAGGTCGGGCCGGGAGAACCGGGAAATTATCGCGTTCACTCCGGGCAGGACCCAGCTGAAGAGGGCCATCAGGATGCTGAACCAGATGGTGGAGACCAGGTTCAGCTTCCCGTCGGGCGGCGCGATGGACTTCGGCAGCAGCGCGAAGTTCTGCAGGATCGCGAGCACCACGCAGAAGCCGACCGCGGTGAGGATCGCGTTCAGCGGGGCGCGCAGCCGCTCGTTGACCTCGCCGAACCACTTCGGCACCTGCCGGTCCAGGCTCCAGGCCAGCGAGATCCGGCTGATCAGGCTGATATAGACCGGGCACAGCAGGAACGGCCAGAGTGTGGCGGCGACGCTGACGAACAGCCAGATCACCCACAGCCCGGGACGGGAAATGGCCGCGGCGAGGGGCAGCGCGGTCGCCTGCCCGAGTGGCGTGGTTTTCCCGGACCAGTAGTTGATGCCCCAGCCCAGCATGTTCGTCGTGCCCAGCCGGTTGCCGAGGGTGTCCACGTAGAACGAGTTCATGACCACGGCGAAGAACAGCGCCCCCAGCACGCCGGTCAGGATGCCGCGCTTGATGTTCCCCCGGACCTCGCCGGCGATGTACGCGGAGTACTGGAATCCGATGTACTGGAAGAGGATCACGCTCATGAGGAACGGGAGCACGGTCGTGCTCCAGCTGAAGCCGTGCCCCACGACGTTGCCTGCGACCGCGGCCTTCTGCAGCGCGGCCGCTGTCATGCCGGTGTACTTCGGCAGGTTGGCCTCGAAGCTGGAGCGGTGGATGAACAGCAGCCCGGCCACCCACATGACGATCCACGACAGCAGGCCGAACGCCCCGAGCCCGGTGACGATGCGGTGGAACCTGCGGGTCGGCTGGACCACCACCAGCAGGATCAGAGCGATCACCACCAGCGCGGCGATCATTCCGGGCCAGCTGGTGACGGTCCCGCCCGAGGTGAACCAGCCGTTCGCCCGCTTGAAAAAGCCCACACCGGTGCCGATCCCGATGATGTCGCCGCTGATCTGGGTGTTGTGCAGCACGATCGGTATCTCGAAGGCGATGACCGCGAGCGAGGCGAAGACCAGCGTGAATGACTCGACCCAGGCGAGGAAGGGCCCGACCCCGGGGATCAGCCGGCTGGTGAAGACGTAGTCGCCCCCGGACCTGGGCATCACGGTCGCGAGCGAGGCGAAGATGAGGCCAAGGAAGACACAGCAGATTCCGACGAGGATGGCCGTCCAGCCGTAGCTGGTGAGCCCGAACGTCTTCCCGACCGGCACGAAGGCGAGGGTGTAGAACACCGGCGCCCACGCCACCGTTATGCCGATGAAGGCCGCCGTGTTGTAGAACAGGGCGTTCCGGACGCTGACCTCGCGGACCAGCCCGGACGACTGCCGAACAAACAGGGCCCGCCCGCCAGTGGGCGCTGCCGTCGTATCCGCCATGCCAGCCTCCCTGATGAGACAGACCGATCTGACTGTTTTGTGAAGGAGCCCGTATGATCGTAGCGCCGCCCTCGGCGTTCACCCAGGCCCAAAACGGATGCCACGCCCGGCGCAGCGCGCAGGCGGCCTGCCCGCCCGGCCATAACTCCGTATCGTGATCCTCTCCCACATCAGCTGGCGTGACGCCAGCCAGAAAGCTGCGGGTGCCGATGGGACTGCTGCACCGTCACAGAAGGACGCCCAGCCACCAGGGCGTGGGGGCCTGAATGCCCGGGATGCGGGTCGTGTACGACCCCAGCCACGTTCTCCATGACCCGGTGACAGAGGTCCAGTACGGCGTCGCGATGCCCATGTATGAGGTACCAGCCCGGGTCGAGTCGATCCGCGAAGCGCTGCTGGCCGACGGCGAGTTCAGCTTCGCCGCCCCGGTCGAGCATGGTCTTGAGCCGGTAACGGCCGTCCACCACGAGGGCCTGGTCCGGTTCCTGGCCGAGGCCTGGAGCCTGTGGCGGGCGCACGGCGGCGGGAGCGGTTCGCTGCCGTTGCAGTTCATACCCGACACGATCCTGCATCCGGCCCTGCGGGAAGGCATGGATGAGGCCCCCGAGCCATCGGGGGCGGTCGGGCGCCTGGGCTACTGGTCCTGGGAGACGATGACGCCACTGGTGGCAGGCAGTTACCGGGCCGCGCGCGGCGCGGTCGACGTCGCCCTTACGGCCGCCGACCTGCTCCTGGCCGGGGATGACGCCGTTTATGGCCTGGCCCGGCCGCCCGGGCATCACTGCCCCAGGTCGGCGTTCGGTGGCTACGGCCTGTTCAACTATTCCGCGGCCGCGAGTGCGTATCTGGCCGACCGGGTCGGCCGGGTCGCGGTGCTCGACGTCGACTACCACCACGGCAACGGCACCCAGCAGATCTTCTACCGCCGTTCTGACGTCCTGTACGTGTCCCTGCACGCCGACCCGGACCGGGCATTCCCGTATTTCATCGGCTGGGCCGGCGAACGCGGCGCGGGCCCGGGCGAAGGCTTCACCCTCAACCTTCCGCTGCCAGCCGGGTGCACGAACGAGCGTTACCTCGCGGCGCTGGAGACCGCGCTGGAGCGCGTCGCCGAGCACAACGCCGCTGTAATCGTCGTTTCGCTGGGCTTCGATACCTACGCCCAGGACCCGATCGCAGACTTCGCGCTGAGCACCGACGTTTACCACGAGGTCGGCCAGCGGGTGGCGAGCCTCGGCTTGCCCACACTCGTCCTGCAGGAAGGCGGATACTTCGTCCCCAAGCTCGGCACTAACGCCTGTGCCTGGCTGCACGGTCTGCTGGGCAGCCCGCTTGACATCTCTGCGGCACCTGGCTGAACCTCAGCCCCGGCCATCTGGGGCGATGCAGGTGAACGCGCCGCCAGCCTGATGGCCGGCCTCTTAGTCCAGTCCATGGGCATCCGCATCAACCGCGCAGGCGGGCGCTCTCGTCGCTGACCCACAGGCCCACCAGCCCCCGCAGGTGCGCGATGAACTGGTCGTGCTCGTGCGCGGGATACGCCGACCGGACCGTCTC
>DATDGI010000153.1:0-20588 GCA_036522155.1 Streptosporangiaceae bacterium
AGGCCAGGGTCGCCCGATGGGGTGGCGACCCCCACCGGCGTGATCCGCATCGCGGCCCCGTTGGTGGTGCCGGACCGGCCCACGTCCTCGATCCTGCCTCCCGCCGCCAGAGCGCTGAGGGCCCGCTTGGTGGACGGGCCGAGCAGGCCCAGCGCGCCGCGGGCCCGCATCGAGCCTTCCCAGGCCAGCAGGCGTTCCGCGAATTCGGCCGGGTCGATATCGCCGTGACCGTCGACGATCAGCCCGGCCAGCACCACCGCCTGCCCGGTGTCATCGGTGACGGTGCCCGCGGGCAGCCCGCCGGCCAGCGGGTGGTCCGCCGGTCCCGGCTCGAAGCCGCCCAGCAGGCGGCCGTAACGGGCCACGATGTCCGGCCGCGAGCACGACTCGGTGGGCATCCCTAGCGCGTCGCCGATCGCCAGCCCGTACAGCGCGCTCAGCGCACGCGAGCGCACCTGCGATTGACCGCCGGTCTCACTCATCTTGTGCGGGCGCGGGGCCGGGGGCCTGCCCGATGGCCTCGGCCAGGCTGACCACCTCCACCAGCGGGCTGTACAGGCGCATGATGTCTAGCGCCTTGGCGTGGCTCTCGTCGTCGACGCCGGCACAGGCCTCCGCAACCACCTGCACGCTGGCCCCGTCGTCAGCGGCGGCCAGCGCGGTGGACAGCACGCAGCAGTCGGTGGAGACGCCGGCCAGCAGCAGCCGCCCGTCACCCGCCATCGCCCGCAGCCGTGGGCCCCACTTGCTGAAGGTGGTGGCGTCCAGCGTCGGGCCCGCCCGGCCGGCGAACTCGTCCACGAGCTGGTAGATGGGCGCGCCTGGTGGCTGCAGCGCGAACGGCCACAGCTCGTAGTACCGGCGCCATGCCCCGGCGGGCACGTCCGGGGCCACGAACCTGGTGAACACGACCCGGGGCCGGTAGGCCTCGGCCAGCCGCTGGATGGGGCCCACGATCTCGCCGAATCTGGGCGCCAGCCAGGGGCTGTCCCGGTCGCCGAACACCCGCTGCATGTCGATGACAGCGAGCGTCGTGGGCCGCTGCCTGGCCGGACGGAGGGCGTCCGCCGCGGCGGTCATGCCGGTACGGTCATGCCGGTCATGCCTGGGCGACGGCCGGCATCGGTGCGGCCACCTCCTGGGCGCGCACGGCGGGGCGGCCGAGCACCCAGGTCACGGCGAAACCGATCGCCAGCGCGACCAGCACACCCAGGTTGGCGAAGGCCCAGGCGCCGCTCTTGCCGCCCAGGCCGAACGGGCCGAGCAGGTAACCCTGCCATTTCAGCCAGCTGGCGGAGAAGTTGGTGACCAGCCCCCAGCCGATGGCCGTGGCGATGACAATGACCCCCGCCGGAAGCCATCGGATGTCCCCGTACCGGCCGTCCGGCTGGTAGAGCTCAGGCTCGGAGTAGTCCCGCCGCCGCAGCCCGATGTCGGCCAGCATGACGCCGCACCAGGCGGCGATCGGCACCCCGAGCGTGATCAGGAAGCCCTGGAACTGGCCGAAGAAGTTGCCGGCGATGAAGACCACGTAGATCGTGCCGAGGGTCATCACCGTGCCGTCGATCAGGGCCGCCACATAACGGGGGACCCGCAGGCCGAGCGAGAGCAGGGCCAGGCCCGAGGAGTAGATGTCCAGCACCGCCCCGCCGATGAGGCCGAGCACGGCCACGATCGCGAACGGGACCAGGAACCAGGTCGGCAGCAGGACGGCCAGCGCCCCGATCGGGTTGTTGGCGATCGAGGTGCTCAGGCCCTTCGAGGAGCCAGCCAGCAGCAGCCCGAAGACGACCAGGATGATCGGGGCCACCGATGAGCCGAAGGCCGTCCAGCCCGCCACCCCGGCGCTGGATGACCTGCGCGGCAGGTAGCGCGAGTAGTCGGCGGCCACGTTGACCCAGCCGAGCCCGAACCCGGTCATCATGAACACCAGGCCGCCGATCAGCGATTCCGTCGAGCCGCCGGGCAGCGCCGACACCGTGGCCCAGTGAATCTTGCTGATGACCAGCACGATGAACATGACGGTGAGCACCCCGGTGACGACCGTGATGACCGTCTGCATGCGCATGATCAGGTCGAAGCCCATCACGCCGCCGAAGATGGTCAGCCCTACGACCACGATCATCGCGATGATCTTGGTGGCGGTGCCGCCCGGCCAGCCGAGGTGCTGGAAGACCGTCGCGATCGCCAGCGTCGCCAGGATCATCAGCACGGTCTCCCAGCCGACCGTGAGCAGCCAGGAGATGACGGTGGGCAGTTTGTTGCCGCGGACCCCGAACGCCGCCCTGCTCAGCACCATGGTCGGGGCCGATCCCCGCTTGCCCGCTATGGCGATGAACCCGCACAGCAGGAACGAGATGATGATCCCGGCCACGCTGACCCACAGCGCCTGCCAGAACGAGAGGCCGAAGCCCAGGATGAATGACCCGTAGCTCAGGCCAAGGACCGAGACATTGGCCGCGAACCACGGCCAGAACAGGTCCCGTGGATGGCCCTTGCGCTCGGCATCGGTGATGACGTTGATGCCGTTGGCTTCGATCTGCAGCGGGTGCGACCCGGCCTCGCCGGCCGCGGCCCCGCCTCCGGCACCGTGAGTAACAGCCATGGCTTATCTCCCTACCGCCGGTACTGCCTGTCCATGCTGGCGGGCGGCCCACCTGGAGAACGGGTGCCGTCTCCACGCCCTCACGAATCCATGATCGCCTTGCGCTGGCTGCCGTCAATGGGGATGTGGGCGCCGTTGATGAAGCTGGCCCGGGGCGAGGCCAGGAAGGTCACCAGCGCCGCCACTTCCCCGGGCTCGCAGATGCGGCCGAAGGGGATGGACCGCTGGGCCAGTTCGTGCGCGCGCTCCTGGGAGACCCCCTTGTCGCGGGCGAACGCCTTCTCCAGGGTGTCCCACCGGTCGGTATTCACCGGCCCGGGGTTGACCGTGTTGATGCGCACGCCGTAACGCCCGTATTGCTCGGCGACCGAGGAGGCGAAATTGATGTCGGCGGCGTTCGCCACCCCCGCGGTCATCTCCCAGTAGCTGGGCTTGAGGCCGTCGTTGCCGACCACGAGCACGATGGCGCCTTCCCCTCGTTCCCGCATGTGGCCGATGACCGCCCGTACCGACCGGACGTATCCCATGAACTTGAGGTTCAGGCTCGACATCCACTGCTCTTCGGTCAGGTTCTCCAGCAGGCCGCCGGGTGAGCTCCCGGCGCAGGTGACAAGGATGTCGATCCGGCCGAACTGGTGCAGCGTGGCATCCACGCAGCGCTGGACATCCTGGGTCACGCTCATGTCCCCGGCCATGGGCACGACCGTGCGGCCGGTATCCGCGGCGATCTGCTTGGCCGCCTCGGCCAGTGGCTCCGCCGTCCGGGCGGTGATGACCACGTCGGCCCCCTCGTGTGCGAGGTGCTCAGCCACCGAGCGGCCTATTCCCTTGCTCGCTCCGGTGACGAGGGCCACCTTCCCGGCTAGCTGCAGATCCACCGCGACCCCTTTCGTCCTTCCCGAGCGGGCTGGGTGGATGGTATACCAAATATCGAAAGCCGGGAAGGCGGCCGGCCGTCGCGTGGTCCGGCGGGCAGCCGCGAGTGGAACCTCATCCATGCCGCAGCGCGCTGCGGACGACCTTGCCGACCTGGTTACGGGGCAGAGCCGCCAGCTCGAACACCTGCTTGGGGCACTTGTAAGCGGCCAGCGCGCCGCGGGCGTGCGCGACCAGGGCATGCTCGTCGAACGCACAGCCCGGCCGCATGACCACCCATGCCGTCACCTGCTCTCCCCAGTGCTCATGCGGGACCCCGGCCACGGCCGCTTCCGCCACCGACGGGTGACTCTCCAGCGCGATCTCCACCTCACGCGGATAGACGTTCAGTCCGCCGGTGATGATCAGTTCCTTGATGCGGCCCTGGATGGCAAGCTGCCCGCTGGCCGGATCCACGCGGCCGATGTCGCCGGTACGGAACCAGCCGTCCGGCGTGACGGCGCCGGTCGTCGCGGCCGGGTCGTTCCAGTAGCCGCCGAAGACCTGCGGGCCCCGGAGCTGGATCTCCCCCTCCTGCCCGGGGGCCAGCTCCCGGCCACCGGACCAGATCCGGGCCAGTACCCCCGGAAGCGGCACACCAATGGTGTCGCCGCGCGGGTCGTCGTAGGTGTTCGAGATGTTGAGGCCGCTCTCGGTGGTGCCATAGCGGACAACGGGCAGGCGTCCAAGGACGTCCGGGAGGCACCGCGCGAGGGCAGGGCTCAGCGGTGCCGATCCGCACACCGGCAGCCGCAGGTGGTCCGAGATCCGCGGGCCGCCGCTGGCGATGGCGCCACCACTTCCCCCGGCCGCGTCCAGCAGCGCCTGGTACATGGTTGGCACCCCCAGCAGCACGCTTGCGCGCGCCGTGTGGACCGTACCGAGGATGCCGGAAGCACTGAACTTCGAGCGGACGTGCCCGGTGGCCCCGGCGATGAGGGTGGCGTGCACGCCGCCCAGACCATGCTGATGGTGAAGCGGGAGAGCGTGCACGAGCACGTCGTCCGCGCTCCATCGCCAGGCCGCCATCGCCGACCGGATCGAGGTGACGAGCTGGCGGTGGGTCAGCGGCACACCCTTGGGCCGCCCGGTTGTGCCTGAGGTGTAGGCCAGCAGGGCGATGTCCTGCGGCCGCGCGCGGATCTGCTGGCCAGCCCGGCCCGGCGGCCCCGGCGGCAGCCAGCCCGCGCCCACGGTCAGCGGTGGCCCCGGCAGCGCCGCCAGCAGCCGTGCCGGACCGTTGCCGGCGACGGCGGCCCCGGCACCGGAATGGGCAATCAGGTGCGCGAGTTCGGGCGCGGTGCAGCCGGGATTGGCCAGCACCACCACAGCACCGGCCCGGAGCGACCCGAGATACCAGCGGAGAAACCCCAGGCTCGGCCCGGCGGCCAGCAGGATCCGGTCGCCGGGCTGGAGCCGCCGGGCCAGCCAGGCCGCTGCCCGCGCGGCCCCGGCATCCAGTTCCTCATGTGTGACCGGTTCGCCGTCGATGGTGAGCGCCACCCGGCGGGGGAACCGGTCAGCCGAGGCGGCGGCCAGTTCCGGGATCGTGGCCTCACCCAGCCGGCCGGCATAGCCGGGCACATCCGCGCCGGGAACATGAGCCCGCCAGCCGGCCCGGCTCCAGTCTTCGGCGATGCTCATCCCGCGGCCGGCGCGGTCACGCCGGTCCAGGCTGAGGCATTGGCCTGCCGTTCCGCATGCAGCCGGTCGAGCAGCCCACCCGCCGCCGCCACCTTCTTGACGCTGGCCAGAGACGCCAGATCGTGTGCTGCCAGATCCCCGGCGAGGCCCTCGGCGGCCTGGCGCGGGTCGTCCTCGACCCGGTTGACCAGGCCCATGGCCAGTGCCTCCGCAGCCGTCACCCACCGCCCGGTCAGGGCCAGTTCCATCGCGGCGCCGCGGCCGACGAGGTCGGTCAGCACCCACGCCCCCACCGCCAGGCCGCGCCCGGGTGGCCCGGTCCAGCGCAGCCTGGCCGCCGGTCCCGCAATACGGAGGTCGGCCGCTGCCGCGAGCTGCGCCCCGCCGCCGACCGCCGGCCCGCTGACCACCGCGATCACAGGCCCGGGCCTGGTGATCATGATTTCGTAGCACTCGTACAGCAGGTCGGAGACCGTGGCCCGGTCCGCATCGTCGATATTCAGGTCCGCGCCCGCGCAGAACATGCGCGGATCGGCGCTGGCCAGCACGACCGGAGTGGCCTCTTCTTCCCGGAGGGCGCCGCACAGGGCGCGGGCGAGTTCCAGGTCGATCGCGTTATGACGCTCCGGGCGCGCCAGCAGCAAACGCCGGTAGCCAGCCGGGGTGTGCTCCGAACACAGAGTTTGCGCCATACTCGGCTCCCGGTAGACGGCGGTTGTGGTTTTAAAATATGGTATACCAAAGCGCAGAGGGCCCCGGGCGCCGAGGCAGGCACGATCTGGCTAGCAGCCGGAGCAGACGCCGGGGCTACCATGAGCCGACTGACCGCCCGCCAGCACCACGGGTGGTCACAACCTGGGAGGCGTCTTGTGCGACCCGCAGCGGTGACGCCTGTGGATCCGCCCACTGTGCTCCCTGGCTATGTCAGCAAGACGGACATGGTGGCGGCCCTCATCCGCGAGCTGATCATCAGCGGCGAGCTGCCCGCAGGTGGGCAGCTCCGGCAGCGGGATCTCGCCCAGCGGTTCCGGGTCAGCCAGACGCCAGTGAGGGAGGCGCTGCGGCGGCTGGAGTCGGAAGGCCTGGTCGTTGGGGACACTCACCGGGGGTTCACGGTGGTGGAGCCCGACAACGGCCCGGTCGAGGAGAATTTCCAGATCCGGGCCGCGCTGGAATCGCTGGCCGCGTCGCTGGCAGCCCGCAAGATCGGCAGCGATGGCATCGCCGCGCTCCGGGAGCTGAACGACCGGATGCGGGCACTTCCCGAAGGCGACCCAGGGTACGCCGACCTGAACCGGGAATTCCATTTCACGGTGTACGAGCACGCCGGGAGCCCGCTGCTGCTCTCTCTCATGCGGCTACTCTGGGCGTCGCTGCACGGCGGGCCCAAGGTGCTGCGCACGCACGCCGAGTCAGCACGCCAGCACGACGCCATCATTGACGCGCTGACCACCGGGGATGCGGGGGCCGCGTCGGCGCAGACCTATCAGCACATCATCACCGCGGCACCGGCTGCCCAGCGGTAGCGTCCGCATGCCGACGATCACGACCGACGATGGCGTGACGCTCTATGCGGAAGCCACCGGGGCCGGGACGCCGCTGCTGTTCATCCATGAGTTCGCCGGCGACCACCGGAGCTGGGAGCCCCAGGTACGGTTCTTCTCCGCCGGCTACCGCTGCGTCACCTACGCGGCCCGCGGGTACCCCCCGTCGGACGTGCCCGCGGATGGGGCCGCTTATTCGCAGGAACGGGCGGTCGCCGACGCGGTGGCCGTCCTGGACGGGCTTGGCCTGGACCGGGCCCACGTGATCGGCCTGTCCATGGGCGGGTTCACCGCCCTGCACCTGGCGCTGCGGCATCCCGGCCGGGTCGTCTCCGCCGTCGTGGCCGGGGCCGGATACGGCGCGCAGCCGGAGCGCCAGGAGGCGTTCCGCGCCGAGTGTGAGGCGATCGCCACCGCATTCGAGACCGAGGGCGCGGAACACTTCGCGGCCCGCTACGCGGTCGGCCCGGCCCGGGTGCAGTTCCAGAACAAGAACCCCCGCGGCTGGGCCGAGTTCGCCGCCGCGCTGGCCCAGCACTCATCGCTCGGGGCGGCACGGACGATGCGCGGCGTGCAGGCGGCCCGGCCCTCGCTGTACCAGCTGCGTGACCAATTGGCCCTGATCCGGACGCCGGTGCTGCTGGTGGTGGGTGACGAGGACGAGGGATGCCTGGAAACCGCGCTCATGCTCAAGCGCACCATTCCGGCGGCGGGCCTGGCCATCCTCCCCCGGACCGGTCACACCGCGAACCTTGAGGAACCAGACGTCTTCAACTGGGCGGTGGACAGTTTTCTCACTGCCGTTGAGCGGGGCGCGTGGCGCCCACGCGACCCGCGGTCGCTGTCATCGTCCACGACCGGGATAGCACCACGGCCGCAGTCGGCGGCACACGGCTGAGCCGGCGCGCCTGCCCGCTGAGCGGGCTCTGGCACAGCCGCCCACCACCCGCACAAGTAGCCGATGAGCGGGCACAGACAACGTCCCCCGGCTTCGCATCGGGGCAGGCAACCCCTACCTGAGTAGGAAAGCGGCGTGCAGCTGAGTAGGTGTGCTCATGTGCGGCGGCTCGGCAGTTCTTACCGTGGGGAATAGGAGAAATTCATGCGAGGAACGTGATACCCATGAAATTGCCCGACCGGAAGTTCCTGCTCCGCCTCATCATTGTTTCGCTCTCGATCACGGCCATGCTCGGAATCATCAGCGTGCTCGGGACCGGTCTCGGCGGGACTGGCGTCAAAATACTGGCCAGCGTGATTGGGATCGATGCCGCGAGCATTTTGGCGCTGTGCTGCACGGGGGCTGCGAAATCAGTATCGCAGCGGGCAGTCCAGGTGGCAGGCATGCTGGGTGCCTGCCTTGGCCTGGCTACCGGCATCTGCGTCATCTGGTGGGACACGACCGCCAGCGGCGTCAGGGAGGGCATCCTGCGGGCTAGCGTAGTGTTCTTCATTCTCGCGGCCGCCTCGGCGCATGCCTGCCTGGTGCTGCCGTCGCGTTCACACAGCCGGCCGGCACGAGCTGTCGTGACCGGGACGGTCCTGTGTATCGGGGCCGCCGCCGAACTCATCGCCAACTACGCGCTGTTTCCCAATTTCGACCCGGGAAATGGCTACATCAAGGCACTCGCCGTGATACTGATCCTGGATGCGCTCGGCACCATCCTGATCCTGCTCATGCATCGCTTTGGGCCGCGCCGGCCAGATGCAGCGCCGCCGGAAGCCCATGCCCCGCCACCGTCACCGAACCCTTCCGGAGCAAAGGTGACAGCAGTTCCGTGAGCATCGCTAACGGGGCGCCCGCGGGAATGCCTGCCGGGGTGTGTCAGGGCTCCGATGTGAGGTCGATGTCGAACTCGACCTCGACCTCGTCGCGCAGCTTGAGCGCCCCCAGGAACGCCGAATAAGGACGGATCCCCCACCGGGACTGCATGACGACCGCCGACCCGTGCGCGTGGCCCGCGGTCAGCTGGCCCTCGATAGTGACCGGCTGGGTGACACCCACGATGGTCAGGTCACCGTCGATGCGGAACGCCTCCGGTGTCCCGCTGACCTGAGTCGACACAAAGGTGATCACCGGGTGCTGCCTGGTGTTGAGGATCTTGCCGCGAAGGGTGTTCTTGATGTCGGCGCGGTCGGCATCGGTCAGCGGCTTGACACCGCCGGTTCCCTCCCGGACCTCGAATGAGCCGACTTCGGCCTCGACCGTCACCGACGAGCCCGCCGGGCTGGCGGCATCGATAAGGACGTTCCCGTGCCAGCGGGTCACCTCGATAGTCAGATCGTGACCTGCCATCGCGCCCAGCCCGGTGCGGGCCGTCTTAACCAGCAGCCGGCCAGATTGCGGTCCCACCAGATAGCTGCCCTCGGCCATGCCCACCACGCCTATCCGATCGCCGTATCCGCCCCCGACGGCCTCACAGCTGGCCGCCAGCTCGCCCTGCCGGGTCGTAGGACAACTTACGCTCATGGCCGCGAGCCGCGCGTGGCTGGTCGCCCCGGTGTCAGGATGATTTGCATGGCGGGCTCGTGGGTGCTGCGGCCGTTCAGCGGCGCGGCTGACCATGCGGTGGTTGAGGCGCTGTGGTCAGCTGCGCTGGCGCCGCGGTGGCCGCTGCTGCCGGGGGCTATCACCATGGTGCGCGACGGCTTCGTCGCTATGGACCGCGGGTATCCGGTCGGCTGTGTCGCGGTGGATCTCGCTGGGAGCATTCCGCTGGTGATCGTCGACCCGGCTCACCAGCGCCGCGGGATTGGCACTGATCTGCTCAGCGCCGCGCTGGCCCGGCTGGCCGCTGCCGGCGTCACCTGGGCCCATGCGGGCAGCGGCGGCACGGACTACATCTGGCCTGGCGTGCCGCTGGACCTGCCCGCGGCCGGGCGCTTTTTCGCCGCCCGCGGCTGGCATGCCGACCATGACACCTTGGACCTGGTGGCTGACTTGCGCGAGTACCGCCCGCCCGCAGCCGCCGCCGAGCGGGTCAGGCAGGCTAGCGTCACCATCGCGCCCGTGGTGGCCGCCGACCTCGCCGCCGTCCTGGCCTTCGAGACCGCCACGTTCCCCAGCTGGGCCCAGTGGTTCCGGGCCGGCGACCAGGACATCCTGCTCGCCCGCGACGGCACGGGAACGATCCTCGCCACCTTGCTATTTGATGGCCCCGGCGCGGACACCGTCTTCCTGCCGATGCTCGGGCCGGCCGCCGCCACCATCGGCTGCGTGGGGGTCGCGCCCCACATGGAAGGACGCGGCATCGGCACCGCCCTGGTGGCCCGCGCGTCGGAGATACTGCGCGACCGCGGCGCCGGCGCCTGCCCCATCGGCTGGACGGTCCGCGAAACTTTCTACACCCGGGCGGGGTACCGGCCGTGGCGGCGCTACCGGATGTTCCGCAAGGCCACGAGCTGTCACCCAGCGCCGCTTCCCACCCGCCCGGAATGATCTTCAGGATGGAGGGCCGCACACGTCCTCGATTGGCATGCCCGCCGGGCGCCAGGACGCCCGGATTCTGCCGCATCTGGCGCGAGGCCTGCGGGAGTGTCATGTGCCGATGATGGGGGCTGGTTCGCCGCGTGCTGCTATCTGGCGGTCGAGCTGGGACGGCCCGGTGATCACCAGCGCGGTGGCTGGCCCGGTGCTGGTGACCAGGAAGCTGTGCGGGTGATCGCGCGGCACGAAGACGAAGGTGCCGGCCCTGGCGGTCCAGCTGTCCTCACCGCAATAGCCGGTGAGCTCGCCCGCGAGCAGGTAGAACATTTCGTCCTCGCCGGCGTGCACGTGCGTCTGCACTGACAGGCCCGGCGGGTACGTGGACTCCATCACCCCCAGCTGGCCGAGCGTGTGCTCACCCGATGCTTTGATCACAATCCGCGCGCCGTGGAAGCCGTAGGCTGGTCCCTCACGCGGCTCCAGCACGAAACCGGGCATTGCTGATCACCATCTTCCCCTGGTGCCGGTGCTGCAGCCCCGGGCATGCTGTCAGCGGCTGTCTATAGCCAGCGCGAACGCCTCCACTTCCAGCAGGAACTCCGGGCGGGCCAGCGCCACCACCTGGACGGCGGTGCTGGCCGGCAGATGGGCGGTGGCGATGAACTCATCGCGCACCATGCGGACCGCCGGCAGGTGCGCCATGTCGGTGAGGTAGTAGGTCAGCTTGATCACCTCGCCAAATGACAGCCCGGCTGCGGCCAGGCAGCGCCGCAGGTTCTCAAACACCTGGCGGGCCTGCGCGGATGGGTCGCCCGGGCCGACGAGCTGGCCGTTCCCGTCGATGGCGACCTGGCCGGACACGGCAACCAGCTGCCCGGTGCCGGTGACCACATGGGTGTAGCCAGAACCCGGGGTGACACCCTCGGGCCGGGCGATGTAGGTGAGCCGTTGCTGCGACGTCATAGCGGTATTGTCGCGTGAGCCGTTCTGGCGCCCGAAAGCCCCCGCGCACAGGTTCATATTCCGGCGCATACCCTCCTCGCCGCCTACATGGCTTCCGGCTCCTGACCGCATGGCTTGGCTATAGCAGCCGATGCATATAGCATCAGATACATGGCTGGCCTGTACGAGGTTGAGATCGAGCCGGAAGTGCGGTCCTGGCTGTCCAGGCTGAGCGACCGCGACTTCGGCCGCGTCGACTTCCTCGTCGGCCTGCTCGCCGAGCACGCCGAAGCTCTCGGCGAGCCTTACACACGCCACCTGGGCGGGAAGGTCAGGGAGCTGAGGTTCCACCTGTTACGCCAGCAGGCCCGGGTCACCTACTGGCTGGCACCGGGCCGACGGGTGATCTTACTGACGGTGTTCCGCAAGACGCGCAGCGCCGAGACCGCCGAGGTAGCCCGTGCCTTGCAAGCCCAGAAGATCTGCGAGGCCGAACACGGCACCGCTCATAAGGTGTTCGACCGGGAGGTGAACTGACATGACCGGAGAACACTCCTCCTACGAGGAACTCGCCGCCCAGCGCCGTGACAGCGACGACTACCGCGAGGGATACGCCGAGGCCCGCCGGGCATTCCTGATCGGCCAGGCAGTCCGCGAACGCCGCCTGGCCCTGGGACTCTCCCAGGTCGAACTCGCTGCCCGCGCGAGCATGACCCAGCCCGCCCTCTCCCGCCTGGAAGCAGGCGGGGTCGTGCCCACGATCCCGCTGCTGGAACGGATCAGCGCAGCCCTCGACGCCGACCTCATTGTGCAAATCGCGCCCCGCGCCGCCTGACACGATCGGCACTCGGTGCCACGCCCGGCGCGGCCCGGGTAGCCGAATTGAGGACGTTGCGCTGGTACATGTTTATGCGGCTCCGGCCTGGTATCTCCCATTCCCCAGAGGGGGAGCAGAACACCCCGCGTTCGAGGCGCCGTCTTGCAGTTCGGCGAGCCATGGTTCGACCTGGTTGATCCACGAGGCGTAGGCCGCAGGTTTGCGGCAGGCTGGATGCCTGGAGGTAGCAGGCCGTGCCTTCCACCGCAGGGGGAAGCAGATGACAGCCACCACCGAACAAATCAGCCGCCTGCTCCACGAGGCTGGCGAGACCCACCATCGCGTGTTCCGGATTGTCGACGGCGCCGACGACGACTGGGCCAGCTGGTACTCCGACTGGCTTATTAACCTCTCCGAGCTGCCCTCGCTGCTGGGCGCCAAGCCCGTCCGCAGTGAGCTGACCTATCTGCTCGTCAGCCTCGACCAGGACTACACCGCCAGCCAGCCCGGCGAACCCTGGGAAACGTATTACGCCCAGCGCATCTTCGATCACTTCAGTTCCCCGGGGCGCTGAAGTCGCCGCACGCGCCTGGGCGATGGCGCCGGGCGAGAAATCGATCCCCGTCAGCCGGGCGCCGGACACGCTGGCGAACCACAGGCCGATCCCGCCACGGCCGCAGCACAGGTCGACGAGGTGATCGCCGGGCCCGAGCCGCAACTGCGCCAGAACA
The DNA here is from genome assembly GCA_036522155.1 of Streptosporangiaceae bacterium. Lineage (GTDB taxonomy): Bacteria > Actinomycetota > Actinomycetes > Streptosporangiales > Streptosporangiaceae > UBA9676. The sequence goes on from DATDGI010000153.1 coordinate 12,623, forward strand.
CGATCCAGGCCCTGGCGCGGGACGAGCGAGAACGGCTCGACACCCGGCGGGAAAGGGCCAAGTACCCGGTCAAACAGCTCGTTCGTACGCGGGGCCTGGGAAATCTGGGCGAACACCTCATCGAAGACGTCCGCAGACAGCGCATCGTCATCGGGCACCGGGCCGCCGCCTTCCTCTGCCGATGGCCACCATACGCGGCAAGACATCTGCGCTGCCCAAAGGCCGGAGACTCGCCTGACCGGGGCCTGGCCCCGCTGGCCGGGCCCGCAGCGGGGCGGAGACAGGCCGCTGACCGCGCTGACTGGCCGCGCCGTGGGCGCCTGGCTCGTCGGCCTCGGGATCATCGCTGCCCAGGCCTGGCATGCCGACCGGTACGAAGTCGCCGCGGTCGCCTTCCCGTCTGTCACCGTCTACGCGGCGTTGCAGCTAGCCGTGCTGGCCGGGTTCGCCCGTTCGATGCACTGGGCTCAGCCGCCGGTCTGGTGCTACACGCTGTTCCTAGCCAGCCTGCTTGCCGTCGGCGTGACTGGCGTAGTCAGGCGCCGCTGACTCAGCTGAGCACAGCCGATCGCATCGTTGACCTGACGAGAGACGGGATAATAGTCCGCATAGACGGTCACCGTTGAGTTTCCGGCAGGCGGGCCCTACGAAGGGTCCCGACGAGAAGAGCAGGTATGAACGAGCCTGGCGGCGCCCGCGTCGCCGTCTACATCGACTTCGACAACATCGTGATCTCACGTTACGACCAGGTTCACGGCCGGGGCCAGTTCCAGCGTGACAAGGTGCACGGGTTCAGCAGAGCCGACAGATCAGCCGATGCCGACATCACCGAGAAGCTCCGGCGCGCCACCGTGGACGTGGGCGCGATAATCGACTTCGCCTCGTCGTTCGGCACCCTCGTGCTGACCCGCGCCTATGCGGACTGGTCAGCCCCCGTGAACGCCGACTACCGTGGGCAGCTTGTCAGCCGCGCCGTGGACTTGGTGCAGCTGTTTCCCGCCGCCGCCTACGCCAAGAATGGTGCCGACATCAGGCTGGCCGTGGATGCGGTGGAGGACATGTTCCGCCTTCCCGACCTGACCCATGTGGTGATCGTCGCCGGGGACTCGGATTACATCGCCCTCGCCCAGCGATGCAGGCGTCTGGGCCGATACGTCGTGGGTGTCGGAGTCGCAGGATCGACGAGCAGAGCGCTTGCCGCGGCGTGTGACGAGCTCGTGACCTACGACGCGCTTCCCGGCGTTACGCCCACCAGCGTGTCCCGGTCGCCAGCCGCAGGTGCGACCGGCGCCCAGGCAGAACATGAAGAGTCCGGCAGCGCGTCACCCGCCCGGGGCTCGCGACGTACCAGGCGGCCTGCGGCCGCGCTGACCGACGAGACCGATCCCGATTCCGAAGACCCGCAAGAGCTGGCGACCAGGCTCCTGGAACGGGCGCTGCGGCTCGGCCAGGAAAAGGATGACGCCGACTGGCTGCACAGCTCCGCGGTGAAGAGCCAGATGAGGCGCATGGACCCGTCATTCAGCGAGAGAGCGCTCGGCTATCGCTCATTCTCAGACTTCGTGAAGTCACGAGAAGCCATCGCCGAACTTGATGACACAAGCCCGGCGCGGCTCGTACGGCTCAACCCGGCCTTGTCCGCACAGTGACCTTCAGCCGCTCGGAACTCAGCGGCGGCTCAGGCAGCCCTGTGGCTGCGGGCGTAACGAAGGCGCCAGCCTGGTGTGTGATGATGAAGGGGGCCGGAGGCATTCCGAACGCCGACAGCCGCGCGGGCGCCGTCCCCAGGCCCGGTGAACCAGTCGGGCCAAGCCCGGCGGGGATGGGATGGCCGGCATGTTCGGCTTCAAGATCATAAGCCAGTATGAGCGGGGCGTTGTCTTCCGCTGGGGCCGGGCGCTGCCTGGCATCCGGGAACCGGGGCTCACCTGGGTCAACCCGTTCACTGACCGGCTTACCAAGGTCAACATGCAGATCAACGCGGTAACGGTGCCTGGCCAGGAGACCATTACCCGCGACAATGTCACGATGCGGGTGGACGCGGTTGTCTACTACCGGGTGGTCGACCCGCTCAAGGCGATCGTCAACGTGCAGGACTACCGATTCGCGGTCCTGCAGGTCGCCCAGACCTCGCTGCGGGCTGTCACCGGGCGCAGCGACATGGACCAGTTGCTTTCCGAACGCGAGAAGGTCAACGCGGTACTCAAGGACATCATCGACGAGCCCACCGAGCAGCCGTGGGGCATCCGGGTGGAGCGGGTCGAAGTCAAGGACGTCTCCCTGCCGGAGGCGATGAAACGCGCGATGTCCCGGCAGGCGGAAGCCGAACGCGAACGCCGCTCACGGATCATCGGCGCCGACGGCGAATATCAGGCGGCCAGGAAGCTCGCCCAGGCCGCAGCGGTGATGGCCGCGGACCCAGCCGCCTTGCAGTTGCGGCTGCTGCAGACCGTGGTCGAGGTGGCCGCCGAGAAGAACAGCCGCGTCATCGTCGTTCCCGTCCCGGTGGAACTGCTCCGCTTCCTCGACCGCGCAGCTTCCGCTGCCGGACGGGCCCGTCCCGCACTGCGGGGAGCCCAGCCCCAGCCCGTCATTACCCCCGGGCAGGACGAGAGTGCCGAACGCCAGTTGGAGTCATCGACTGGTCACTGACGGTCGCCGGTGGTCCGTGAGACCCCAATCTTCTGATCCACGGGGGTGGGCACGTGGCAGGTGAACGCATGAGAGCAGTTGTCCACGACAAGTACGGGCCCGCTGACGTTTTGCGGCTCGAGGAAGTCCAGCGGCCGGTGCCCAAGGACGACGAAGTACTGGTCAGGATCCACGCCACGACGGTCAACCGGACAGACACCGCACTGCGCGCAGCCGAACCGTTCGCCTCCCGGTTCATCACCGGCCTGCTCCGGCCGAAGAGGAAGATTCTCGGCAGCGAGTTCGCCGGCGAGGTCGCGGCGGTCGGCGCAGCCGTCAGCGAGTTCGAGGCCGGGGACGAGGTCTTCGGTGTCAACCCGTGGAAGTTCGGCACACACGCGGAGTTCGTCTGCGTGCAGGAGAGCGCCGCGCTGGCGCACAAGCCGGCCGACACGACCTTCGAGGAGGCTGCGGCGGTCTGCGACGGGGCGATCCTGGCCCTGGGGTGCCTGCGACCGGCGGATCTCCGGAAGGGAAAGAAGATCCTCGTCTACGGCGCCTCTGGATCCATCGGCACTGCAGCGATCCAGCTGGCCAGGTACTTCGATGCCGATGTCACCGCGGTGTGCAACACGCCGAACGTCGAGACCGTGAGATCGCTCGGAGCCGACGAGGTCATCGACTACACGCAGGAAGACTTCACCAAGAACGGCCAAACCTACGACGTCATCTTCGACGCAGTCGGCAAGCACTCGTTCCGGCGGTGCAAAGGCTCACTCAGCCGCGACGGGTTCTACCTGGCAACCGACGGCTGGCAGAACCTGGCCCTGGCGTTGTGGACCTCGCGTATCGGGGACAAGACGGTGGTGTTTCCGATACCCCCTCACTACACGAAGAAGGACGTCCTCTTCCTCAAGCAGCTCATCGAGGAGGGGAAGTACCGGGCGGTCATCGACCGGTACTACCCGCTGGAGCAAGTGGTCGACGCGACGAGGTATGTCGAGACGGAGCAGAAGACGGGGAACGTCGTCCTGACGGTCAGCAGCGCCCGCGGGTCCTGAGCGGGCCATCTATGTCGCCCGCAACATCGCAACTGCAGTCAGAGGGTGTTCGCTGCAGGCGCTGCCGAACCGGATGAACTGATCATTGAGGATGCCCGCAATGGGTATGTCTGCGAGACCAGCTACAGGAGGGCACTATGACCACGGATCAGGGTCCGTATCCAGCTCAGTATCCTGTTCAGTTCGCCGTCGAGTACCCGGACCGGCCGCTCAACCGGCTGACCTCGTTCTTCCGTATTTTTGTGATCATCCCGATCTCGATCGTGCTCGGCACCGTTTCGGCCGGAACCTGGCAGGCGACGGGAAGCCACTCGACCATGGCAAACATGCACGTGAGTGCGACCATGGCCAACGGGGCCGCGGGCGCGGGCGGGCTGCTATTCCTCGGCCCGCTGCTGATGATCTTGTTCCGGCAAAAGTACCCCCGGTGGTGGTTTGACTGGAACCTGGAACTGCAGCGTTTCATCAACCGCGTATGGACCTACCTGGCCCTGATGAACGACAGTTACCCGTCCACTGACGACCACCAGTGGGTTCAGCTTGATTACGCCTATCCGGACGCCGCCACGGACCTCAACCGGTGGCTGCCGCTGGTCAAATGGCTGCTGGCCATCCCGCACTACATCGTGCTGTTCTTCCTGGACATCGCCGCGTTCTTCGCGGTGATCGTGACCTGGTTCGCGATCTTGTTCACCGGCCGTTATCCCCGTGGCATATTCAGCTTCGTCGAAGGCGTATTCCGCTGGAACAACCGGGTCGCCGCCTACGCGTTCGTCCTGATCACCGATCGGTACCCCCCGTTCAGGCTGGCGCCATGACCCGGCACCCCTCACCACGTGTGATCGACCCCTGGCGTGTTCGGCGGAATTGTCCCGGGGAGGTGCCCAGGCGGCTCAGATGGTGATGGCGATCTTCCCGCGTGCCTTCCCGGCTTCGAGCCGGCGCATGGCCTCTGGTACGTGGTCCAGTGGGTAGGTCGCGCCGATGCTCGGGGTCACCGTGCCGGCCTCGAGAAACTCGGTGACCCGTTCGAGGTCGGCCGCACGCTGCCGGGGGGTGAGCATGGTCAGTCGCTGGCGCAGGAACGGGGACAGGGCCAACGCCCGGAACTGCCGGCCCATGCCGGTCCACCTGCCACCGTCCTCGCCGCCGGTCAGGACGGCGGTCCCGCCGGGGGTGAGCGCGCGGCGCAGCCGTCCGAGGGTGGGGTTCCCGGCGATGTCGATGATCAGGTCGTAGCGATGGGCGCCGTCGGCGAAGTCGTCCTGGGTGTAGTCGATGACATGGGCCGCCCCCAGGGAGCGCACCAGGCCGATTTTCGAGGTACTGCACACGCCGGTGACCTCCGCCCCGAACGCAGCGGCCAGTTGCACGGCGTAGCTGCCCACACCGCCCGACGCGCCCGTGACCAGCACCTTCTGCCCCGCCTCGACATGGCCGGCGACGGTCAGGGCGTTCAGGGCGGTGACCGCGGATACCGGTACCACCGCTGCCTGCCCGAAACTGACGTTCACCGGCTTGCGGGCGAGCTTGTCTTCGCGGGCCACGGCGTATTCGGCGAAGGTGCCCCGGCCGAACCCGAACACCTCATCACCCACCGAGAACCGGGTCACTCCTGGGCCGGCCGCGACGACCGTGCCGGCCACATCAAGCCCGGCTACCGGCTGCCTCGGCCTGCGGAAACCGGCAACCAGGCGCAGCAGATACGGCCGGCCCGTCATCAGATGCCACTGGCCCCGGTCCAGACCCGCCGCGTGCACCCGCAGCAGCACTTCATTGGCGCCGGGCTCGGGCTGGGTGATCCGCGCGGGCCGCAGGACATCGGTAGAGCCGTAGCGGTCCTGGACGATCGCCCGCATCGTGTTCTCCCCCGTCACCGCCGGTGCCGCCTCGCCGCCGACGGCCAGGTGCTGCCGTTCAGATACCATGTCCGCTTCCTCCCGGGCCGCTGAGGCACGGCCGCTCCTGCCGTACTTAGTACGACGCTCTAAGGCACGCTACAGTACTAAGTACGAAAGCGCTAGAGTCCGGGAGTGGCATGCCGAAGCTAGAGAGCCAGAGCCGGGGAGAACGGGTCCCGCTGAGCCGCGAGCGGGTGCTGCGCGGCGCCGTCGCGGTTGCCGACGCGGGGGGAATCGGGGCGCTGACGATGCGCTCGCTGGCCCACGAGCTCGGCGTCAGGCCGATGTCGCTGTATTACTACGTCGCTGGCAAGGCCGAGATCCTCGACGGCATCGTCGATCTGGTCTTCAGCGAGATCGACCTGCCCTCCCCCGGCGGCGACTGGAAGTCGCAGATGCGGCGCCGGGCGGTTTCGGCCCGCCGGGCGCTGCGGCGCCACCCCTGGGCGATCGGGCTTATGGAGTCGCGGGCCGACCCAGGCCCGGCGACGCTGCGCCACCACGACGCCACCCTCGGAACCCTGCGCGGCGCGGGCTTCTCGGTGGCCATGACCGCCCACGCCTACGCACTGCTCGACAGCTACATCTACGGATTCGCGCTCCAGGAGGCATCTCTGCCCTTCAACCCGGAGACTGTCACCGAGGCCACCGAAGCGATCATGGCGCAGTTCGCCGACGAGTACCCCCACCTGACCGAGATGGCGACCGATCACATCCTGCAGCCCGGCTACGACTTCGGCGACGAGTTCGAGATCGGGCTCGGCGTCATCCTCGATGCCCTCACCCGGTCGATCCCCGGCCGCCCGCAGCAGACTCCTCTCCTGACCGCCGACTGACCACCACGGGCGTGCTTGTTCTGGAACAAGATCATCAGCAGAGGGCCGGAGAAAAGCACGCCCCCGGCTCCCGCGGGTAGGGCCGTGACTCCGTAGGAGTGAGACGGCATCGTCAGCTGCAATCCTTCGCCAGATACGGCGCCGAGCACAATCACAATCGGGATCGCCATGAAGATGCGGAAGCACGTGGTCAGCCGATTCAGCTGCCGGTCAGGGATAGTCCACAGAGAACTGCACCGGATACTCCATCACGCACCTCTCTTCCAGGGTCGATCCGTGATCCTCCCGGGGTCTATAAAGGAACAGGGCGGGATACAAGAGCCCGCGCCCAGGACCACTGGGTGCGGGAGGATGTGCCGCCCTTACCCCTGGCAGCGGCGCGAACGGGGGGCGGCGGCGGAAGGAGAGCGATGAGCGGAGAGCAGCGGATTGGCGCGGCTGACAACCTGCCGCCGGGCACGGTGGTGGGCGTGGGGCGGTATGCCGTGGGTAACGCCGGTGGGCGGTACTTCGCGGTCACCCGCCGGTGCCGCCACCTCGGCGCTGACTTGGCAGCTGGCAGCATCGATGAGAACGGCTGCCTGGTCTGTCCCTGGCACCGCTCGGCGTACGACGTCACGACGGGCCGGATGGTCCGGGGACCGCAGGGGATCTTCGCCAAAGTGCCCGGCCTGGACTCCGGATACCTCTTGCTCACGCGGGTGCTGCCGCTGGGCCGGGCGGCGGTGACCGAGCGCGGCGGCGAGCTCTACCTTGCTGACAGCGGTCGGCGGCAGCAGCGCGGCGCCAGCGGGGCGGCTGGACGGGAAGCTCACGGAGACGAGGAGCACTGATGTGACCGAGTTCGTGGAATTGCCGAGACCGGATCAGCCGGTCAGCTTCGACGCACATATCAGGCCGTTGTTCCGTGAGCGGGACCAGCAGGCAATGAGCTGGGCATTCGACCTGGGCTCCTACGACGACGTGCGCGCGCACGCGGAGGCGATCCTGGGCCGGCTGACCGCCGGGGAGATGCCCTGTGACGGTGCCTGGCCCGGGGAAAGGGTCGAGGTCTTCCGCCGCTGGGCGCGGACAGGGATGCAGCCCTGATCCGGGCCACCGAGGAGTAAGACGGGCGCCATCATCACCAGGACCGGAGCTGGCGCGATATGACCACAGCAGATGTTCCCGCCCTTTCTTATTCCTCGGCACCGGGGCGGTGGGTGCTGTCCATCACCGTGCTGGGCTCGGGGATCGCGTCGCTGGATGCCACGGTCGTCAACATCGCCCTGCCGACCATCGGGCGGGACTTCACGCCGGGGTTGCTGCCCTGCAGTGGGTAATGAACGGTTACACTCTGACGCTGACCGCATTCCTGCTGATCGGCGGCTCACTGGGCGACCGGTTCGGCAGGCGGAAGGTCTACCTGATCGGGGTCATATGGTTCACCGTTTCCTCGGTGGCGTGCGGGCTCGCCCCTGACGCGGTGTTCCTCATCGTCACCCGGGTGCTCCAGGGTGCCGGCGCGGCGCTGCTCACGCCGGGAAGCCTGGCGATC
>DATDGI010000154.1:0-14303 GCA_036522155.1 Streptosporangiaceae bacterium
GTACCGGCGCAGGCCCGCGGCCAGGTGGCGGGCGCGGCGGCCCCGGTACCGGAGCGCCAGGCGGCCCGCGTGGCGGTGGCGGCGGTGGCGCCAGGCCGGGCATGGCTCCGGCCAGGCCGGGTGGTGGCGGCCGCGGCCGCAGCGGTACCCAGGGCGCGTTCGGCCGGCCAGGCGGCAGGCCGTCGCGCGGCCGCAAGTCCAAGCGTCAGCGGCGGATCGAGTTCGACAACATGCAGGCCCCGGCGATCGGCGGCGTGCAGATTCCGCGCGGCAACGGGCAGGTCATCCGGCTGTCCCGCGGCGCGTCGCTGAGCGACTTCGCGGACAAGATCGGCGTCAACCCGGCGTCGCTGGTGCAGGTGCTCTTCCACCTGGGTGAGATGGTCACCGCGACCCAGTCGGTGAACGACGAGACGCTGCAGCTTCTCGGCGCCGAGCTGAACTACAGCGTTCAGGTGGTCTCGCCGGAGGAAGAGGACCGCGAGCTGCTCGAGTCCTTCGACATCGGGTTCGGCGAGGACCAGGGCGACGAGGGCGACCTGGTGCCCCGGCCGCCGGTGGTGACCGTCATGGGTCACGTCGACCACGGCAAGACCAAGCTGCTGGACGCGATCCGGCACACGAACCTGGTGGCACATGAGGCTGGCGGCATTACCCAGCACATCGGCGCCTACCAGGTCGACACCGTCGTCGACGGCCAGGAGCGGAAGATCACCTTCATCGACACCCCCGGCCACGAGGCGTTCACCGCCATGCGGGCGCGCGGGGCCGAGACCACCGACCTGGTGGTGCTGGTGGTGGCGGCCGACGACGGGGTGAAGCCGCAGACCACCGAGGCGCTCAACCATGCCCAGGCGGCCGGGGTGCCGGTGGTGGTGGCGGTCAACAAGATCGACAAGGAAGGCGCCGATCCCGCCCGGGTGCGGGCCCAGCTCACCGAATACGGCCTGGTGGCCGAGGAGTTCGGCGGCACCACCCTGTTCGTGGACGTCTCCGCCAAGGAGGGCCGCGGTATCGACGCCCTGCTGGAGGCGATCATCCTGACCGCCGATGCCGAGCTGGACCTGCGGGCCAACCCGGACCAGGACGCGCAGGGTGTCGCCATCGAGGCGCACCTGGACCGCGGCCGTGGCCCGGTGGCCACGGTGCTGGTGCAGCGCGGCACGCTCCAGGTGGGCGACTCGATCGTGTGCGGCGAGGCGTTCGGCCGGGTGCGGGCGCTGCTGGACGAGAACACCGATCCGGTGCCGGACGCGCCGCCGTCCCGGCCGGTGCAGGTGCTCGGCCTGACCGCCGTGCCCGGCGCGGGCGACAGCTTCCTGGTCGTCGCCGACGACCGGGTGGCCAGGCAGATCGCCGAGCGCCGGGAAGCCCGCGAGCGCACGGCCCTGTTCGCGCAGCGCCGGCCGCGGGTCACGCTGGAGGACCTGGAGTCCGCGCTGAAGTCGGGTGAGCGCGAGGAACTGCTGCTCATCATCAAGGGCGACGTGTCCGGTTCGGTGGAGGCGCTGGAGGATGCGCTGCTGAAGATCGACGTGGGCGACGACGTGGTGCTCCGGGTCATCGGCCGCGGCGTCGGCGCGATCACCCAGGATGACGTCAACCTGGCCATCGCCTCGGACGCGGTCATCGTCGGCTTCAACGTGCGGCCGGCCGGCCGGGCCGGGGAACTGGCCCAGCGCGAGGGCGTCGACATCCGCTACTACTCGGTCATCTACCAGGCGATCGAGGAGATCGAGGCGGCGCTCAAGGGCATGCTCAAGCCCGAGTTCGAAGAGGTCCAGCTGGGCACGGCGGAGATCCGGGAAATCTTCCGGGTGCCGCGGGTCGGCAGCGTGGCCGGCAGCCTCGTCCGGTCCGGCACCATCACCCGTGGCAGCAAGGCACGCCTGGTCCGCGACGGCGTCGTGATCTCGGAGAACCTCACCGTGGACTCGCTGCGCCGGTTCAAGGACGACGTGACCGAGGTCCGCGAGGGCTACGAGTGCGGTATCGGCATCGGCTACAACGACATCCGGGTCGAGGACGTGATCGAGACCTACGAGATGCGGGAGAAGCCGCGGGACTGACCGGCGCGGTGGGCGGTTACGGCAGGCCGGGGTGTATGTCGGCGCGCTGACCCTCGACGTCCTGCTCGGTGACGTGCGGTCACTGAAGCAGAAGCGGTCGGCGGTCGCGTCGATCATCGCCGAGGTGCGCCGCAGGCAGCCCGGCGTGGCGGTGGCCGAGACCGGGCGGGCGGACCTGCACCGCCGGGCCGAGATCGGGGTGGCCGTGGTGTCCTCGACCGCGGCCCACGCCGCCCAGGTGCTGGCCGCCTGCGAGCGCCTGGTCGCCGCCCGGCCCGAGATCGAGCTGCTGTCGGCACGGCACCGGGTGGTCAGCGAGGAGGAGTGAGAGGGTCATGGACGCAGCGCGGGCACGCAAACTCGCCGACCGGATTGCCCGGATCGTCGCCGAGATGCTGGAGCGCCGGGTGAAGGATCCGCGGCTCGGCTTCGTGACCGTCACCGATGCACGGCTCACGAACGACCTGCAGGACGCGACCGTCTACTACACCGTCTATGGCACGGAAGAGGAGCAGGCGGCCACGGCCGCCGCACTGGCCAGCGCCACCGGGCTGATCCGGTCCGAGGTGGGCAGGCAGACCGGCCTGCGGCACACCCCGTCGCTCACCTTTGTCCGCGACACCGTGCCCGAGGGTGCCCGGCATATGGAGGACCTGGTGGCGCGGGCCCGCGCGGCGGACGAGGCGCTGGCCGCGGTCAGGGAGGGTGCCCAGCCAGCCGGCGACCCCGACCCCTACCGGCTGCCCGCCGCCAGTGCGGACGAGGCCGGGGACCCGCCGGGCGAGCGCGGCCCGTGACCGCCAGCGGGCTGATCATCGCCGACAAGCCGGCCGGGTGGACGTCTCATGATGTGGTGGCGCGGATCCGGCGGCTGGCGGGCACCCGCCGGGTGGGCCACGCCGGCACGCTGGACCCGATGGCGACCGGGGTGCTGGTGGTCGGGGTGGAAAAAGCCACCCGGCTGCTCGGGCACCTGGCGCTGACCGAGAAGGAGTACCTGGCCACCATCCGGCTGGGCCAGGCCACCGACACCGGCGACGCGGATGGGACGGTGCTGTCGTCCGCGCCCGCCGCGGGGCTGGCCCTGGCCAGCGTGGCCGCGGCCGCGGCCACTCTCACCGGGCTGATCCAGCAGGTGCCGCCGGCCACCAGCGCGATCAAGGTCGGCGGCAGGCGCGCCTACCAGCTGGCCCGTGCGGGCCAGGCCCCGGAACTCGCGGCCCGGCCGGTGACCGTGTACGAGTTCGCCATCAGCGACCCGCGGCCGTCCGGCGACCTGCTGGATGTGACCGCGGTGGTGCGCTGCTCCAGCGGCACCTACGTCCGAGCGCTCGCCCGCGACCTGGGGGAGTCGCTCGGGGTGGGCGGGCACCTCACCAGCCTGCGGCGCACCCGGGTCGGCCCGTACCGGATCGGGGACGCGCACGGGCTGGACGAGCTGGCCGTGGATCTGCGGCTGATCCCGCTGGCGGAGGCGGCCTCCGCGGCCTTCCCGGTCCGCGCCCTGACCGGGGCCGAGGCTGACTCGCTGGCGCACGGGGCCAGCCTGGCCACCGTGGGTGCCGGGCCCGGACCGGTCGCCGCCCTGGGCCCGGACGGCACCCTGGTCGCACTGATCGAGGAGCAAGCCGGGCGGGCCAGGCCGCTCGCGGTGTTTGTGCCCTAGAACCGCCCGCGGCCCGTCGGCCGGGCACCATCTGAATGCCGCAGATTCCGGTCTCGCCGCGGCCGGCAGCCACGCCGGAGAAGTCGCGATGTAACGATGCAGTAATATGTGGAACATTACATTGCGCATCGGAGGGCTGCATGACCTCGGTCGCCTATGACCGCGACAATTCGGGGAGCCACATCTCTGCGATCCGCGCCGACAGTCTTCGCGAGCAAGTGAGCCGGGCGCTCGAAGCGGGGCTGGTGGCAGGCGAGCTTAAGCCAGGCGTGATCTACTCCGCGCCAGGCTTGGCCGAGCGATTCGGTGTCTCCGCCACCCCCGTTCGGGAGGCAATGCTGGATCTCGTCAAAGACGGGTTCGTGGAAGTTGCCCGCAATAAGGGCTTCCGTGTGCTCGAGATGTCAGAAGACGATCTCGACCAGATCTCCCAGATCCGCCTGCTGCTTGAGGTACCCAGCGCGGCCAGGGCTGCCGCGGTGCTCACGCCGGCCAATTTCGAGATGCTCGGCATGCTTGCGGAGGAGATCACGGAGGCTGCCAGCCAAGGCGACATCATCCGCTATCTGGACGCCGATCGCCGATTCCATGTCGGGCTGATTTCCCCACTCGGGAACCCGCGGCTTACCGAGCTTGTCGATCGTCTGCGCCGGCAAACCCGGCTGTTCGGTCTGGATGCCCTCGCCCGCTCCGGCCGATTGGTCGCCTCGGCACAAGAGCACCACGAGCTACTGCAGACCCTTCAGTCGGGCGACGCCGATGCCACCACCCGGATCATGACCGCCCACATCGGCCACACCCGAGGCGTGTGGGCGGGCCGAGAGGAATCGCCGGCCCGAGCCACTTCGGCATCGAGTGACGCGCGCTAGTTTAGTTAACTGCGCCCCAGGTGCGCGAGGACGGCGAGCGCATCAGCGTTGGCGTCAGTCGTCCGCCCGATTACGTCAGGCCCTCGGCTATGGCCTTCTCGGTCAGCTCCCGCAGCACCGACTTGTGCTGGTCTGTCAGCGGCGAGCGCGGTGGCCGGCACGGGCCGCCGTAGCGGCCGGCCAGGTCCATCGAGAACTTGATGGCCTGCACGAACTCGGTCCTGGAATCCCACCGCAGCAGCGCGTGCAGCTGCCGGTAGAGCGGCACTGCCTTCTTCACGTCCTGTTCCATAGCCGTCCGGTACAGCTCCAGGCTGGATCGGGGAAACACGTTGGCGTAGCCGGACACCCATCCGTGTGCCCCGGCGAGAGCAACCTCCACGACGGTGTCATCAGAGCCGATCAGCAGTTCGAGCTCGGGGGCAATCTCGTGGAGGGCGTAGGCGCGGCGGGGATCGCCGGCGAACTCCTTGACCGCGACGATGAGGCCGTCTGCGAACAGGCGCCCAAGCAGTTCAGGTGTCAGGTCGACCTTTGTGTCCAGCGGATTGTTGTAGGCGACGACCGGCAGGCCGACGTCCGCGACCGCGCGGAAGTGGGCGACGGTCGTGCGCTCATCGGCCCGGTAGGCGTTCGGCGGCAATGCCATCACGGCGGAGGCGCCGGCCTCGGCGGCCTGCTGGGCCCACCGGACCGAATCCCGCGATCCGTACGCCCCGACGCCGGGAATGACGGCGAACCCGGGAGGTGCCGCCGCCACGGCCGTCTCCACGATGCGGGCGCGCTCCGAGTCGCTCAGGGTCTGGTACTCACCGAGCGACCCGTTCGGCGTGATGCCGTCGCAGCCAGTTGCGGCCAGCCAAGCGACATGATCGGCATATCGGTCGAAGTCAACCTCGAGATCGTCGGTGAACGGCAGCGCGGTCGCTACCAGGACACCACGCCAAGGCGTAGCACTCACAAAGCCACCTCCATTGCTGTGTGACATATTACTTTCAAGCAGCCGACTTGGCGACCCTGGGTGGTGGGCTCTCAGGCATTGAACGCGTTTGTGCTATGTGGCATGATACTCAGATCGCGCAGTGTGCCCGGCCAGCAGCCAGCTCCGCACCACCGCAGAGGAGACCAAGGTGAAGGTCACTGCCGTCGATGTGCATATCGTCTCTGTCCCGTTCATCAGGCCCGAGACGTGGCGCTTCGGCCGCATGTGGGGCCTGACGAATGCCATCGTGGAGGTGCGGACCGACGCGGGCATCACCGGAGTCGGCGAGGTACCCGGCAGCCCGCTGATCGGGCTGGTCCGCGAGGCGCTGGACGCCACTGCGGCCTCGATCGTCGGCGAGGACCCGTTCCGGGTGTCTCAGTTCCTGCGCCGGGCGTCCGACCGGGGCTGGCATCACTACCCGTACCTCGGCAACGGTGCCGTCGCCGCCATCGAGATGGCCCTGTGGGATATCTGCGGCAAAGCGCTCGGGTGCCCGGTCCACCAGTTCTTCGGCGGGCTGGACAGTGATCGCGTGCCGATGTACTACTACATCCCGGTTGAGGACCGCAGCCCGCAGACCGCGCGGGAGCAGGCAGCCGAGGGCCTCGAGCGCGGCTTCAAGACCATGTACATCAAGATCGGATTCGATCTGAAGAACGACATCGCGCTTGCCCGCGCCATCAAGGACGAGGTCGGCGACGACGTCGGGGTGCGGGTGGACCCGAACGAGGCCTGGTCGGTATTCGAGGCTGTCGGTGCCCTGCAGCGATTTGAGGATGTCGGGCTCGAGTTCGTGGAGCAGCCGATCAACATGCACGACATCGCCGGCCTGGCGGACCTGCGCCACAAGTCGCGTGTCCGCATCGCCGCCAACCAGTCGGCATGGCTGCCCTGGCAGGTGCCCGAGGTCCTTACCCGCCGCGCAGCCGATGTGATCGTGACCGATCCTCATCAGCTCGGCGGGCTGGTCCCCTTCCGCGACGCGGCGGCGATGTGCGAGCTGGCTGGGGTGCCGATCGTCAAGCATGCCTTCGCCGACCTCGGGATCACCACTGTCGCCGCTGCGCACGTGCTGGGCACACTGGCGTCGCCGCAGCTCGGGCATCAGCAGTTCCTGACGATCCTGGCGCACGATCTGCTCGCGGAGCCGGTCCAGCTGGTCGACGGAGATGTCATCGTCCCCACCGGGCCGGGACTCGGCATCGAGCTCGACCATGAGGCGGTGCGCTTCTACGAGGGCGTCTACCGTGACTACGGTGAGTTCGGCGGCTATGGGCCCATCACCCCCAGTTCGCCACTGCCTGCCGGCCTACGCGTGCCCAACCGGTGACATGCAGATCTTTGCCGCAGACAACCTGAAATACGTCTACAGTCCCGCACACGAGCCGATCGGCTCGGTCCAGCCGGGCGAGCGCTTCATGGTCGATACCTCCGACTGCTTCACCGGGCGGTACCGCAACCCCGCGGACTTCAGCCCTGAGGCTGCCGCGTGGGTCGATGCCAATCTCAACCCCGTCACCGGGCCGATCAGCATCGAGGGCGCGGCGCCGGGCGGGGCGGTCGAGATTCATATCGAGGACATCACCGTGACCACGCCGGGTGCCGTGGCCATCAGCAGGTGCGCCGCCCTGTCCCCGGCCGACTGGTGGCACGAGGAGGAGTACGCGGTATCCCTCACGGTCGCTGACGGCCGGATCTGGATCCGCGACAACTGGTCGGTGCCTGTCCGGCCGCTGATCGGCTGCCTTGCGACAGCCCCCGGCCAGGAGACTGTCCTCAGCCGCCACGAAGGGGACTCCTTCGGCGGGAACATGGACTGCAACGCCATCACCAGCGGCGCGACCGTGATTCTTCCCGTGGCGGTGACCGGCGCTTTCCTGTATTTCGGCGACTGCAAGGCCGCCATGGGCGCGGGCGAGGTCACCTGCTCGCCGGAAGTGGGCGCCAGGATCACCGCAGCGGCAACGCCGGTGGACCGGCCGGCGTCCATGCATGCACCGAGGATCAGGACCAGCAGCCACCTGACCACGATCGTGTCCGGAATCTCGCTGGCCGACGCCTGCCGCTCCGCGTTCCGCGAGCTCAAGCTCTGGCTCGAGGACGAGTGGCAGGTGCGCCCCGACGACGCCGCCGTGATCATGGGAATCGCCGCCGACTGCGGCGTCTGCCAGGTCAGCAACCAGCTGCACACTGCCACCTGCTCGCTGGCTCGCCAGCTCCTGCCGCCGCGCGGCTGAGCCGGCCGACGGCAGCCGGGTGCTCGCGGCGCTCCCGCTGCTGTCCGGCGGCTTACTCGCCGCTCTCGGGAAGTACCTGGCCGCCATCCACGATAAGCGTCTGGCCAGTTATGTAGCGGGCCTCCCTGGAGGCCAGGAACCGGACAGCCCAGCCAACATCCTCGGGATCGCCGAACCTCCCCAGCGGGATCGCGGCCAGCATGCGCCGGATGTGTTCCGGCCCGAGATCATCGAAGCCGGGAGTGCGTATGTTCCCGGGGAGTACGGCATTGATGGTGATTCCCGCCGTTGCCACCTCAAGCGCTGCCGAGCGCATGAGACCGAGCATCGCCGCCTTGGTTGCCCCGTAGTGGGCATAGCCAGGCTGCCCCACGACGGACCCGGTGATCGATGAGGTCAGCACGATGCGGCCATAGGCCTGCTTGGTCATCTGCGGCAGGCAGGCCTGGATAGCCAGCATGGCCCCGCGGACGTTGATCGCCATGATCCGGTCGAAGTCCGTGACCCCGATGTCGCGGAACGGAATGTGCGGGTATATCCCGGCGTTTGCGGCCAGGATGTCGATGCGCCCCCAGCGGCCGGCTGCTGCCGCGGCGATGTTCTCGACGTCCGCCGGCACGGTGACATCCGCCCGGACCGCGACGGCGTGCTCTCCCGTCTGGCACAGGCTCGACGCGGCGGCTGCGGCGGCGGCTTCGTCGAGATCGGCGATCACCACGTCCGCGCCCTCCGCCCGCAGGACCGCGGCAATTCCCAGCCCGATGCCGCGTGCTGCGCCGGTGACGACGGCGACCTGCCCGTCGAGCCCTTCCATGCCTTTAACGCTCCCCTGGTGCATGCACGAATGACGCCTTGAGCGTCTGGAAGCACGCTAGTCCGTGCCCAGATGTACCGTCGCTGCGGCCTCCTCCGCCGTTTCCAGCTCGGCCTTGAAGATGGGTGCCTTGTAGCGCGTGGCCGCAATGATCATCATGAGCACGCCCGCCACGCCGACCCCGATGAGGCTGTACCGCTCCGCTGATGTCAGGGCCTGCGCCCCCTTCACGGTCACCCAGATGAGCAGCCCGGCGCCAGCCAGCGGCAGGACTCCCAGCATGACGGCATTCTTGACCGACTGACGAAGCATCCGGCGGTAGTACCAGGCGGCGGCGAGGCCGGTGACGGCGTAGAAGATCGAGTACAGGACCCCGCTCGAGTTGATGATGACGGCCATCGCCGAGGCCACGGAAGTCGCGAAGACGTCGATGATCCCCAGCACGATCATGCTGCTGCCAAGGAGCAGCGTCGCGAACGCAGGAGTCCGGTAGCGCTCGCTGATCACGCCGAGCCGTCGTGGCAGGACCCGGTCCCTGGCCATCGAGTACGCAACGCGTGAGGTGCCGATGATGGCAACCTGCGTCGTCGCGAGCACGGAGATCACGACGGCGAACGACATGATCCGGTCACCCGCCGTCCCGGCAAGCCGCTGGCCGACCCAGGCTATCGCGTTCGCCGAATGCGCCTGGAGCTGCGCGTATGGGCCCACACCCTGGAATGTCCCGTACATGACGACGAAAAGCAGCCCGGTCAGCGCTACGCCGAGCACAGCGCCCTTGCCAGGATTCTTTTCCGGGGCCTGAGTCTCCTCGTTCAGATAGATGCCGCCGTCCCAGCCGGACAGCGATGCCACGGCAATGATCATCGAGGCACCGAACACGCCGGCACCGGTGCCGTGGAAGGTGAGCCACTGCACGGTGGGATGCAAGGTCCCGGACTGATGAACGATGAAGACCGCGATGAAGGCCCAGACGACGAAGACCGTGATGATCGAGTACTCGAGCAGCGCGACGACCACCTGGAGCCGCGCGCTCAGGCGGATGCCGCGAACGGCGGTGAGCGTGAGGAACGAGCCTATGATGACGATCGCTATGGCGCTTCCCCACCGGCTTGTGGGCGAGAGCCCAAGCAGTGCCAGGACGCTCGGCCCGATGGTGATGACGTCAATGAGAACGAAAAGCGTAAATGCCACCAGCATGAGCCAGCCCACGAGGAAACCGACGTAGGGATTGAAGGCGCGCGCTACCCATTCATAGGTGGCGCCGGCATTCTGGCGCCACATGTTGAGGCGGTGAAAGGCCAGCGCGATGCACAGCAATCCGGCGGTGGTCAGGATGACCGGCAGGATGGTGCCATAGGCGCTGGCGGTCACCAGCAGTGCGAGCGTG
This sequence comes from Streptosporangiaceae bacterium, assembly GCA_036522155.1. Classification (GTDB taxonomy): domain Bacteria; phylum Actinomycetota; class Actinomycetes; order Streptosporangiales; family Streptosporangiaceae; genus UBA9676. Next base: position 10,031 of record DATDGI010000154.1, read on the forward strand.
ATCGCAACGGTCTGGCCGGGAGCGGCGCCGGCCATCGCGAAGATCGTGGACCGTCCCAGGCCGATCGCGTTCTTCTCGAGAGTCGCGGTGCCGGGGGCAGCCCCGCCGTGGCCGGCGGTCGGCGACTCAGCAGGTTCGGTGGGCGCACTCATCACTTGGCTCCTTTCCTGCGCAGCTGATCCGGGTGGGAGTGCGGATGAGGGCGGCTGCCGGGGGAGACACTCGGCGACGGTTTCCGACGTCTGGCATGGCTCCCTCCCGGCAGGTACTGCCAGGAAACCATATAGTATGTCACATTACAATATGAAAAGTTAACCATGACTGATTCAGGTAAGCCCGCTCCTGACGGCGCGCCGGCAATGGAAAGTTTCCCCGGACTGAGGGTGAGGGGAGCCGCTGAAGCGGCCCGGCCCTTATTGCCCGGCGGTCTGCGTGACCAGCCGCGCCATGGCCAGCTGGCCGCACATCGTGCCGGCGGGCGGCCTGGCAGCCGGGAGCAACGTGGCAGGCTTGGGGCGGGAGGACGCCTACCCCGCCGCGGGCAGCACCGATGCCCGCGGGCGGCCGCCTGCCCATGGCAGGCTGGGCGCAGGCAGATGCCCGCGGGCCGGGACGCGGGCGGGCTGGGGACCGGCACGGCAGCGGCAAGGGAGCGGCAGGTGCAGGTGTGGCGTGAGCCGACGGACGTGCCCACCGGCTGGGGCAGGTCCGTGGTGACCATCGGCGTGTTCGATGGGGTGCACCGGGGCCACCAGCGGATCATCGCGCGCACCGCGGAGGTCGCCGCCGGCCTCGGGCTGCCCGTGGTGGTGATCTCGTTCGACCCGCATCCGGCCGAAGTGATCAGGCCCGGCTCGCATCCGCTGCTGCTGTGCACCCCCGCCCGGCGCGCGCAGCTGCTGGCCGGGCTGGGCGCGGACGCGGTCTGGCTGCTGCCCTTCACGCCCGGGTTCTCCCGGCTGACCCCGGCCGAATTCGTGCGGAGGGTGCTGGTGGACCAGCTGCACACGGCCGCGGTGGTGGTGGGCGAGAACTTCCGTTTCGGCCACCGGGCCGCCGGTGACGTCGCGGAACTGGCCACCCTCGGTGGCACGCACGGCTTCACCGCCGAGGGCGTGCCGCTGCTGGCGGTGGACGGCACCAGGGTGTCCTCCAGCGGCATCCGCGGCAAGCTCGCCGCGGGCGACGTGGCCGCCGCGGCCGCGGACCTGGGCCGGCCGCACCGGGTGGAGGGAGTGGTCGTGACCGGCCAGCGGCGGGGCCGGGCGCTCGGGTTCCCCACCGCCAATCTGGCCACGCCCCCCTACACCGCCATCCCGGCCGACGGCGTCTACGCCGGGTGGCTCACCCGGCTCGACCGGGACGGGCAGGCGGTGGCTTGCTGGCCGGCCGCGATCTCGGTCGGCAGCAACCCCACCTTCGGCGGGCAGGACCGGGTGGTGGAGGCGTACGCGCTCGACCGCGACGACCTCGAACTCTATGGCGAGCGGGTCGCCGTCGACTTCGCCGCCCGGCTGCGCGGCATGGAACGGTTCAGCTCCGCGGCGGCGCTGGCCGGGCAGATGCGGCGCGACGTCGACCAGGCCCGGGCGATTACCCTCAGCGAGGCCCGGTAAGCCGGATGCATCCCGCACCCGGCCAGCGTGGTACCGTTGTCACAGGTCGGTGCAGCCGATCTGGTCAGCTGTGCCCTCAAGCGGCTGACCGGTGGGCTCTGGGCAGCTAGCTCCAGCCCCATGCCGCCTACGCCTGGGCAGATCCTGTGATCCGCGCAGGCACCTCACGATCAGCCAACAAAGATGGGAATGCCACGTGCCGCTGGAAACAGCCGTAAAGAAGGAGATCATCGCCGGGCACGCGACCAATGAGGGTGACACCGGCTCGCCGGAAGTCCAAGTCGCGCTGCTGACCAGGCGGATCAACGACCTGACCGAGCACCTCAAGGTGCACAAGCACGACCACCACAGCCGTCGCGGACTGCTGCTGCTCGTTGGCCGCCGCCGCCGGCTCCTGCAATACCTGGCCCGCAAGGACATCCAGCGCTACCGTGCGCTGATCGGAAAGCTGGGCCTGCGCAGGTAGGGTCGTAACCAGAACTCGAGAACAACGTCCCGCGGCCCCGGTTGCCGGACGCACAGGGCATCGGGGCCGGTCCTCGGTAGTGGTTCTCGGGTCGGGGTGGGTGTCCCTCTCGCGGGGCGGCATGCACCCGGGCCGAGAGCTTCGATCGAAGACCGGCCGGCAGCCAGCCCGGCCGGATGTCAGCGCGTCACCTGCGATCAGCGGGCGCGGGACCTCACCCAAGGAGGTCTCACCCGATGGAGGGTGTGCATACCGCCGACGCGATCATCGACAATGGCCCGTTCGGCACTCACACGATCAGATTCGAAACCGGCCGTCTGGCCCGTCTGGCCAACGGCTCCGCCGTCGTCTATCTCGACGACGAGACCGTGGTGCTGTCCGCCACCACCGCGTCCAAGCAGCCCAAGGAGGGACTCGATTTCTTCCCGCTGACGGTGGACGTGGAAGAGCGGATGTACGCCGCGGGCCGCATCCCCGGCTCGTTCTTCCGCCGCGAGGGGCGGCCGTCCGAGGACGCCATCCTGACCTGCCGCCTGATCGACCGGCCGCTCCGGCCGTCGTTCGTGAAGGGCCTGCGCAACGAGATCCAGATCGTCGAGACGATCCTGGCGCTGCATCCGGAGCACCTGTATGACGTGGTGGCGATCAACGCCGCCTCGCTGTCCACCCAGCTGGCCGGGCTGCCCTTCTCCGGGCCGATCGGCGGCGTCCGGGTGGCCCTGATCAAGGGGCAGTGGGTAGCGTTCCCGACCCACCCGCAGCTGGAGGACGCGACCTTCGACATGGTCGTGGCCGGGCGGGTGCTCGACGACGGCGACGTCGCGATCATGATGGTCGAGGCCGAGTCGACCCCGCGCACCCTGGGCCTGCTGGCCGACCCGGGCAGCGGCGCGGTCGGGCCGACCGAGGAGACGGTGGCGCAGGGCCTGGAAGCGGCCAAGCCGTTCATCAAGATCCTGTGCCAGGCGCAGCAGCAGGTGGCGGCGCAGGCGGCCAAGGAGACTGCGGACTACCCGATCTTCGCCGACTACGGCCAGGACGTCTACGACGCGCTGGCCGCCGCGGTCAGCGACGAGCTGGCCAAGGCGCTGACCATCTCCGGCAAGCAGGACCGGGAGACCGAGACCGACCGGATCAAGGCGCTCGCCACCGAGCAGCTCGCCGGCCAGTTCGAGGGCCGGGAGAAGGAGATCAGCGCCGCCTACCGCTCGCTCACCAAGAAGCTGGTCCGGGAACGGATCATCAGCGATGGCATCCGCATCGACGGCCGCGGGCTGGCCGACATCCGGCAGCTGTCGGCGGAGGCGCACGTGCTGCCGCGGGTGCACGGCTCGGCACTGTTCGAGCGCGGCGAGACCCAGGTGCTCGGCGTCACCACGCTGAACATGCTCCGGATGGAGCAGATGATCGACACGCTCAACCCGGAGCGGACCAAGCGGTACATGCACAACTACAACATGCCGCCCTACTCCACCGGGGAGACCGGCCGGGTCGGCTCGCCCAAGCGGCGGGAGATCGGCCACGGCGCGCTCGCCGAGCGGGCGCTGATCCCGGTGCTGCCCGCGCGTGAGGAGTTCCCCTACGCGATCCGCCAGGTATCGGAGGCGATCGGCTCCAACGGGTCCACCTCGATGGGCTCGGTCTGCGCCTCGACCATGTCGCTGCTCGACGCCGGGGTGCCGCTGAAGGACATGGTGGCCGGTATCGCCATGGGCCTGATCAACGAGGGCGGGCAGTACGTCACCCTGACCGACATCCTTGGCGCCGAAGACGCGTTCGGTGACATGGACTTCAAGGTGGCCGGCACCACCGACGTCATCACCGCGCTCCAGCTGGACACCAAGCTCGACGGCATCCCGGCGTCGGTGCTGGCGGCCGCGCTCACCCAGGCCCGGGCGGCCCGGCTGACCATCCTCGGGGTGATGCGGGAGGCGATCGACGCGCCGGGCGAGATGAGCCCCTACGCGCCGCGGATCATCACGATCAAGGTGCCGGTGGACAAGATCGGCGAGGTCATCGGGCCGAAGGGCAAGATGATCAACTCGATCCAGGACGACACGGGCGCCGAGATCACCATCGAGGACGACGGCACCATCTACGTCGGGGCCACCGACGGGGCCTCGGCCGAGGCGGCCCGGGCGGCGATCAACGCCATCGCCAACCCGCACATGCCCGAGGTCGGCGAGCGGTT